>NZ_JBTLRW010000005.1:0-375845 GCF_054483875.1 Paenibacillus sp. BAC0078
AGGTTGCGGTCGTTGAAAAGCAGCCGCACGACGTTGCGATGCTCTACCATCGCTCCCTTCGGCTTGCCCGTCGATCCTGACGTGTAGATCACATACGCCAGATCGTTCGGACCACTTGCTGCAGTCAGATTCGCAGTATCGCCCGCGTACAACGACGCGTCCGCCAGGTTCAGAACGGTTCCTTCGTACTCTTGCGGCACTTCCGCTTCCCCGTAGACGAGCAATAGATCGGCGCCGCTGTCTTCCAGCATGTACACGATCCGCTCCGCTGGGTACGTCGGGTCAATTGGCAAGTATGCGCCACCAGCCTTCAAGATCGCGAGAATGCCCACGATCTTCTCCACCGAGCGCTCCGCCATGATCCCTACGATCCGGTCCGCTCTGACGCCACGCGTCCGCAGATCCTGCACCAACTGGTTCGCCTTCGCATTCAGCTCCCCATACGTCAACCGTTCAGCATCGAATACCACCGCCAATGCTTCCGGCGTTCGCTCCGCCTGCTGCTCGAACAGCGCATGAATCGTTTGGTCCTTCGGATAATCGGCTTTCGTGTCGTTGAACACCGTCTGCAGTTGACGCTTCTCTTCTTCCTCGAGAAGATCGACGCTTTGGATCGTTCGACTCGAATCGGCTATCATCATACGTAATGTTCGCTCAAAATACAGCAATACTCTATATACATCTTCTTCCCGATAGGAAGATCCGATTTTTACCATCAGTTCGTTAAATGTGATCGATACAGTGAAGTCCATTTTGGCATTCGTGCGCTCATAGCTCAAATTCGCCGAAAGCTCAGGAAACAACGACTCTTCAGATATTGACTCATATATATGGAAATCAATAAAGTTAAACAGAACGTCGAAAAACGGGTTGCCGCTATCGGTCCTTTCTCTCGTTGCGCGCATAATGTCCTGCAACGAATATCTTCCGAAGGTTTTCATCTCCATGCATTTGGCATGCACGGTCTGAATCCATTGCAACCATGTCATTTGCGCATCAATCTTCATTTGCACCGGTATAGTATTCAGGAAACAACCCAGTATTTTATCGCCGTCCTCGCGAACGGGCCGTCCGTTTTCTACGAGACCCGTTATAACTTCATGGTCGTAGGTAAACATCGAAAGACTGTACAAATACGCTGCAAAACAGATAGAACGCAGGCTTGTTCCGCTATTTCTCGCAAAAAACTTGAGATCTTCCATCCTAAAATCAACAAAGAAATGTGTAACCTCATGATGGTTAACTCTCTGCTCTTGACCCAATGCTGTCAGTTCAGGAAACTCCAGCCGTTTGTACTCCCTCAATTCCTCTTGCCAGAACGTTTGAAAATCGAGACGATTTCTGACCGCGAGCTGTTCGATCACGTAATCCTTGTATGTGCTCTTCAAAGAGGTGTCTGCGTGTCGGTCGAATGTTCCGGCACCCAGCATCCCGTAAACGTTCAGCAGCTCTGTCATGAACGACGCTACGCTCCAGCCGTCCAAGATGGCGTGGTGAAAAATCCAGCTTAAATACAGGCGACCGCCGCCCAACAAAAAAACGTGCATCCGCCAAAGAGGCGCCGCCCCGATGTCAAACGGATGTTTGCGATCCTCTTCCGTCCAATGCTTTACGAAATCGTCTTGATCGTTCCCATTTAATCCGGTTATATCATCCATCCCGATCCGTGCTTCTACGCATTTGCGTACGATTTGAACGGGATAAGCATCCGCCTGAAGATAAAAATCGGTTCTCAGGATCGGGTGCTTTGTGACCAAAAAACTCAAAGCGTCGCGCAATCTTTCAAGTTGGAAGTGTTCATCTTTAAGCCCATATACAAACTGATCGTGATATACCGCACCATCGGATTGCTTGAGAGTATGGAAGACCATCCCTTGCTCGATATCGCTCATCGGATAGAAGTCTTCTACTTCACCCGCCAGCGATGAAGGGCCGGAAACGATATGATCCCGCAGTAAATCCATTTCTTCTGCAAGCGCTTCTTCGTAGGCCGCATGATCCAGCATATTTGCGCCGGATGAAAGGTTGGCTAGGAAGAGCTCAATCGTCGGATATTGGTACAAATGAGTGATGTCTGTCTTATGTCCAATCGCTTGCTCCAACTTTGCGATCAGACGGATCGCTTTCATCGAGTCCCCGCCTAGCTCGAAGAAGCTGTCTTGGATCCCGACTTGTTCGATTCGGAGCACGTTTTGCCAAATTTCCGCCAACTTCGCTTCCGTCTCGTTCAGCGGTGCGACGTATTCGCTCCCCGTCTGCACCAGCCCTTGCGGCTCTGGCAGCGCCTTCCGATCCACCTTTCCGTTGGCCGTCAGCGGGATCCGCTCCACTTCTACTAGATACGACGGTACCATGTACTCCGGCAGGCTGCGCTTTAAATGCGAACGCAGCTCGGAGGCGTCGAATGCCCCGCCGCTCACCACATACGCGCACAGGTACGATTCGTCCCGCTCGTCTTTCCGGGTGATGACCACCGCTTCCTTCACGTCCGCGTGCTGCTGCAGACGATGCATGATTTCTCCCGTCTCGATCCGGTACCCCCGGATTTTCACTTGCTCGTCGATCCGGCCCATGTACTCCAGGTTCCCGTCTGGCAGCCATCTCGCCAGGTCTCCCGTACGGTACATCCGTTCGCCAGGTTCAAACGGATTGTCCACGAACTTCTCCGCCGTCAGCTCCGGACGGTTCAAGTATCCCCGCGTCACGCCTGCTCCGGCTACGTACATTTCTCCGGCAACGCCTAGAGGGACAAGGCGTCCGTTCTTGTCTAGAATCATGACCGACAACGTAGGGATCGGTTTCCCGATGTTGCTGATGTTCGTCCGGATATCTTCGCCGGTTATTTCCTTGTACGTCACGTGTACGGTCGTTTCTGTAATGCCATACATGTTGATCAGAAGGGCACCTGGATACGCCTTCGCCCACGGTTCCAGTTGTGCGGGAGACAGGGCTTCCCCCCCAAATATCACTTTGCGGATAGATAGATGCCGCTTCGTTTCCTTGTCGCACACTTCATGGATCAGACTGTAGAACGCCGTAGGCGTCTGGTTCAGAATCGTCACACGTTCGCGTTCCAGCAGTTCGGCGAACAACCGAGGCTCTTGTGCCGTCTGTTTCGGCACAATAACCAGCTTGCCCCCGTACAACAGGGCGCCGTACATTTCCCAGACCGAGAAATCAAAGCAGAACGAATGGAACATCGTCCAGACATCGCCCGCGCCGAAGTCGAACAGGTTGCGGTCGTTGAAGAGCAGCCGCACGACGTTGTGATGCTCCACCATCGCTCCTTTCGGCTTGCCCGTCGATCCCGACGTATAGATGACGTACGCCAGATCGCTTGGACCGCTTGCCGCAGGCAGATTCGCAGTGTCGCCCGCGTACAGTGACGCATCCGCCAGATCCAGTACCTCTCCCTCATACCCAGACGGCACTTCCGCATTCTCGCTGTATACAAGCAATAGATCGGCGCCGCTGTCTTCCAGCATGTACACGATCCGCTCCGCTGGGTACGTCGGGTCAATCGGCAAGTATGCGCCACCAGCCTTCAAGATCGCGAGAATGCCCACGATCATCTCGAGCGATCGCTCCGCCATGATCCCTACGATCCGGTCCGCGCCGACGCCACGTGTCCGCAGCTCCTTCGCCAACTGGTTCGCCTTCGTGTTCAGCTCCCCATACGTCATTCGCGCAGACTCGAATACGATCGCCACCGCTTCCGGCATCCGCTCCACCTGCTGCTCGAACAGCGCTTGGATCGTCTTATCCTTCGGATACTCGACCTTCGTGTCGTTAAAATCGATCAACAATTTTGTTTTTTCTTCGGAAGTAATCAAATCGAGTTCATCAATCGATTGATGGGGATCTTGGATAATCTGTTGAATCAGATTAGAGATATGGGAATACATTAGGGTAATATCGTCGTCAGAGAATAAATCGGTTCGATAATCAAAGTCAATTTTTATATGTTTTTTTGCCTTCGTATGCTGCACCTTGATCAATAGTTCGTTCTCTTCATGACCGCCAAATACAAGGTCCAGTTCATATTCGAACAAATCATTCGCAAAAATGGAAGCCCTTTGGAAATTCATCGCCGCGCGAAACAATGGACTCGTACGTTTGTAGTTTTGACGTAATTCATTAACGAGCAAGTTAAAGGGGTATTTCTGATGCGCAGCGATAGTGGATTTCTTCTCATAAACGGCTTGAATAAAGGACAGGGCGTCTTGCTTGCCATTGACAGTCATTCTAAACGGCACGGTACTTACAAGCATGCCGAGCATATCTTTTTCATTGGCATTTGTTCGATTGGCGTAGTACGTTCCGATCACTTGATCGTTGTTCAAAGTCACTTTATACAGGTATAAGTGCAATGCCGAAAAAAACATAGTAAAAGTAGTAATCTTATGTATACCGCAAAATCTTCTGATATCATCATACATCTCAGGTACAATAGAAAAAGACTTTCTTTCGCCTTCCGTGCATGCAGATCGTTTGCCATATAGAATATCCTGACTGTCGTAGGAAAAGGATTCGAATTCCTGCAGCCAGAATTCTCTATCCTGAATAAAACGATCGGAATTTTCGTACTCCAATTCACTCTTGATAAATTCTATGTAAGATGGCCTCGTCTGAGAGGGAATGCTACCTAGCAATAACCCGCGGTAAATATCCATGGTTTCCTTTGAGATCAGTTCCATCGTATATCCATCGCAAATAATATGATGTATTCGAAACAGAATGACACATTCAACTTGGCTTAATAAAATTAATTGAATTCGAACTAAATCTAAGTTATTCAGAGTCATTATTTTTCTAGACTCTGCCAAAATGTATGAATCAACATCCATCGTTGATCCATCGATTACCTTCAAATCGGTGACGCTAGAACTCCGAAAATGTTGTTTAGGCTCATCTTCTCCAAAGACTCGGGTGCGAAGGAGCGGATTTCGTTCAATAAGAAGATTGATTGCATTTTTCAACAATTCATAATCTATGGAACCCGTTTGGGATTTTAATTTCAGGGAAAACAATGGGGCACTTAATCCCGTATTCGGCAGTAATTTTTCGGTATTCCAAATTCTCTTCTGCGCGTTCGTTAATGGATATTTGGGTGAATCTAGCATGAATGGAATGCCTCCTTAAATATTATTAAACTGAGTCTGCGCTTTCTATAGAATGACTTAAATTGCCTCCATTGTTTCTTTTACTTTGGTTACCAATGAGTAAACCACCCCCGCACGATCGATCCAGTAATTTCCTTTGTCCGCGACTTCCCTACTAGCGTTGCATTTACATTTTCAATAAAATTCATTCTGTTATTTACTATATTTATATATAGGATGGTTTATCAGAGATGAAAACAGAAAAACCTCTAAGTGTCATTTGTCAATGTATAGAACTGTTAAAGGATCACCCCTCTCGAGTTGGCGCACTAGACGCACCCAAAAATTGTTTGTTAATTCTGCAGCGCTCTTGTTTATTGAGGCTCAGCTACAACAACGAAACCCTTAGAAGAAATGTCCTTGCACTTTTCAGCTAATGAGCAACTCCAGCAAATGCTAGGTGGGTTAAAGAGCATAAGCGCTTCACAAATCATGGTGTAAAGATGCATACCTCTCTCATTGTGTTGGATAAGACGGCCGTGTTTCCAGCTAGATTTATTGCCTCCACTAAGGATATTGCAGATCATGAAGATCATTGTCGATGACGATACGACTTACGTCATGGATCCTGGTTACTTAAAGTATTGCATATTTCCAAACAATTACTGGTATAGAAATAAATAAAATTAATAATTCATTTAGTAATATAAGGAGTTAATCAAGTTCAGCTCGATGCCCACTTTTTTATTAAATTACATAAAATAGAACTTAACTCGTCTAATGAGAAAAACACCACCATACCATAAAACGCCTTCATTACATAATATAGTATATATCGCCATTATTTTTTTATCATTAGGAGATAATGACGGAAATTGTCGATTTTTCAAAATTTTTAACACTGTTTACTAGGTACAGAATATCTCGCGACTCAAAAACCGAACCAAATCCCCCCGGTCTGAAATTGGGACGGCAAACAAAGAATATAAAAATGAAGACACAGATAAAAGGAACATTTATAAGAACCCAAAAAGGAGTGTCCTAAAAAACATTAGGGGCATCCCAAATCGAGTAGGAGTCGGGGGCTAGCCCCCGACTCTCACACCACTTATCCCGACTTTGCAGGTGATATCGCCGTAAATGGTATTGAAAACCCAGGTGTCTTCAATATTACTTTGGCTACCCCAAAAGTCGGGATAACTTTTTTGAAGTTATCCCTCCGCCAACAGCGATTAAAATATATAATTCTCCTGGCATCAGCAAAACATTGCAAAGTCAAAAAGATTTATATGAATGAAATTGATGTATCATAGTTGATCGAAAATACTATCGAGCAATTGAGATCATTTATTCTCAAGCCAAGTACAATTACCGCCTATCGAATAGTGATATTTGTTATATCTTTGAACCCAAAAAACAACTCATCGCAGACGAATTGCTTCTTAAACACATTGTTGTTATCAGCACTATCTTGCACGTGTATAATATAGCTCTAATTATTATCCTTAAGTTCCAAGATAATTTTAAAATCAGGGACACCATCATCCTCTCCGGCTGATGATAACATCATTACAATTGTTGAAGTACTCGACCAACCTAAAATAGAAATTGCTTATTGGAAGCAGTTTCCAGAGCACCACTTCAATATTTGATTTCTTCTTCTTTTCTCATATATCTTTATAATCTGATTTAACACAAAAATCTTTTAGCCATTCCCGTGTTCAAAGGATGACCCCCGACAGCGGAACAACTGAACACCGCTTCAAGTACCGATTGGAGAAGTCGTGCAGCATCCTAAGGTCTCTCATAGTGGGTACTACAAATGACGGTGCAGACCGGAAAGGGAATAAGAAAACATCATCGGAGATGAGGGAGCACGTCCGTAAGACCTACGAAGAGTCAAGAAAGCTTTACGGGAGGTCCGACCGAGTCTGTAAAATAGTTTGTGTAAACTCCTAAACCCAATAAAATGGAATTAATAGAAAGGTTGGGGAGAACACATGGGACTTTGGAGCAAAGAACAACTGCGAGCATTCATCAAGGAGAATAAGCTGGTCACAGCGCAGGATGCGCAAAACGCCCTGAAAAAACTGTTTGCAGAGACGCTACAGGAAATGCTAGAGGCAGAGATGGACACGCACCTGGGCTATGAGAAGCACGAGACCAAAGCGAAAATGACGCCGAATAGCCGTAACGGTAAAAGTAAAAAGCCGTGTTCAGTGAATATGGCGAGCAAGAGATTGCGGTTCCCCAGGACCGGCTAAGCGAGTTCGAGCCACTAGTCGTGCAAAAGCACCAGAAGAATGTGACTGGAATCGAAGATCAGATCATCGCGCTCTATGCCAAAGGCGTCAGCACGAGGGAGATTCAAGATCATCTCCAGCAGCTGTACGGGATCGACGTCTCGCCTGCGCTTATTTCCAATGTCACGAATAAGATCGTCCCGCTCATTAAAGAGTGGCAAAATCGACCTTTGCAGGGCGTGTACGCCGTGGTCTACATGGACGCTATTCACTTCAAAGTGAAGCAGGACGGCGCCATTGTGAATAAAGCAGCGTATATGGTCATCGGCATTGACCTGGACGGAAACAAGGATGTGCTGGGTATGTGGATTGGCGAGAACGAAACCTCCAAGTTCTGGCTCAGCGTCCTGAATGACCTGCGGAATCGGGGCGTGCAGGATCTTCTCATTATTTGCGTAGATAATCTAAGCGGCTTCTCCGAAGCGATTGCTGCCTGTTATCCAAAGACCGAAATCCAGAATTGTATTATTCACCAGATCTGGAATTGTACCCGCTATGTGTCGTACAAAGATCTCAAGATGGTCACGGCTGATCTGAAGCCGATCTACAAAGCGGCAACAGAGCAAGGCGCTCTGCTTGAGCTTGATCGCTTTGAGGAAGTTTGGGGCGTTAAGTATCCGCTCATTGTCCGTTCCTGGCGCAACAATTGGGAGGAACTCTCGACCTTCCTCAAGTACCCGCCAGAGATTCGCAAGCTGATCTACACCACAAATATGATTGAAAGCTACCACCGGCAGCTCCGTAAAGTTACGAAAGGCAAAAGCATCTTTCCAACCGATGAAGCCCTACTCAAAATGCTATTCCTGGCCAAGATGGATGTGACCCGCAAATGGACAGGACGAGTCCAGAACTGGGGTCAGATGTTGCTGCAGCTTTCCGTCTTCTTTCCGGAACGGATCGGTAACTACTTACGCTAAGCGACGAAATCCCCCTCAGGAGATTTCCTTGTCATGAGTTTACACAAAATTATTGACAGACCCGTCCGACCCAGGATTATTGCACATTCTTCGAGGAAGCCAGTGTGCCTCTCACTATTACCAGAAACAGATATGTTGTAGTGTAAATGTTACTATCGCAGTAAAGAGTCTACATACACACAAGCAACCGCTTTCGGTACGGATCCTATATTGACACTTCTCTTTTGGAACCTTATTTAAAATATTCTTCAGAACACCACTTAACGACTTGCTCTCTTTCCTTCTCATGAATTTTCATGAGTTGATTTAACACAAAAATTCGCTGAACTATATCTTCTGTAAGAAAAAGTTGTCTTTTAAAATAATTTATTTGTTTCTGATAGGGACCTTGATACTTTTCGTTTTTTTCGTATATATGGAGTAATTGAACATGAAGATCAAATATTTTTTTATATGTGGCCATCATTAAGCCCTTAATTGCAATGTCTGTAATTTCTAAATCCCACTTATAAAAAACAAAAGCAACTCATCCGTAGACAAGTCGCTAAGTAAAGGGCCTTTTATTAACAAATGTTTACTCTGTAAATCTTAGCGCCCTTTTCTCAATCCGTGACACATAACTGCGGGAGATTCCTAGCTCCTTAGCAATCTCCCGCTGCGTCCGCTCTTCCCCGCCTGTATCGAGGCCAAAGCGACCCACTACGACTTCCTTTTCTCGGTCGTCCAGAATATCGAGATTACGATAAATCTTACTCTTCTCGATCTTCAGATCCACTTCCTTTACAATATCATCTGCATCGGAGCCAAGAATATCGATGAGAGTAATCTCGTTACCCTCCTTATCTTTTCCCTATAGGATCATGCAGGAATACGTCCTTTTTGGTCTTTTTAAGCGATCTCAAATGCATCAGGATTTCATTCTCGATACAGAGGGCTGCAAAAGTGGGGAGCTTCGTGAGTTCAGCCGCTGTAATGCCGAGCTTCTCGAACTGGTACCAGATTTCCACCCCCTCCCGCTTCACTACGACAGCGTCGGAATGCTCTACATCCTCGCATGGCTGTTGCAGTTCAACAACAAGCAGTCGCTTAGGTGTCAGCTTGCCGATAAGCTCGCCGATCGGTCCATCCTCGACAACCTCCCCCTATTGACAATTATAAGTCGCTGCACAGTTCCTGAACATCATCCAGATCATGAGTAGTCAGGATAACTGTTACACCACGAAGTCTGTTCATCTCTCGGATAAAACTGCGGATCGCATACTTCGTCTCTGCATCCAAACCAATTGCACGTGTCCAAAATTTAACTAATGTTGTACTTGGGATGACACTTTAATTGCCATCTGCCCTTATGCTTATTCAGAGTTTAGTCACTTCAAGATGAAAAGTACTTTCTGATATAATTGAAAACCCGTGCAACCAATACATCAGGACTTCGCAAGATACTTAATTCACCTTTTCAACTAAGTAGGAGAAAACATCAGCTCATAAAGATTTTTTGTAAATTGTAACAATAAGCAATAGAGAAGTTAGTTTAATTGAAGTAATTTTCAGAGCACCACTTCAATATTTGCTCCCTTCGATTCTCATGTATTTTAATAATCTGATTCAGAACAAATATTTTTTGAACTACATCTTCAGTCATGAAAAATGGTCTCTTGAAGTAGTTTATCTGTTTCTGATGTGCACCGTGGTGTTTCTCATTTTTTTCGTAAATATGTAGTAGTTGAATATGAAGATCATACACGTCTTTATATGTTGTCATCTCGATACTCCTTCAATTTTTTCCATAATCAAAAAATAAAAAGCAACTCATCCGTAGACAAGTCGCTTTATAAACGCAATATTGTTAACGGATACAACCATGTAATTTTCAACTTACCTCTTTGCTTTATAGAACTCATGGTAAAGCTTCATTAGCGCTCTTTTTTCTATTCTTGAGACATAGCTACGCGAGATCCCGAGTTCCTTGGCAATCTCCCGCTGCGTTCTCTCCTCTCCACCGGTATCCAGTCCGAAGCGGCCGACAACGACTTCCTTTTCTCTCTCGTCCAAAATATCGAGATTACGGTAGATTTTACTCTTCTCAATCTTCAGATCAACTTCTTTAATTACATCGTCCGTTTCTGATCCAAGAATATCAATCAGTGTGATTTCGTTTCCTTCCTTGTCCGTACCAATTGGATCATGAAGTGAAACATCCTTGCGGGTCTTCTTGAGTGAGCGAAGATGCATCAGAATCTCATTCTCTATACAACGAGCTGCAAAAGTGGCCAGCTTCGTCCCTTTGTTCGGGCGATAACTTTCTATTGCCTTGATTAACCCGATGGTACCAATAGAAATCAAATCCTCCATATCTTCCCCTGTATTGTCGAACTTTTTTACTATGTGGGCTACTAAGCGCAGATTGTGTTCAATTAATAAGTTGCGAGCCTTAGCGTCACCCTCGGCCATCATCCCTAAGTATTTGCTTTCCTCCTGCTCCGAAAGTGGCTGGGGAAAAGCGTTGTTTCTTACATACGATACCAGCAGCGTCAGTTCTTTGATCAGCAGCGCTATTGTGCTTATTATCCCTGGCAACTTGGCGACACCTCCCGCATATGTACAATGAAACCGATCAGTAGTGAGCACTACGGGTTCATGGTCCCTTTATTGTATGTGGGTTAATGCCTAGAAGTGCATGTACATTGAAAACAGAATCATAAATAACTTAAACATCGGATTTCAAACAAATTTTTGTTGATTACCACTCAGAAAGATCCAGCTCTCGTTTACATACATCACACTGTACCTTAACGACCAAACCAAGCCCTGTTGGAATGAAAGTATAAGCAAATTTGGCACCAGCTACATCCTTTGCGACACACGAGTCCCAAGCCTTGATTTTTTGGTCCATCTCCTCAGTAATTTGAAAATTTAATTCTGACATTTAATTTCTCCTCCAATCATTATTTTGCCAACGGCAATTTTTTAGTTAACGCCAATGGAATATCATTTTCCATTCCGACATCTTGAGTTTCAATAAGACCGCTTAAGCTGCCAATTATACTGACATTTAACACATCTCCCTCTGACTTTAGGACAATCTCGTCAATGAGGGTTTCAATAATAAAACGCTTTTCTTCATATGTTAGCTCAGCCCCCTTACTGTTAATGAATTCATTTATCCGTTCAACAGCTTTCAAATTCTTTCCACGGGAAAAATGTTGTTCTCTATGCACTTTAATCTGCCCCTCATACAAACCCAGCTGCGATTGTAGATCATTAATTTCTTTCATTAATTTATGTGACTCCGTCGTGAGCTCATCTTCCGTAATTACATCTCTCCGGAACATGATTTTCAATTTCTCTGTTTCTTTTCTTTTTTCATCTATTTGATTCTTAAAGATACCTGCGCTTATAAGCAACTCTTCAACAATCTCTTGAACTTGGCCGCCTAACCGCTCAATATAGTCTTCCGGGTTAGATAAGGCCCCCATGACCATATCCCAAATAAATTCCTCAAGTATTTCTGCTCTTATGCTTCGTGTAGGACAGGGGTGTACAACACCATAAACCTTTGGAGAAACATTGGGACAGCGATAGCACCTATACTTTAGCCGTGAGTCTGTTACTTTATTACGTCGCCCAGAATACGTTGTACCTGACCACTTACGACCACAATGACCACAGCGGATTAGTGATTTTAATAAATAATCGAAGTGTAAATTACCGGAACGAGTGTAGTTCTTGATACGTTGTTGCCTTGCTTGTTCGAATAATTCCTCAGAGACAATTGGTTCAATTTCAACCAAAATCCATTCACTTCGATCGCGAACAGTATATGTTTTTTTAGGTTTACCGGTTCGAGTTCGTTGTCCTTTAAGTTTTTTAACTTTTCTACGATTGTAGTAGTATCGACCGATGTATATTTCAGAACTAAGCATCCGTCCAATTGAACTTGCTCCCCAGTTTCCACTGGTAGAACGTTTTGGCGAAGCCCCAATATCAAAAAGCTTATCACCAATTTCACGCATCGTCATATTATCGTTCAAATACCAGTCATAGACCTTCCTTACATACTCTGCCTCTGTCTGATTTATAATGAGTTGTCCTTTCACCCAATCATATCCAAAAGGGGGGCACCGCATAGGCATGATTTTCTTATCTTTTTCAACAGCTGTAAGTCTCCCCCTGACTGTTCTTTTCTTAATTAATGATAGCTCGTATTGAGCAATGACACTCATCAGGTTAAAAAACAGCTGCCCTTCCGGAGTATTCTGATATTCCGTATCAACAAAAATAAGCTGAACATCACGAGCCTCAAATTCTCGGCAGAGAAACAATTTGTCTGTCAAATCCCGGGATAAGCGATCCGGATGTGTAATGATGACCCGATCAATTAGGTGATCATTAATTGCTTGACGTAGCTCATTCATCGCCGGCCGATCAATGTCTTCGCCGCTAAAACCCTCCTCTCGGTAAACCTTAATCGTATCCAATGCTAAATTCATTTCCTTAGCTTTGTTCATACATAGCTCAACCTGGTTATCGAGACTATATCCCTCTTCTGCCTGCATGCCTGTAGAAACGCGAGGATATATTGCTGTGAACATTTGAGTCCCCCTTACTTTCACCTTTTTAGATTATTTTTTTGTTGACAAATCAGCTTAAACTTTCCGAAATACTCATCTTGATCTGACGGTGGTGTTTGATTAAGTTCAATCAATGTACAGTAAAGAAGAGCGGTATTTATTAATACAGCAACCTCTTTATCATTTTTGGATCAAAGTACTGTTCAATGTACAAAGTTGCTGACATTCGAGCATGTTTAAACCATTGTTTCTTAATGACCCAAGAATATGTATAACACCTACCATTAAATTCGATACCTCGTGAAGTTATTAAGCCTTCGGCTTTATTGAGTAACAATTAGCATTTCTCAATACAGGAACGAATGTTCGTATTCAGTATTATATCCAGTTGAAAGAAAAATAAACCGACTGTTGTCAGTCGGTTTTATTAATTATTTTTTTCAGAATGTAGTCGATTGCTTTACCTTTCTTCGTTTGAGCGTTTACCTTTATAGGTAAACATTCAGTCGACTTATGATCGGTTAAATCTTCCCTATTTCGAATCATTTGGCTCGTCTTCATTACTCACCTCATGCAATTCTTTATCTTTTTCTCTTTCTTCTTCCTTCATCCATTGCTCAATAATCTCAATCGCCTTTCTTCTTTTCGATTCTTCTACTGGCCCTTTTTCACCCAAACAAAAAACCTCCCGATATTGTAATATCAAGAGGTTTGCCTGTATTTATTTAATATCATGTTCCTCACTCAATACAGTGAGCAAGATTTTACGATAAATTCTATTGGATAACACAGTGGACGCTTTGAAAGTCCGTGTCTCATTACTACTGTATGATTGATTTGACTAGGGATAACTGTTGGCATCAAGCCGTAACAGTAATGTTCTCCTTGAAACAACCCTATAAACATTTCATATTCTTGACTACTAGCATAAGTATTACAAAGTTCAATACTTAAGGTACCAAAAAGATGCTCCACACGTAGATACAGTTTAGTTTTGGTAATTAAATCTGTTAAGATAACTGCTCGTACATCATGGGTGTTACGATCAAGTCCATTTAAGAAAGCACTAAATTCTTGCTTATTATAATATAGTGAGACATCATTTAAATAAACAAAATGTTCAGTGTTCCAGGTTAGATCAGGTTCAGGTACTAGAAGCCATTGAAGCGGTAGCCTTGAGAGTAAGGAAATAAAAGCCAAAAACTCAATTGAGTAATTAATATCGGCTACAATCTGCCGCTCCCCTGAAGACTGTTTAAATGGAATAAGCCCCCTTAACTCTTGTGCTTGAAGATCATCAATATTCGTAAAATTAGTCATTTGATCATTATTAATGCGAAATCGGGTATTTAACTCATATTTGTTGAAACCGAGTATTTCTACTCGCATTATTACCACTCGTCTTGCGGCCACAAACTTTATATGCAAGAGAAAAGCCCTGACTTCATTAAGGTCCATTCTCAAAAAGAGCAATTCCGTCCATTTATAGGTGAACCTACCACTCAAATCCCTTTTATATTCAAGAAAATTTTTAATAGCTGTAGGGTCTGTAGAGTCAGCTTTAGTATAAAAGTTCCGAATTCGTGTAAGTGCTACAATAATATCTGATAATTTATTCTTATTGCGCTTTTCCCTCATAATAATATCACCGGAAAAAGCATATTAAAAAATGAAGTTACTGGCCCTTACTCACTTTATACAGTGAGTAAGGGCCAGTACTGATTATTTGGGGTATCATGATTAACCAGTTCAAGGACAGAACTTACAAGACAAGGAGTGAAATCGATAAGTAATAAACCCACACATGCACAACTACTTTTAATGCCTTTTATCATTATAAGCCTGCACCTCCTTCCAGTTAAGATTTAATCATGATAACCCACATACGCTAAATTGGATAAATTGATCCCTTTTAATGCACTTTTACCTTTGACTTATCAAAGGATTTTTCATGTAATCGAATAAATTATATATTCACCACTTTACTTAATAAAAGGATCTGGCACAAAACTCATATTTTGTTCTAAATATGTTATTAAATGTAAAAAAGCGATAAGGTCAATTGACCTCTCGCTTAATATTAAACACTAAATTGTGAATTTCCCCTTTGGGCAGACTTATCCAATTTTATATTGGTAATTAAGAAGTCAGAATGCTTCCCTAAGCCGCCTGGCAGGAAGTTAAAGTGCTAATCGAAATGTATATGAAAATTCTACCACATAGGAAGTATATAAGTCTATCAATTAATTAATACTAACATTGAGGTGATTTAATATGAGAGCTGCTTTATCTGTTGTAGAAACAGCTGAAGATACAACAATACAACATTTATTAAATAGAAGATTTTCATTAAAAACAATCCTCCGCTTCTTTGATGGAAAGTCACATCTCGATGCACAAGAATTCTTGCAACTAATCACTAAACCTAAGCAGAAAGATTTTATATATAATCGTTCAAAACCGCGCGTAAGCAATAAGACCCTAATTCCTGAAGTTGTTTTAGATTTCGAAAGACATTATTCGCTTCAAAATTATGCAAAAACTACCCTCAATAATCATAAGCATAACCTTAGAGGCTTTATATCTTTTTTGGTAAAGAATTTTACTGATGCCAGTCCCTTTATATCTCTAAACGATATGAAATCATTAACAAGTGCAATGGTGAATGCATATGAAGAATATTTAGTTAATCGTTTTAATACCGAACAAATACAGCTTTGTACAGTTAATAAATATTTAGTGACTCTTCGAATGTTCTTAAAAATGCTGTCTAAAAAATCAATTGTAAATATTAATTATATAATTCCTGAATCACTTCGGGATGAAGGAAAACGATCAAATGAGTATGTGGAGACTGAAGAAATTAATGCTTTATTAGATTCAATTGTGACGAGTAACAGTCTCTTAATAACAAGAGATCTAGCAGTCGTATTAATCGTGATGGAATTAGGGAGTAGACCGATTGAAATAACCAATTTAAAAACAACTGATATTAGCTTGTCAGAGAGACTTATTACACTTTGCTGTGTAAAATCCGGTTTACGCAAACTGAAAATTAGCAAAGATCTTTGTGCTGTAATTAGTAAATACTTAGAGTTCCGCTCAACTTTCAACATTATACACGAATACTTGTTTATTAATGCATACGGGGAACCAATTACACGCAATGGATTAACATCAATTTTCAAACGAGCTAATAAGAAAGCATTTGGAGAACTGCGATTCCACCCAAAAGCATTACGCCACACATATGCAACAAATGCTTTAGATAATGAAAATGATTTTGATGAAGTTTCTGCATCTATGGGACACAAACATCGTTGTTCAACAGAATGGTATATACATCGTAGCATAAAGCGGCTGTTAACCCGAACCCTTCCACACAATCCACTAAAACGAATAGAAGAGAGCGGTGTTTAATATGGATTTCAACATTGATGTTAACATTACACCTGATGTTATCGCAGAAATGTACCAGATTGACGTTAATGACTTTTTAAATCTTATAGAAGGAAAGAAAAAACTAACAGATGAGAAAACAATCCTTTTCGTTATAGAAGATTATATTTCAACATTAAAATTAAATAAAAAAAAATCTCCATTAACAATAGAATTGTATATCACTATTTTAAAAAGTTTTGCTCAGTTCCTAATATCTGCAGGACCTGAAATCAAGATGATGAAATTAACTGAAGATTTGTTTTATCAATTCTTAGCTACTTGTAAGCCATTAAAAGGCGTTGATCTTCGTCCCAACACTATTAATACCTACGCTGCTATAATAAGTAACCTCATGAAGTTTGCATATACACGAAAATATATAAGCGAGGAACTCATGATTGAATTTCAAAGAATCAAAGACATCATTGTTCCTAAGTATATCCCAGACAAACTCCTTTCTCCTCTCCTGAATGCAGCAAAAAAGAGCAAATGGCCCTTCCTCAATTTTGCGCTGATTTACTTTTTCGTAGGGACGGGTGTTAGAATCAGTGAAATTGTAAACTTAAGAATTTGCGATTTCAATATATACGAAGATTTAATATTTATCAGAAAAGGCAAAGGTCAAAAAGAAAGATATGTTCCCATGTACCCGGAAGTAAAGAAAGTTGTTCTAGACTATCTTGCACGAACCGGATGTTACACCTGGGATATACGAAACACTGATTATTTATTCTCTAAGCGTTGTTTCGATGAAAGGAAACCACTTTCTATCAGCAACATTCAATACATGATAACTCAAATCTTTGAATCGATAGGCGTAAAGGGACAATTCTCAGTTCATTCATTTAGACATACGTTTGCTGTAAATGCACTGAAAGAAGGAATGGAAATTTATGATCTACAAGAAGTATTAGGTCATGAAAACATTGAAACTACGAGAATTTATACAAAACGTCACCCAAGTGACCTTAAAAAATCTGTATTAAAATATCCTTTTCCACTTGAAAAATTGTTAAATGGCATCATGGGAATAGGAGGTAGAAGTGATGGTCAACTTCCAGGAGGAAATTCATAACTATCAGATGGTCAGTGTCTATACAAAAGCAACACTTAAAGCATATACCAAAGCTTTATTTGAATTTAATGAATATTTAGCCCTCAAACTAGGATGCCCCCTCTCTGAAGTTGAACTTGATAAACTATTTACTATAAAAGCAGGGGATAACATTATCGGGTATAAGCCTATAAACAGTAAGGTCATCGACACCTATTTGTTTGATCTTGTTGGGGATACTTATTCTAAGCTTTCAACAGCAACTCACGCTATAAGAAGTTTTTTTAAGTATCTAAAGAAAAATAAATTTTTTCCGGATGTTATCGCTTTTTCCGATTTTTCATTAAGTTTCTATAAACCAAAGGCTGAACCTATTCGTATTTTAAGCCGACATGAGTTTTTGAGGTTTCTTCATAGCATGGTATCACATAGTCAAGATTTGGTATGCGACACACTGCTATTTGGGTTGTTGTTTTCAACCGGTTGTAGAATTTCAGAAATACTAAATATTAATGTCAGTGAACTTGATCTTACAAATGAAATGATGTTATTAATTAAAACTAAAACTAAAGTCCAAAGAGTTGTTGTTTTACGAGAAGGCTTCGGAGAAATTCTTCGTGAGTATTTAAGTAAGTATCGTAGTGATAACTCTGCATTTCTCTTCCCTGGCGCGGAACTAAACCAGCCAATTTCACGGGCACAGGTTAATGTACTTTTTCAAGATTACTTAGCTAAAGCAAATTTGCCAAGCATGCACATTCATAGCAGCCGGCATTCCTTTGCTACATTTATGCGTGATGAAGGTGTAGACTTATTTACTTTAATGGAGCTACTTGGCCATGAAAAGTTTCAATCAACACTTCACTATACCCGGCATTACACTAGAAATAAGAATATAAAAATTAAACAACACGAAGAAGTATATAGTCATTTGCGGGGAATATTAAAAAATATTGAAAAATAAAACAACGGTGCTCAAGGAAAGCTTACGTGTCCTTCTGATTTTTTAGCACTAGCTTTGTAAAAAAGAACAACTCTAACGCAGTTAAGCGATTAGAGTTGTTCTTTTTTTATATGAACATTGCGATGTAGAAATCAGATTTCACTTCTATGCGGATGTAGAATGGGCTTCAATATTTCAATTGCACTCCTAGCCACAAATGATGTACTAATCTTTGTTGTATCAACAACGGCGATTGCAGCATTATGAAGCCTATGACTAAGGAATGGATTATCTTCGTTAACTGCAGTCTTGCAAATTTTTATCATTTCATCTGGAACTAAATAGAATCCTTGCTGCATTGCAAAGGTAATAGGCTCAATTATTCCCATTTCGCCACAAATAACCTCTCCTTCCAGACCTTTCTTTGAACGCATTTCATGTGTGGGAATGCTGAATGGTTCCATTATGTTTAACAGGGGATCAAATCGCCGCAATACATTTGGATACCCTCCCACGATCGTTAGAATTGTACGGTACACATACCATCCATCTGTAATGTCTTCTCCTTCTTGAATGAATGGTTGTGTAACTAATTGAGAAAGTACTAACCAAGGAAATAGGTTTGCAAAGAGCAATGTATCCTCTTCTGGGGTAAAAAACAATTCCGGGGGAATCGTGACTAAGCCGAGTTCATCAGAATACAATGCCCCAGTAAAATCACCCCCCGCTTTCTCCTTGACAGGTTGGTTGTGTATTAGATTTTCAAACAGTTTAATTACAGGGAAAACAGGATTTAAACTAAGTTTCATAAAAACGTTGGCTGCGATCAAATCCCCATAAGGAAGTCTTTCACAAGTATCTAATACATAAACCAACACTTCCTCAAATTTCAACCCACTTACATTCTTTAGTATAACTTCAATGGCTACAGCAGCTAGTAATTCAGGCACTTTGGGCATGACGTAACGGTTCTCTTCTTTATCAGTGAATAGTTCAATATGTCCTTGTTCGAGTAATCGCTCTAAACGACCTTCCCCAAGAATTCCTTCGGCTACAGTGTATAAAACAGAGCCTCGACCATAAGAGGCCATTTTTACAATAGGATTAGAGCTTTCATAACTTTCTTGATCTAATGCTGCCGTAACAAGGTTCACCATATCATTCATGAATTTAACATCTGCACTAAAACTATCTTTAATCCAATCAAGACTTCGATAATGTAAAGAACTCGGGATAATTAATATGGTATCTGGTTTTAGTTCCTTGGGAAGACCCGAAACAATCATCCTAAGAATTCTTGGAACTCGAAGTTCCTTGCTGTATTTTGCTCCCATATCGAAACGCGCTGATTGTGTCTCCATTAAGTAAGTATTTGCTTGTTCAAGTTCATCATCTGAAAGATTTTCAATTTTCACTTTCAGCGCTTTTTTTCCAATTAAAGATTTTTTTCCTGGTCTCCCTTCCACAGTAGACATTTTAGCAAAGGTACTGCTATCACATGCAATGATTAGAGAGCAAGAAGTGCTATCAACGCACAATTTAATCAATTCATCAATTTCATGAATCAGATTTGTTTGTGTATAACGGACATCATCAATGATAAGCACCAACTTTCCTGCTGGATGTACCGTTGTAATTCCGTGACGAAACCAGTGACGCGCATCATTTTCTGAAGTTACAGAAAAGAAACGCTCATTAAAATAATTTGCTATGTATTGAAAAATGCCACCCGTGCAGTCGATTGTATTAATGTATAGGGGTACAAAAGGCTGATCTTCTAATTGACACAGTTGATACAGAACATTGGTCTTACCTACAAGTGGATTTCCAGTTACCGCAATAACGGGATTATTTGAATTGAGAAGTTTTTTAATCTGATGTACACTGTTACGTGGTAAATGAAAAGATTCAGCAATAGCCTCTGAATATTGTTCAATAGAGCTACTCTGATTTTCGAAGCCTCTTTGATTGAGGGTTTCAATAGCTTCTTTCCATAAGATCGGATCTTTACCTAACAATGTTCGAATTGCTTCATTTCTTCCGAGCATTGCTACTTTAGAAGCTGTTTCAAAAACTTTTTCTAATTGAGTTGCATCTAATCCTTGCATATCAAGCGGGGTTCCATCGGAACTATTATAATACTGAGTTTCATTACCATTAGAAATGATCACGATTGGCGGGTGAGAAAGTAACAAACTAGCATAGCTTAGCCCCTGCAAGCGGTCTTCATCTGTTAGTGGATGATTCGGTTTCTTCAGTTCCATAATTGCCAAATTTATATTGTTATGCTTTAATAGAACATCTAATCGTGGTCTCTTTACACTTGGTCTTACAGTAATGTCCTCATGACCAACCTTAAAAGAAAATATTAACTGATGCTTGATTCCCAGTGAAGCATAATTTGGAAAAACTTGTTGGATCGCACTATTAAACTGAGCTTCAAATGTAGCTTCATTCATACAAAGAAAACCTCCAAGAATATATTAAATCAGTTATCATATGATTCCAAACTGATTGCCAACACACCTATTTTTTTCAAATTTAAGCAGTTCCGTGGGATCACAACACAGTATGACAAGCTTTCCCCGAAACTTTTTTGAGCTTTGTCATTCTGGCTTCTGTAATGATTTTGTTGAAGTAGCCTCATTAAAATCAGTTTTCAAACACGCTTTAGTAAAATCATTTTCCTTTATCATATTGGCAAATAGTTTTTTCGGTAAACAATTCTTATTATCTTTAAAGTATTTTATTAATGATTTCATGAACGAGTTTTCATTATTTCTCTAAACTTCCAAAGCAAGTCTTAGTAAAGATGTTTCATAAGTATCTAATAATTTGCTAATAGCTTTAAAATTCTTTATTACAAATGCTATACTTTCACTTTTATCTAGATTGCTTAAAACTTGAAAGTTATCTTCTATTATTCTAATCGCTTCGATTGGATAGCCATACTCTACAAGAAATATTCCTAAAACACTTTTAACTCCTAATTCAAAAAACCTGATAATTGGAGTCAAATTAAACTCATCCATAGATACTCCGTTTAACTTTCCAGCTTGTTGGAAGATGGCTTCAAAAAAACTCAGTAATTTGGGTAATTCAAACTCAATTATTGTTTTAATCTGATCAAAAACTGTCAAATAAATTTTATCTATTTTTGATTCATTGTCTCCATCATTATTTTGCAATTGATATTCCATCAAACCTCGAAAACGTTCAATACTATACCTTGAAACTACTGCATGATAATATTTTTTTGTCCCCTCGCTAATAATCCCTACCTCAGTAACAGAATCAAGAATTTTATTCATCATCCTACTATTTAAAAAATAATGTACACTGGTGTTCTCCACAAGCCCTATGTATTTATTAAAATTTCTATTTTCTAATAAATAATTCAGATATCTCTCTTGGATCTCCCTGTCATATAGGCGATTTTTAACAAACACATCATCAGGTAATTTTTCTTTGTTATATTTTTTTTCACGCTCTGTTTTTTTAATTAGATTCAAGCCCTCTAGATCTTCAAGATATGAGTTATCAATGTCAACATTCTGAATTTCTTTTGAATCATATGTAGGAAAATTAAGTCTAATAACATCTTGTTTCTCAATATCACGTTGTTTTTTATCAGTGTAGAAGACTCTTCCAATAAAATGATGATAGTATCTACCGGCTCTGCCTTTTATGTTCTTTAGTGCAAATGATGTCATTATTTTATTTCCAACACTATTATTAATTACTATCACATTCTTAGCGTTTGTATTTACTCCTTCAATAATAGTTGATGTACAAAATAGATATTGAATATCCCCTTCATTAAACATATGTAATATCTCTCTCTGGATGTACTTGGGGAACTTCCCGTGGTGAACACCATATCCCCTAGATAATATTTTCACCAAACTCCAATAATCTGAAGTATTTATAGCTTTCTCTTTTAATTTATATTTAATTCCATATCTATTTTTTAAATGCTCAATGAAATCTCCGTATTTTACTAAAAGAGTACTATTTTCAGGTAGTGATTCAATAATATCTAACGCATATTGCATTGAATTAGATGGTGTTGAACAATAAAAAATCGCTTGTCCAAGATTGTTTTTATTTAAATAAGAAATAATTCCATGGATTTTTGACTTTGTATTTAAATTTATTCCTTTTTCGTAATCAAAGGATATTTTTTTCTCTCCCAATAGAGGATGTCGTTCAACTACCCCCTTGTTCCAAGCATCTACTTCAATTCTTAAAGTAGGTTCAAAATCAACTTGCTTAATAGTAATGCCATTAATGTCAAGATACCTTTTAAATCCCATTTTCACGTCTTTCAAATTTAAATATGGCCCTGCTATATAGTACTCTGGTACATTTTTTGACAGAAGATAGAGGGCTATTCTAAAAGCTTTAGATCTATTTTGACCACTATTATTATCACTTTCTTCCTTTTCTGACTTGCTCTCTTCATCATTGCTAAAATCTTCGTCGATTTTATATACTTCATCAAAAAAGAAAAAATCAAAATGAAGTTTTTCAGTATCAGAAAGCAACTTTAATGTTCGTTCAGGAGTTAATATGAAAATATTTCTTTCTGAATAATTAATATTACTATAGACATTATTTATTAGCGTGTAGTTTAAATTCTTATCTTTGATAAATTTATTAATGCTAATTGTATTTTCATTTAAGAGAGCAATGGTAGGAAAAACTAACATTATATTGTTATATCGATCTTTATTCAAATACAAAATTTCCTTTAACAAAAAAGTTTTCCCAAATGATGTGGGAGCACTGATTATTAGTCTTTTTTTATTTAAAGACATAAATGTATCAACAATTTCCTTTTGACGTCTATCAAGCAAATTATTACGATAAACTTTTGAAGTATAATAATTTTGTATACTTTGATGTTTAACCTCAGATATCCCGCGATTGGGAATATCATCAAGTTCGATTTTATTAGCACCTTTAATGTAACCAAATGTCCTCATCTTTTGAGCTGCCTCAAAAATGGCATATTGATAAATTGGATCATTTTTATATTCTTCAATATCTGAAATATAACAGACTAAATCTCTTATATTATTTGATGATTCAATTGATCCATCATAGTTATTTATTTCTTCAACCAGCTTAAACAAATATTCCATAATATTCACCTACGGTTTCTTGAATTTAACAATATTATCTCGAAGCTTATTAATATCCTCTAATGGAAATATGATAAACATTAATTCATGTTCAATTTCATTGGCGATGAGAAAGTCCGATGTATCAATTTCGTCAATAAAACTTCTTAATTCTTGCTCTATTTTATTGCTCAGTTCCGAAGACTCTTTATAAATGCTTGAAGTAAAGGCCAATAAACAGGGTATTTTCACCTTTACTTCTTGTTTCTTCAAATAATTAATCAGTGTCTGTTTCTTCTGATCGTCACTCCAATTGTTTTTAATGCTTTCAAAACATATTTTATTAACACTACCAAGAACTTTTGCAAGAGTATTCGAACGATCTAGTTTATCCGCAATATAAAAAATTGATTTACAAAAGTAATCAAGAATATATTTGCTATTTAAATCATCGACAATTGAATTCCTACAATAACTATAAGACCCCGTTTTGACTTGCCCTAGCCATAATGCAACTCCATCATCACTGTCAGTAAAATAAAGTGCATCATATCCCTTTATCTCATTGTTATCTCCTTGTTGTTTATATTTTGCTCGTGCAATCATTTTCTGACTTATAGGTTCAAAAACTTGAATTATAATATCTAAAAGTACTTCTCCAGTGGTTCCATCAGTCTTTGCATTTAGCCGTTTAGGTAATCTAAGTTCGTAAGCATATTTTGCAGCATTTTTTAAATCATCTAATAAGCCAAATTTATTATGTTGGTCTACAATCTCTTCTTCTGAAAAAGAGTAAAACACCATATTATCAACAATTAAATCCGATAAAGTATCCAATGCGTCTGGTACGCCCTGATGGCTATAAGGTCTATATTCATATTGATGTTTTCTAGCGTCATAACTAACAATTAATACTTTGGCTCTGTCTGATATTAATTGATTGTATAAAAATCTGTATTCATTAATGACTGACATTTGTCAAATTCCTTTCTAAAATGACGCTTGCAGCATTTTTTATATTTTATGCTAAAAGTCAAAAATAATTTCGAAACTTTTACATATTTCGACATAAATATTCCAAACCCTTCCAAACAGACGTTCTATTTCGATGTTTATATTCTCAATCTCAACACTGTACATTTAATGGAATATTATCTTTTAAACAAATAAACATTTTCCTTTAGAGGAAAATGTTTATTTGTTTAACTTTTTAGTTAACCATTAATTAGACAGATGTATGTTAAAAATGATTGTGTACTGTTGACATAGTATCGTGTCCATAACCTCTTGACGATATGCGCAACAAGCCGCAGATTATGTTCAATGAGCAAATTTCGGGCCTTGGCGTCTCCCTCGGCCATCATCCCTAAGTATTTGCTTTCCTCCTGCTCCGAGAGCGGCTGGGGAAAAGCATTGTTCCTTACGTACGATACCAGCAGCGTCAGTTCTTTGATCAGCAGCGCAATTGTGCTTATAATTCCTGGCAACTTGGCGACACCTCCCGCACATGTACAATGAAACCGGTCAGCAATGAGAACTACGGGTTCATGGTCCTTCTATTGTATGTGGGTGAATGCCTAGAAGTGCCTGTACCGTTAAAACAGAGGCAAGAAACTTCAAATCCGTCAGGACTTGATACTGAAATATTCGGGATAACGGAAAAAGAGGCATCGCCGTGTTTATCGACACGACAATGCCCCCTTCTCCTCCTCTGCATATTCAAAATAGTCGAAATCGGCTGCTTTGCGGAACCCGGTCAAATCCTGACAGCAGATGCCCACAAACGCCCCTGTGAACCATCCTTCCCGGCATGCTTCATCGGATAAAGTGGTTGCGTCGAATACAGGGCCGATTGACTCAAAGTCCCCGTCCTCATGCAGCGAATAGGCGAATTGAAGACGATCGTGATTGACCGAGACCTGCAAATGGACTCTAGATATGTCTTCCGGAAGCGTTATATAGCCCATCGGCTCCTCATACCGGTTGTTGATCGCGGAAAGGATGCTAATGGACCGTCCAAACTGCTCATGATGGGTAATATGCAGATAATAATAATTCTGATAATCATAGAGACAGATGAGACCGGCCATTTGTTTGTAGTTGTCCGGGTCGAATTCCAGGCAAGTGGTTGCGGTAAACGTAAAAGCCTGCCATCTTCGCGCGATCAGACTCTGCCGAAATTTCGAGCCGAGGCCTTCTCTGCCATACAAACGCAAGTAGCCCTTTCTTTCGGATAAGGAATAGAAGGTCTCGTCCAACGGAACCCGAAGGGATTGAAAATGAATATCGAGCTGCGATTGGTCGAAATGATCCCTTGCCGGTCTGGCCGGAAACGGAAATGGCGGAAGATTTGGCGCTTCGACCTCCGCTTCCGGGATAACAGAGCCGCTTGAAAGTCTCAGCCAGCCGTCCCCGGTCCATTCCATCTTCTGGATCGCCGTTTCCCTGCCTAGTGTGTATTTTCGCTCTCCCGCTTCCGTACGGTTCTCCAACGCCCTTCCGCATAGATGCACCATATACCACTCACCGGTTTGCGTTTCCACCAGATCGCCGTGACCGGCTTTTTGCAGAAGAACCTCCGGATTATCCCTTGAAGTCATGATCGAATTGCCTTCGTAATACTCGTATGGCCCATACAGCTCCCGCGAACGCAGAATCGATTGTCCATGGCCTTCCCCGGTTCCCGTATCCGCCGCGAACAAATAATAATAGCCGTTCCGTTTGTATATATGAGGGCCTTCCAGATAAAGATCCCGGCTGGCAAAAATCGTCCGGGCCTTCCCGATCATCACCTTCTCCTCCGCGCTGTATTCCTGTAGCACCAAATGCCCTTTATACAGCTTATGTACTCGATGATCCGTAACCATGCTAACGATATATTTGCGGCCGTCATCATCGTGGAACAGGGAAGGATCGAACCCGTAACTGTTCAGGAATACCGGCTCGGACCAGTCTCCCCGTATATCTGAGGCGGTCACCAGATAATTATGCGTATCGCACATCTTCACATAGAACGAGTTCACAACAGTATAGATCAGATAAAACAGGCCGTTGTCATAGGTAAGGCAGGGAGCCCACACTCCCTGGGACGGACCAACGCCTCTTAAGTCAAGCTGGGATACCCGATTGAGTGGATGCGCTATCAGCTCCCAATGAACAAGATCCCTGGAATGATGAATCTGAACGCCGGGAAACCATTCGAAAGTGGAAGTGGCGATATAATAATCATCTTCCACCCGAATAATGGAAGGGTCCGGATTAAAACCCTTTAATATAGGGTTTGATATTTTCGCCACGGTCTACGACTCCATTCCGTTGAATTTGGAAAGACTGCTGTGATCACCACAAATATAAATCGCCGCCCTTAAGCTTGAACGCCGCCTCCAATAAATAATAATCGCCGTAAATAATCGGTTGATGATGGCGGTCCGTGTGATAGGCGGACGAGCCTCTCTGGACAATCGCATCGGATCCGCTCGACCAATCGCTTCGTTTTTCCACGACTTTAATGAGTTTAACCGCGTTATCCAGATAAAGCCTTCTCTCCAGACTATCCACGACTTTGGCGATTTCAATCAAACCGCACGCCGCAATGACCGCGGCCGTATCGTCTTCAAGCCCCGGTTCCTTCGGCTGCCGGAAGTCAACCGGAATGACGCCATTACCCGGAATATTGGCGATAAAATAGTGGGCGATGCGTTTGGCCGTATCCAGATACTCCTGCTTGCCCGTATGAATATAGCTCATCATAAATCCATATAAGCCCCACGCCTGGCCACGGGACCAAGAGGAGCCCTGCCCATAACCTTGCCCGCCGTAAGTCTGGATGACTCCGCCTTCGAACGGATCGAACTCGACAATATGGTTCACTGAGCCGTCCGGCCTTACAAAGGTCTCCATCACGGTGTCGGCATGCCTCACCGCAATCTGTCTGAAACTCGGATTGCCGGTTTCTTCCGATGCCCAGTACAGGAGCGGAATGTTAAACATACAATCGATGATGGCCCATCCTCTGGTATCGGAACCATCCACTTCATTCCAGGCCCGGATAAAACCGCCCGCCAGATTAAAGCGTCCCGCGAGCAGGTTGGCGGCATGCAGCGCTCTTTTTCGGGATTCCGGATTTCCCGTAACTTTGTAATTTGCAACACTCGTCGGCAGCCACATAAACCCAACATCATGATGGAGGCCGTAATATTCCTGAAAGCAGCGGTCCATGAAGCCTTCAGAGTTCCCTGCTATATCCCGGTACTTATCAATGCCCGTCTCATGGTACATCAGCCACATCATTCCGCCCCAGAATCCGTTCGTCCACCAGTTAATGCCATCGGCCAAGGTTCCTGTAGGGTTATCGGTGTTACGGTCGTCATGTGTGCCATCAAAGGTTGTATAAGGAATTTTGTACTTCGACTTTTCGCTTACCCAGTCCATTTTTTGGCTAATCTTTTCGATCATCGCAGACAGCCATTGCTGATCTTTATCATTCAACATATAATCGCACCCTCTCACTAAATCTGTCCCGTATTGAACTGAATCTGTTTGGCATAGGAATTGGCATCAAAGCCGCCATCCTCAAGTGAGATCACTAATCTTCCATTGATATACATCTGGTTAATGGTGACACCTTCCACTACCCGTTCCTCATCAAACCCATGGATTCTGGGCGGGTTGGCTTTGGTACCATTGTACTCAACACGCTCAAAGGTCACATTCTCGATGCGATTCCCCGGCAGGGGGTTATAGTCCTTGTTGTGTACCACACGGATATCGAATAGCTGCCCCATTTCAAAATCGTCAACCCGGATTTGGCTGTACACGACATTGCGTACGGTATTGCCGTCTCCTGCATTAATGGCCATTGCCCCCCAATAATTGACCTGCGGCTCATGATGTTCGAGAATATCGATGTTCTCAAACCTGATGTCTTCAATGATATCCCCACCATTTCCATGATCACCGTGTGTCCCGATCATCAGGGCATGTGCGACATCTGCCCATAGCACCGAATCGCGGACCGTCACATCCCGGGTATCACCGCGATAATCCCAACGGGAACCATAGATGGCAATGCAGTCGTCGGAGTTTCTCATAAAAAGATCCCGCAGGTGAATCTGTCTGCATGACATCATATCAATGCCGTCGGACCAGCCGCGTGTACTGAAGGATTTAAAGTTTTCAATTTCGACCTGCTCGGATTGTCCCAGAAACACGCTGTAATGCGGAGGATCGATCACCATGATGCCCTCAATCCGGATATTTTTCGAGAAGGTGACTCTCACTCCGCGAAACGCTGAATATCGGTGGAACATCGCCAAATAGATCAGCCCCCGCCCGCGAATGACGACATCATGCACCCGATCACAGACGAGCGACCCGATGAGTGCCGCTCCACCCACCAAATACAAGGTAACGCCCGAAGGCAGCCGAAGAATAGTCTCCTCCACAAAATGTGCGCCCTCTCCGAAATATAAAACAGCCGGCGGTTCTCCCGTAGCATCAAGAGGCTCCGACAATAGCATCAATAAATCATCGGTCCGGTGAATACCGGGCTTCACGAACAGAACGTCCGGGTCATCCGGCTTGGGAGGGTTGTCCTCGAACGGATTGGCGAACAGATGCAGATTTCTGAAGCGGTCTCCGTTAATCTCAATGGATAGCTTGTGGGGCTCGTTCAGCACAAACGTGAGAGTGTCATGATCGGCAGCCGGTATCAAAGAAGCGGAACGCGGACGGATTTCACAGCTCTGGATGGCGGTATACAGGCAGGAGATTTCCACCTCCACCTTACCTTCCATATCAAAATAAGCCATCGAAACCTGCCTTACCTGATGCATATCCACATTGACCTCAAAGACCGGCAGTTCCTCCCATGCCCCACCCGCAGGCCGGATACGGACCCGGAAATCTCCCCTTAACGGAATATGAGCAGGAGCCGGATAATGTTGTATGCGATTCATATCTTCCATCCTTTCATTGGTGCTTCAATAAACTTATCAAAACCTCCTGTGTCTATCTATTTCATCATTTTTAGATCGGTTCCAATTTCTTTAAGTATGGTGGCTGTCTATGTGCAGCTATGGCAATTTGCCTCCCCGGCTCTGTTCGATTGACTCATCTGTAGCTTTCCTTTGCGTAAAAACAAGCTGTTCCCAAGGTCATCATCTTGGATGACCCGTGAAACAGCCCTTGATGGAAACATTACCCCTCTATGCTTAAATCAATCCCATAATTCTTCAAAGACGCCAGTCCAGTTTCAATCGCCAGGAACTTGATTCCTCCCGCGCTTCCGCTTCCTGCCTGGGACACTTGTGGCGTCAAAGAATTCGCGGTAATGACGGTCGCATGTAAGCCCGTCGGCGGAGTCGGCGCACCTTCATTAATGACGGTTACATATGCGATTGCCGGCACAGTCGTTTCATATACGGCGCCTGTTACAGTGAAGCTTCCGGCAGAGCTGTATTGAACCGGGTCGATATCCCCCCAGGTGACAGGCAATGGCTTAACCGTCCCATCGCTATATACGGCAGATACTACCGTCGGCAGCTTCGGGGCTGTACCCGCTATTGTCGTTACTGTTGCCGGCTTCAGATTAATGATTACCGGCTTAACCGCCAATTGCTTCATCGCCCCCAGTATCGCGTCAGCGGCAACGTCAACTTGCCGCTGCGTGTTGAAGGAGGAGTCCAGAATCTTCTTCGCTTCTTCCATTGCCGCTTCCACTGCCTCAAAACTCTCTTCCGTATAGAGGTCTTGGTTTAAACCTTCGACTTGCTCCACCAGATAATCCAGCAGAGTCTTGTCGGCAGTTCTCTGATTGAACGCCAGTTCCGCTACATTAGCATTCCCGGTCTGCGAGAAATAGCGCACATACCGGTAAGCCCTCTCGTCATTTATGGCGGCTGTGTACCATTGTGCAGCGCTGACGGCGCTAATGGTATATAAGTTCACAAAATTCACGCCATCGGCAGAGCCTTGCAGTATCGCTCCATTAACCCGGCCGATATGCGCCGCAGTGCTTCTCGGATAAAACTTGAAGCTGGACAGCGACCTTTCATTGCCTTCGCCCAAATCGACAATGATCCAGCCCGGATTGGATTTCGAATCGGTAAATGTATCTTTATTGCCATCGAATGCCATCCATCCATTCGCGGCTGCAGTTAATTTACCGTCCCAGGATATATCCGAAGCCTTGACCATCGACTCGGCAACGGGGATTTTCTGTGCGGGCAGCTCAGTGACCGGGACCAGCAGTTTCTCTGCCTGGAACAGTTCGTTAAGCAATGCCAGCATATCCACTCCCTGCTCGTTCGCGGTGTTAACAATCCGGTCCGCCTCTTGCTTGTACAAATAGTAGCTGAGCCGGGTATACCCTTCAGCCCCTTTCACCTTCGATTGAATATAGCTGGCCGAAATATCATACTCACCATACACTTCCACTTCAGCTACATTGCCATTCCAAGATGAAGGGTTATAAATTCTCAAGTACCGGTAGGCGCTGTTGTCCCGGATTTGTGTCTCGCTGAAGTACGTCCATGTATTGTCCGCCGCCCCCGATACAGCCGGAGTCAGACCGGTCCAATTCGCCTGATCATTCGAGCCTTGCACAATCAGACCGTTCATTCGGCTCGCATAGCCGGTTCTGGGCATCAGAATGACATCACTCAACCTGACTAATACATCCTGCCCGAAGTCAATCGTATAATAGGCTCCGCTGCCGCTCACCAGATCGCCATAGGTGGCAGTGTTGCCATCAAACAACAGACTGCCGACCTTGTCTGCAGGCAGACCGCCACTGCCGTATTGAGCGCTCGAAGCGACTACATTCGCCAGTTTCGCGATATCAAGAAACTTGGACTTGTTGACATAATACAAGGACGATTGATCCGTGGTGAAAATAGCTGGGGCTGCCTGCAGCCCGTCGGCAGTTTTGTAGGCAATGGAGAATATGACTTTGCCTGTCGGCATTGAGCCATCCATAACGACAGAGCCGGTCCAATTGATCCGGTCCGTTGAATGGACCGGGGCCTGACGCCCTTGAATGGTTACCTCCACATCCTGAATGGGCTCGGCGGATTGGAAAGACAAGTCAACCATATTACCGGTATTTACCCTGTTCTGAATGCTCTGGGGCGAACTCAGGGAAACGGACCTCAGCTTGTTGTTCGTCTCATGACGCAAGCCGTAGATGCGAAGCTCGGACAATTCAAACATGGTGCTGGACGGTTGTATCATTTGAAGCTTCAGAAAGCGGAACTGCTTACCCTGCTGCTCTTCACCGACCTCCAAAGTCTGCATATCATCCGAGACAACGGAGAGTCCGGGAGTCAACCGGGTCCATGTTTCTTTATCGTTTGACCCGAATACCGCGGTGCCGCCAATCCGTTCGGGGAATCCGGCTCTGACTTGAAGAGCGACGGCAGTGGGAGATACTTTGAAATCCTCTCCGAAGTCCAGGATATAACTCAAATTATCAGCCAGGTAATAACCGGCAAAGCTGTCCGGAGCGTTATCAATCAGATTGCCAATTTGTGTACCGAAGGTTGAAGAAGCCACCATATCAAAATAGCGCATGCTTCCATCTTCCATTAACGGCGTTAACTCCTTCAGCCCTTCAACGGCGAGGTTCAGATCGGCAAGCTTCCGGTAAAATTCTTCATCCGAAACGATGGGCAGTGCATTCATCACATCGTCGATCATCGTCCGGTATTCCTTCAATGTCGACGAGATATAGCTTATTTCAGGATCATAACGGGCAATGTCAGCTTCTACTGCCGTCTGCCGGTCAGCAGTTACCGTAATGTTCACGGCCTTCGCCGTCACGGAGGTTCCGTCCGAAGCGCTAACGATGATTGAATACTCGCCAGCTTGTTTAGCTTTCCATGAGAAGGCGCCCGTGCTTTCATCGAACAATGCTCCATCAGGCTTATGGTCAATCTGATAGGTTACGGTATCGCTCCCGGCCGCATCTTTTGATGAAAAGTCATATTGGAGCGTGGTCTCAGAGCCGACGTAGGCATACAGATTCAAATTCGCCGGTCCGGCTGTGAAGGCAGGGGGCGTCAATTGGGCCGCCGGTGCCAGAAGCAGATGATCTATATCAACCAGAGTTCCGGAACCTGTAACCTTGAAATACATCAAATCGCCCAGCCCGCGATATGGATTCAAGGTAAAGGTGACATACTTCCATTGTCCCTTCGTGTCGGGCAACACCAATTCGGCATCCTTCCAGCCGTTAACTTTCAGCTGTGCCGTACCGTTGGTCCGGATTCTCAAAGCGACCGTTTTCAGGCCTGTACTGGAAGCGACCACTGAGATCCGGCTTCCTTCTTCTGTTGCTTTGATCTGCACATAGGAAGTATCTCCTTCCTGCTTGACTGCAGCATTCGAATCCAGGCTGGTGGCCCGTTGCTCAATTTCCGCCCAATCCGTACTGGGTGAAGCTTTGGGCAAGTTCGCTGCCCCTTCAGCTGCCGCTTCCTTGGGGATGAAAAGCCAATAATCCGCCCCGCCATCAGGAGATTCCCAATAAAACGGCGTCCGTTTTTTGAACATATCGGCATAATACGGCGCTTCTCTCTCAATATCCAGCCCCATGTTGTATTTGTAGTAGTAGTACTGGCCGAATACATTGCCGCCAATCCGTCCCCGATATGCACCGGAGAGCACTTTATAGATGACGGGATTTCCGTCCGCATCATATCGCGCCACAACGGGAGTCCACGGTGTATCATAGCCAAGCATGTACCGGGCGAAGTAATCAGCCGCCTTCAGAATCCGGTTCCCCAAAAATGCGTAGGCGGTTACCGCGTTGTCCACTGTGGAAAGTGTTCCATTCTCCGGGTCAACCTTGGTGCCTTGCGCGTCCAATAACCGACCCAGAATCTCCACGTTGGTGAGATCACCTGCACCATGAGCCTGATCCCGTCCCATTTCCACATGCTGGACTCTCGGCGTCTCCAGCTTCTCCCCGGTTACAGCGTCTTCCGTGACCAGCCGGAACAACCGCTTGATGGAGCCGTTCTGGCCCTGGTCTGCCGCGGTTGCATTGACGGTAAACCATTCGACGCCTTCTTTATACCGGTCCATATTATCTGTAAAAATATACCCGGACATCGCGCCAAGCAGCGGATACAAATGCTGGTTCATGAAGTATCCGTTGGAATGCTGGAAGGTCTCAATAACCGGATGGATCAGGTTCGTCGTAAAATTGGCCGTATCCGCTTCCGTCCACAGAAGAGCCGGATCAAGGCCATCCGAATCGCTGTAACGCAAAATCTCCGCAGCCGCAACCATCCGGTTAAGCGGAATTCCCGTATGAATATGCGCATCCGTAAAATACTTGTATTGTGCCGGGTCTAGACGAGACCAGATCCGGATAAGGCGCATGGCATTATAGCGGTACACTTCGTCACCGGTTGTATAATACATCAAGGCCTGTGTATATGCTCTCAAACCATCCGCTATAAATCTGGAATTATAGCTTTGGCTATTGAAATCCAGACTGCGCGGCTTCGTGGGGTCCGATGAATCCGTCTGATTGTTTGAAGCAAAGGTCCTGGAAGCGTAGGAGGATTTGGTCATGGCAACATAATACGAATACCAGGGCTCCTTCTTGGCGATTACTTGTTTACGCATGTTCTCCAGAATTTCTTTGGTCAAACCGACACCGGGGTGAGTGAACCCGCTGCTAACGGTTTCATGAATAACGACAAGATCTGTAGGTGCAGGTACGCTGTCGTCCGCTTGAGCTTGGGGCAGGACAACATCGCCGATCAAGGTTACAGACAGCAGTATGCCTGAGAGCATGATAACAAATGCTTTGGATAAGAGAGATTTACAGATGCTCATATCAAACCTCCTACATGAATGATGAAACACCAGCTTCTAGCCTGTTAAGGAATTCTTACATCACGATCCGGATTTGCTTTGAACGCTTAATCACCTCCTTGGCTGACAGAAACGTAACCCGCTCTCCAGGAAAGCGCATACATAATTCTTAGCTGAAACACGGCTCATCATAACAAACTCCTTTTTAGTTTTCTATTGCAAATTCTTTTACTTCTATATAATTTCATTCAAACTCTCCATATTTACCGTAGTCTCTCCATAAGCGAAAAGCTCGATATCCGCTGATATCGAGCCCTTCCCACTAATTATACCTTGATGTTGTGAGTATGATTTCCGATGATGATATATGATTCTTCCAATTGAAAGGCGCTGCCGTTGACCGTTACATTCTCAAAAGCAATATCCTGGACAACCCGGGTATCGTCATATCCTTCAATATGGGAAGGATTCATACAGGTTCCGTTAAAGTGAATGTTCTTGAATCGGACCTGTTCAATTACCTTGCCCGGGGCAGGGTTATATTTTTCGTTCTGCAGGACCCGAAGATTGAACAATTCACCGAGCTCGAACGACTCAATCCGGATATCTTCATAGGTTACATCCCGGACCGTATTGTTATCGCCCGCATTAATGGCCATGCAGCCCCAATAATCCGGTTGCGGCTCATGGTGCTCCAGGATATCAATATCCGAGAAGGAGATGTTCTCGATCACATCTCCTTCCCCTTCATAGTTGCCGTGCGTGCCGATATTCGTCGGGTGGGCGACATCCGCCCACAGAATTGAACCACTGACCGACACATCCCGGGTATCGCCCTTAAATTCGCCGCGCGAAGCGTATACCGCTACGCAATCATCCGACGTGCGGAGGAAGCCTCCTTCGATGGTGACATGCTGACAGGCCATCATATCGATTCCGTCGCACCAGCCGCGTGTGCTGAACGATTTCAGATTCTGAATCCGTATATGCTCCGATTGTCCGAGAAGAACCGTGTAGTGAGGGGGATCAATCACCGTTATCCCTTCGATCTGGATATTGCGGGAGTATTTGATCTCGAATCCGCGATAATACGTAGTCCTTTCAAAATCGGACATATAGAGGATGCCTCTGCCTTTAACCGTCACGTCATGAACCTGATTGCATACAAAGCCCCCATAAACTACAGCGCTTCCCGGAATGTACACCGAGGTGAAGGATGGAAGGTGAAGAAGCGGTTCGTCCAGCCGATGAATGCCGGGGCCAAAGATAAGGCCACGCTTTCCAGCGGCAGCCGGCATTTGTTCAAGACGGCGTTGAACTTCCGCTGCCTTATGCCATCCCGGTTCCAGCACAAGAACCTCCCGGTCCGAAGTCTCCGGAATATCCTCTCCGACCGGATTCGCAAAAATATGAAGATTATGAAACCGGTCGTTGTTCACTTCGAGCGACAGCAGCTTTGGCCCATCAATCGTGAAAGATAGGCCGGGGCCGTTGAAATCGCAATGAATCCCGGCTGCAAGCGGACGGACAGCGGCATCATGAATGGTTCCATGACTATACTCCACTTCGATCTCCACAGTACCGGAGCAATCGAACATTACCATGGACGCATTGCGGACATCATGCATATCCACCTTGACATTATAACTGAACAAGTATTCCCACTCACCTCCAGGCGTTCGAACACGGACGGAGAAATCGGAGTTGGACACGGCACCCTCTGGTGCCGGATATACAAGAATAACGTTATCGGATACCAATCTCTTCACTCCCAGTACACTATTCTTTCTATTTGCTGCGCTCAGCGTAAATCTTCTGGGCTTCGTCAAGCTCCGCCTGTCCGCCGGAATTCAGCCACTGCGCTTTGAAATCATCAAATCCCTTGTCTGTATCGGCTTCGCCTGTAATTGCTTTGATATAATATTGCGTCTGAAGCGTATTCAAAATCGCGTCATACTGAGCTTTGGTTGCCATAACGGTAGACTGCATGAGGTCAGTCAGAACTGTAAGGCCGTCAATCTTGGTGTACTTGTCACGGAATGTGATCTTGTCGGGTGAGAAATGATATTTGGTCATCGATTCCACTTTTCCGCCAAGCGGATTATAGAAGCCTACGCCCACTTCAGCGTTCAATTCCGTACCCGTCGCTTCTTCTGTGGCTACCGCCAGGTCACCTTCCAGCTTGTAAGTTTTGCCCTCCTGACCAAATACGGTTGTCAAATAGCCTTCCTTGTCCGTAGCGACGTATTCAAGGATCTCCAGAATCTTTTGTCTCTTCTTGTCGTCCTTCTCCAGTTGGGCTCCGAAGAAGATAGGCGGCTGCAGCGCCCCGTTGGCCATGGCGTACTTCTTGCCGTCCGGCCCGGCGAGCGGAACGCCGGGCACCAGATCAATCCCTTTATCCGCCGCGACCAGTCCGAAATATCCGTCCTTGTACAGATGATGCCACATGCCAGTATCGAACATTCCCGTGCGGAGGCTGATGAACTTGTTCTGAATCGAGCCGTTATCGTCGGTTACAAACTCAGGATCAATGATGCCGGCTTCGAACCATTTGTTGAGCAATTTCAGAGCACTTCTCGCTTCCTCCGTAATAGCTCCATATTCTACCTTTCCATCGGCCCCCAGCTTATACTGAAACGGGTTAACGCCGTAAGCGGCAAAAATGGTATTAAACATTTGCATTTGAGCGTCCTTACCACGACCGGTCATGCCGTAGGTATCCTTCTTCCCGTTGCCGTCCGGATCGTTCTTCGTAAACTTAGTCAGAACGTCCTCCAGTTCATTCAGATCCTTAGGAGGTTCATTGTAACCAATTGCCTTAAGCCATTGGCCGTTATACGCGGGGATGAACCCGGTTGCGCCATTGGACCAAACCTTCGGAACCCCCCAATTCTTCCCGTTATAACTTCCGGCAGCCCAGGCGTTCGGATCGACACTTTCTATATCAGCCACATACTTGGGCATGTACTTTTTGATCTCATCGACCGAAATGCTGGCGATGACACCTTGATTCGCCCACTGCACCATATCGCCCACCATGCCGTCGACGGCCATGACATCCGGGATATCCCCGGAAGCGAGCATAACCCCCAGTTGTTCTTTCCAGGTCGCCGTTTCGAATTTGACATTTTTGATTTTGATATTAAATTTCTTCTCCAGGAACTGCTGCACATAGTTGTTATCTTCTTTGGGCAGGTTCCAGTTGTTGGCCCATGTGATTTCAATCGGCGTCTCCGTCTCAGGGTTGGCCGAGGCCTCGGAGTTGGCCGTGCTGCCGCTGTTATCTTTGCTGCAGCCGCTTGCCAGAAGCGAAGTGGACAGCAGCAGAGCCGCCATACCGGTTAACCATTTTTTTGTTCTCATCTCTTTGATATCCTCCCTTTTTTGCTTCTGTTGCTAGTTATTTTAAACAACCCGTAAAATAGCGGATTGAGTAAACCGGATTAACCCTTGAGTGAGCCTACCATTGTCCCTTTGACAAAATATTTCTGCAGGAACGGATACACTACGATGATCGGCAAAGCCGTAAACATTAGCGTAGCTGCTTTGATGGGCTCCTGGAAGCCGATCGCTGCGCCTTTGGCATCGTTGGAGAAAATGGACAAGTCCTCGCCCGTGATCACGACTCTTCGAAGGAAGGTGGTTAGCACCTGCTTGTTCGGGTCCTGGATATACAGTACAGCATCGAACCAAGCGTTCCAATGTCCAACCGCCGACCACAGTGAAAGCGTAGCCAGAACCGGGAGTGAAAGCGGCATGATGACCTGAAAAAGAATGCGCAAATCGTTGGCGCCGTCGATCTTCGCCGAATCCTCAAGCTCGTCGGGGATGGCCTGAAAGAAGTTGCGCAAGATGAGCATGGAGAATGTGCTGACCAGCCCGGGCAAAATGTAGACCAGCCGATTATTCAGCAATCCCAAATCTTTGATCAAAAAGTAAACAGGAATCAAACCGCCGCTGAAAAACATCGTGAACACGATCAGCATGGTAAACACATTCCGGTGGGGCAGGTATTTTCTCGAAAGGGGGTAAGCCCCCATTGACATAAAAATGATGGAGCATACGGTACCGACTACAGTCCTGAACAAGGTGTTGCCGAAGCCAATCCAGATATTGTCCTTTGTCAGCACCCGCTCCCAGGCATAGAATGAGAAATGCCTCGGATACAGATGAATGCCTGTACGTAAAGCCTCTGCCGGTGTGCTTAACGAAATCGACAGCATATGGACGAACGGATACAGCATGACGATACACAGGACCACCATAAAGGTTATCAAAACGGCCTGGAATATTTTATTTCCTGTACTTTGCTTCACAATCGCTTACTCCTTTCAACGCTTCCGGTCAGAACAACCCGTCCTGTCCGAGCTTCTTCGAAACATAATTCGTGAACAGCACCAGGACAAAGGCGACCACATTCTTAAACAGACCGACCGCCGTTGTCAAGCTGAACTGGAAATTCTGCAAGCCTACCCTATACACGTAAGTATCCAATATATCGGCCACTTCATAAGTTGCCGGCGAGTACAAGTTCAGAACCTGGTCAAAGCCGGCGTCCAGAACGCTGCCCAACCTCAGAATAAACATCAGCACGATAACCGGCAGGATCGAAGGCAAAGTGATTTTGAGTGTCTGCTTCCATCTGCTGGCTCCGTCCATTACGGCAGCTTCATATAGATCGGGGGATACACCAGTCAGCGCTGCCAGATAGATGATGGTTCCCCATCCCACCTCTTTCCAGATAGCGGATGTAACCAGTGTAAATCTGAAGTAATTCGGATCGCCGAGAAAATAGACAGGCTCCAGTCCGACCAGTTTGATTAAATAATTCACTACCCCGGTGGACGGGGACAGCAGATTAATCAGGATACCCGCCAAAATAACCCAGGAGAAGAAGTGCGGCAAATAGGTAAGTGACTGCGCAACCTTCTTAAATCTGGAGGACCGGATCTCATTGATCAACAGCGCAAGGATAATCGGGGCCGGGAATCCGAAGATAATATGATAGAAGCTGATTACAATTGTATTTCCTAGAATTTTGAAAAAGTCGGGGGACTGCAGAAACAGAAATTTGAAGTGTTTGAGTCCAACCCAGGGACTGCCCCAGATCCCGTCCATAATCCGGAAATCCTTGAACGCCAGCTGAATTCCATATAAGGGTGAGTACGCAAACACGGCGTACCAGATCAGCACCGGTGTGAGCAATAAAAACAGGTACTTGCACTTTTTGTATTCTCTCCATGTTGACGCTAGCTTTGACGGTTTCTTTTCGGTTTGATATGTACCGTCAGCGTCCGGGGTGATTACCGAAGTCATCACAGTTGCTCCTTTCCAATAAGCAGAATCGTATATTTTGATTGTGTCGCTCCACAGATGTAAGTTTAGATTTATGGAAGCGCTTTTTCTAGTTCAACTTCATCCGATTTCTTATAAATTCTTTCATTTCTCCGGCTACAAACGTTCGATTATATAAGCTGTTATCCAGTTAAAAGAAAATGAATGCACAATCAAAAAAAGACCCGGCGCTTAACCAAGCACCAGGTCCGGAAAGGTTGGCATTTTCCCGTTATTCAGTTCTCCAGCGTGACCCAATCCGTATCATCCTTGTGAGATTTCCTGTACTGAACAGGGGTGACGCCGTACCGGGCTTTAAATTTACTGTGGAAGTATTGCGGATTACGATATCCGACCTGCTCGGCAATGGTTGCCACAGATATCCGCGGATTGGCAACCAGCAGATCGGCGGCTTTTTCCAGCCTCAGTTTCGTGACATACTCGGTGAACGAGCTCTTAGCGACTTCACTGAACAGGGTGGAAATATAAGCGGGAGCCAGCGAGACCTCCTTGGACAGAATCTGCAGGGACAAATCCTCATGCAGATGATTGGATATATAGGCTTTTAAAGTTCGGATTACCTCCGCATGCGCCTGATTTCCTTCGGCATTCATATGCTCAGTGATTTGTGCGGATAATTTACGGATACTCTCCGTCGTTTCGTGAAGGGTATCCTTTTTGAGCTCGTCGAACAGATTGGAATGTGGAAGCAAATGCTGTAATTCCAGTTCGATCACACACTGGTACAGGTGAGAAATCAGTTGAAGCACAGCCAATTCCGCCGCATCAATCTGTGCCTCCTCTTTCAGCAAAGCAAATAGGAAGGTATCCAGGAAATCATTCACACCCTTTGGGTCGCCGGCTTTCAATGCGTTTCGAAAATGATCAAAATTAAAAAAGACCGGCTCCGCCTTCAAGGGTTGAATCCTATCGGAAGAGATCACCGTATTTTTGCCGTAGACAAAATGATACCGGCTAACCTGCTGAGCCGTCTGGTAGGAATCCGGAATAGCTTCGCTGGAGTATACCTTCCGGCCGATGGCCGCCTGAAATTTGACACCTTCGCCGGAAATCCGCTGCAATCCTTGCAGATTCTGAACAAGTAAGGATGAATCCAACTCCCCGTCCTGTTCCATGTAATAGAGAATGACAGCCTCTTTGGAATTTAAGGAAATCCATTCTCCCGGAAGAGCGTTATGGATGTCATAACGGGCCTTCAGTCCTTCCGTTTCCCCTTCGGTTAGCTGGAGATAGGCTACGCAATAAGCGTTATCGGGCAGCAGCACTTCCTGATGCTCTTCATTTTGACTGACCCCGAGCAGCAGGCTGATGATCTCATTTTTTCTCGCTTGAGACTCCAGATCCACTATTTTGTCTTTCATTAATGAAAAAGTGTCCCCGATGATCACATACTCATTTTCACGGGATAGATGAAGCTGTGCCGGTTGGAAACTCCCGATTTTCGCCATCAGCTGTTTGATTGGAATATAGAGCTGCTTGGAGAACAGGAAAGAGATGAGCAATCCGAACAGAATAATGACCGCCGAAGCCGTAAAAAGCCCTGTTTTTAAATGCTCGGTAAAAAGCTCGAGTGTATTTGTAGGTCGGTACATAGCATAAGTCCATTGATGAGCCGAATAAGTGGAAGAAAGCTGCGAGACGACCCCCGGCACACCGTCCTCCTGAATCCTTCTTTCCAGAACCGCTCCCGAGCTAATAGCTCCCTGTAACTGTTCATCAATTCTGCTGCTCCCGCCGCCGACTGAAAAAAGGATATGATCGGGTTTTTCCCATACCAAAAGCTTGTCATCTTTGGAGCTCAGCATGGGGGCCACGACATTCTGCAAATAATTGAGGCCTACATCAATGATAAAATACCCTGCTGCCTTCATGTCCGGTATTTGATAAGGAAGCTTGATAATATAGCTGATGACCTGCTCGCCATCGGAGTTGGTACGAACCGTCCATTTTTTTGGCGGCTTCTTACCGATTTTGAAATAAAAGTCATACTCTGGCGAACGAGCCGTGTTCATATAGAACCGGTCGGCATCAACCACATAATCTTTATCCGGAAAATAAACCGCCACATTGGTAACGCCTGCATTCTCTATTCTAAAAAACTCCAGATCATTTCTGAAGGAAGAGACCTTGCTCAAGTTGCCCTTCCAGTCTCTGTACAGCAGCTGGCTCAAATTACTGTTGCTCTGTATAAAATTGATCGACAATGCCTTGTTCTGCAAGTTATCCTCATATTTTTTCAATAGCGTTTGTTCAATAAACGTTTGAACTGCATTCAGCCTCGTGAGATTGTCTTTTGCGATTTCCTGATCCATCATGCGGTTGGCCTGCGTATACCAATAGCCGCCCATCGTACCGATTAGAACAACAGAAAGAATGGTATAGGATAAAATCAAGTGGTTGAATATGGTTTTTTTCAAACCGTATCTGTTCATGCTGCTCCCCCCTTTTCTCTGTCAGGTCCACTTTTTTATTCCGGTATTCACAAATTTTAAACGCTTACATTTAAAGTCGTGAAGATATGGGATTTGTTCCACTTTTTTAATGATACCAGATGTTTAAATTTCTTTACTATTATAAAATCTTTAGATTCATTCAGTTTATTTGCTGAGACGGGCAAATTCTGGGGTGAGTGATATCAAAAAAAAGACCGCGGATACAAATCTCCTGCTCCGGGAGCGGCTGGGAGAAATGAGTACGGTCTTTTTATCTAAGTTTTAATTCGTGTTATACGTCATCCAAGCTTATGTCCGTAAGCTCTATTTACCATTTCTGAAGCTACAAACATAATACTAAACAGCAGCAGCAAAATAATAGGTACCATAAACATTCCAAATTGGCTTGCAATAATCCCCATTAATAATGGTATCAGTGTAGAACCTGTATAAGCGCTTGCCATTTCGAGTCCAATTACACTAGAAGAAGCCTTTTCCCCAAACCGCTCCGGTGTGGCATGAACAATACTCGGATAGATTGGTGCTCCGCCAAGTCCCACAATGAGCAATGCTCCTGCAGCAACCCAAGCTGGAACCGGTAAAATAAGAATCAGAAGTCCGGCACAGCCAATTAACCCGCCGTACCGGATCAGGCTTTTACTTGATAAGTTAGCCGAGAGAAATCCGGAAAAAATACGTCCAATTATGATTCCAATATAAAATAAAGAAGTAAACGCTGCGGCTGTGCCAGGAGAAACTCCTTTGCTTGCTATAAAGAAGGATGCCATCCATAGACCAGCGGCTGTTTCGGAACCATTGTAACAAAGCATGGAAGTCATGGACATTTTCACACCCCGGATTCGTAAAGCTTCTCTGTTACTGATGAGCTTCTTCCCGTCGTCTTCCTCTATCTTGCCGTTCTCAAAAACCTTCCACAAAGACAGCGACCCCAATAATATTATCACTATGGCAGTAAGTACTATCCCTATCGTAAGGTATCCTGCACGCCAGTTATTCCCGTTATCCAGCGAAAATGACATTACAATAGGTCCCGTCATTGCTCCAATCCCCCAGAAGCAATGCAACCAGTTCATATGCTTGGCTTTGAAATGCAGCGCCACATAGTTGCTTAATGCTGCATCTACAGAACCAGCGCCTAATCCCAAAGGTATCGCCAGAAGTATAAAGAATAAGAACTCGTTCGAGAAAGAAAATCCAAATAAAGCAATCGTTGTTGACAGGATACTGAACAATGTTACCTTGCCTGTGCCAAATCTATGCAGCAATCTGCTCGCAAATAAACTGGATACAACCGTACAGAATGAAACCGTTAACGATATATAACCTGCCATTTCTGTTGTGGCACCAATATCGAGCTTCATAACAGACCATGCGCTCCCAAGCAAGGAGTCAGGCAGCCCAAGACCTATAAATGCGAGGTAAATAATAATCAGTAATAACGTAACCATCTCTTCTCTCCTCAATTTGTACAATAAGTATGTCGTTTACAATCAACACTTCACAATAGCATTATAACGATATAGGAATTTTAAAAATAGCAATAATAGATTAATTTATAACACTATATTGATATTTAAGTTAATTCATTCAAAACAAAAAAACTCTACAGCCACAAGGGTTGTAGAGCTTGATCGTCATCCTGCAGATAATCAGTTGTTACATTAGAATTTAATAATCCCTGAGGTATGGAGCAGCACCAGGAACACCAGAACCGGCGCAACATACCGGAGCATGAATAGCCAGATGCGGAACCAGCGAGCCTCCAGCCCAGCCGCTTCCGCTGCCCCTTTCCAGAAATATCCGGCAAAAACGGTAATCAGCAGACCGCCAAACGGCAGCATAATGTTGGAGGTGATGAAATCCATCCAGTCGAACAGGGCTTTGCCGCCAAACGTAAGCTCAGGGAACATTCCCAGCGACATCGCCGAAGGAATACCAAGCAGGAAACAGACCAGAGACAAGATCCAGACTGAACGTTGACGGCTCCAGTTCCAGCGCTCCATCGCGAAGGATACAGGCACTTCAAGCAGGGATACAGCCGAGGTCAACGCAGCAATCGCGAGCAGGATGAAGAACAGACCGCCGAAGAACCCGCCGAAAGGCATAGCCGAGAAGGCCGCCGGCAGAGCGATAAAAATCAGCGAAGGCCCCTGATCCGGGGCAATGCCAAATGAGAACGTCGTCGGAAAAATAATCAATCCGGCAATAAACGCATACAGTAAATCTCCGGCGCCAATCGCTAATGCAGCGGTACCCAGTGACTGATTTTTATCCACGTAAGAGCCGTAAGTCAGCAGAATCCCCATCCCGAGCGACAATGAGAAGAAGGCATGTCCCAAGGCGACCAGCGCGGATTCTGCCGTCAGCACCGAGAAGTCCGGTTTGAGGAAGAAGGATACACCTTCACCTGCGCCCGGCAAGGTTACCGCGCGAATCATGAGCACAATGAGGAGAACAACCAGGCCGGGTATCAATACTTTGTTGAATTTCTCAATCCCTCCCGATACCCCGAGAATGACTACGCCCGCCGTAATTAGCATGGCTACACCCTGCCAGACAATCGGCATAACCCCTGAGATAAAGGAACCAAATTCACCTGCATAGTCACTTGATCTGAACAGTTGGCCATTGAAGGCAATCATCGCGTAGTTCAGCGTCCAGCCTGCAACGATAACATAGAAGGAGAGGATTAGAAAAGGCGCCACAACTTGCAGTATTCCCGCTGCCTTCCAGCCTTTCCCGCCTCCGGCACGTATGAACGAAGTCGCCGCGCTTCCGCGTCCGCTGCGTCCAATCGCCAGCTCGGCTAACAGCACCGGCAAGCCGATCAGGATCAGACAGACGATGAAGAGCAGGAAGAAGGCCGCCCCTCCGTTTTCCCCTGTGATATAAGGAAACTTCCACATATTTCCCAGACCAACAGAGCTGCCGATGGCCGCAAAAATAAAGCCGCTGGAAGAAAAACGCTCCTTCTTCTCCGCGAGCAGGCTTTTTTCACCTTTAGATTGATTCATTTACTTTACACGCCCCGTTTTCTTTTTTAGAACTCATTATAGCTTATGTAACATTGAGTGTCATATGGAAATTCTCTGAATTTTGTAATAATTATTTTTTTCTCTGTATAAAAAAACAAGGGGCTGTCTCAAAAGTAGAAATTCTACTGGCGGAGAACGGTCCTCTACTTTCTCAAAAGCTTAATTTCAAAAAATGCAGCGATTGAAGTCATTTTCATACTCAGAAATTAATCGGCAAAAATAATTTTCTTGTCTTCACCCGATACTTGTACTGCTCCTTATTGGCAGCAAGCATGACCTTTTCTATCACATCATTCATTGGGCGAAAATCAGGAGCCTTGCCATCAGAAGTGATGGGCATGTACGGAGTAATCAGGTTAAAGCGGTAAATTCCAGGCCGTGATTTCTTCATTTTAATGTAAAGACCTCCACTGCTTGGTCGCACCGAAAGTTGAGTCCTTAACTCCAAAATCTGAGAATTGGGCATTAAGTAGCCCCTGCCGTTTCCCGGCAGGGGCGTGGTGGCTTCGCTCCAAAAAGAGCAAAATATGAATAGAATTATTCGTCAAAGGGAACCCTAGTCTCCCCCTCTTATATCTATCAATTGTATACTGACACTATTTCATTTCATCAACGGCAGTCTTACCGGCAATTCGTCCGAAGGTAAATATATCAGTCAGGGCATTACCACCAAGGCGGTTACCTGCATGGATCCCTCCTGCAACTTCTCCAGCGGCATAAAGATGGGCAATTGGCTGACCGTTTTCATCTAATACATGGGTTTTAGTGTCTATCTTAAGGCCGCCCATAGTATGATGAACTGCCGGCTTTCTAGGAGTAGCATAAAATGGAGCTTTCTCTACTTTTAAGCTAAATGTATCCTTATGGAACTCAGGATCAAAGCCCTTATCTACATATGAATTATATTTATCAACGGTATCTCTAAGAATCTTAGGCTCCATACCGATTTTTACTGCTAGATCTTCTATGGTATCGGCTCTAAATAGTGTGCCAGCTTCTACCTGACGTTCTAGCTTTTCTTGACTTGTATTCGCTGCGGTTTTCTTTATCTCATCATCAGCTATAAGGTAGAATAACCCCCCTTGCTCAATAGCAGCTTTTGTTAAAACATCTCGTCCGGAAAATTCATTGACAAAGCGTTCGCCCTTTTTGTTGACTATTACAAAATTTTCAGGAGGTACCTGAATGCCACTGAATAGCTCACCGGTTTCAGGATCAGCAACAGGCATCATCTGCGTAAATCCCATTCCTGTAAGGGCAGCTCCCACGCTTTTACCAAGCAATATCCCATCACCAGTCATAGCGTAGGAATTGGTGGTTCTTATATCATCATCAATATGACTCCAGTAGGTGTTATACTCCTTGAGCATCTTCGTATTTGCACCAAAACCGCCACTTGCCAGTACAACTGCTTTAGCATGAACCGTTATCTTTTGACCATTGACACCGGTTGCTATCACTCCCGCTATCTCGCCCTCCTCTATGATGAATTCCTTTACAGGGCTGTCTGTAATAATCTTTCCGGAGTGCTCCTCTACAAATTTACTGAGTGAAAGTATAAATGCGGAACCATAGCTTTTGACAGGCTTATGACCTCGACGCCAAAGTGCGCCAACGGGAGCAAACACAATGCTTTTATCATACTCAACACCGATCTCCTCCAGCCATTTAACACTTTCTAAGGCTCTGTCTGTCAGTATTTTTACCAGGTCGTATTGTCCGTATATACTGTTGCCATTAAGGTCAGTTCGTTTACCCCCGAAATAAGTTTGCATTCTGTGAAGAAGCGGGGAATCAAATAAATAGGCCATTTGTGTGCCAAACTTTTCCTGATAGGCTGAAAACTCTTCCTTAAGTGCATGGAAATCATCTAAATATTCTGGATGTATCAAGCTCTCATCCGAACTTAATAAATTCTCAATAGTATGTCTTTCTCCTGGATTCTCATCAAACTGTTGCTGCCATACGGGATCTGCAGCATTGACAGGACCACCTGAACGTATCGTATTCCCACCCACTGCAGGGTATTTCTCAAGAACAATAGTACTTGCCCCATTCTGTAAAGCTGTAGCAGCAGCGCTAAGTCCGGCACCGCCTCCGCCCACAACTACTACATCACAAGTGTATTCTTCGTCTTCTCTGATTCGGCTACTGGCAGGTTTTGGACGTCTTTTAAGTATATCAGGGTTAACTCCAGCAAGCTTAACAGCTTTGGCTACACCATCTATTACACCGTTACTTGTTTCAGAAGCACCTGAGAGAGCATCAACATTCAGTGTCTGTCCTTCGATAATTTTATTTGGAATTCTTACAAAGACCACATCGGCAAGTCCTTCTGTTTCCCCCTTCGTATCTATATTTATACTTTCTATTCTATTTTCACTAAAGGATACTTTCATCGGAAGGTTTCCACTGTGACCTATTGCATTCACCTCGTACACACCAGGCTTAAAGTTAAATTCCTCTTCCTCGTTGAGCTGATTTGCAATTTTAGCAAAGCGTAAGAAGCGCAGGAAGCATATCTCTAAGAAATCTATTGTTCCTTCATTGCTAAGATTACCCGAGTCGTCAAACGCCTTATTTGCACTCCCAAGCAAAAACTCATACCCTGGCATTACATTAGCTTCTACCCCTGGTGCATCTAAAATTTGACGAAGATGTAGCTGCGCACGGGAGGAACCCTGGGTACCAAGCGAAGCTCCAACTATCATCACTGGTTTGCCAGCAAGTGGGTGAAGCTCAAAGCTTAGCCATTCAAGCAGGCTTTTAAGAGCCGAGGGGATTGAATGGTTGTACTCAGGAGTAGCCATAATTACGCCATCACTTGCAATAATCTTCTCATTAAACGTTTGTATTACTTTACTGTAGGACTGGTTATCTGATTGATTAAACATGGGGACATCTGTAATTTCAAGTATTTCAATTTCTGCCCTTGACTCAAAATGTTTTTTCATAAACTGAAGAAGCTTGCGGTTATAAGATTTTTTTGCATTTGTCCCAACAATCGCTATGAGTTTCATTGATATTAGCCCCCCTACTCTCGCCAAGAGAATTTTTTAGCTTTTTTGTTCAACATCTTTTTTTCCAGAAGTTCCTTAGTAATCTCTGTAAACAAAACAAATTCCCTGAAGATTTCATCAAGCTCCAATAGCTTGTCTTGGTAGATGAGATTACCTGCGCTATCAAATGCACCCTGTGATTTTCCTAAAAGAAACTCACTGCTTGGCATTAGTCTGGCAGCAAGCTCAGGTGAATCAAGAATTTGTCTAAGATGCGCTTGTGCCCTAGAAGAACCAAGTGCTCCATGAGAGGCACCAACTATTAAAACAGGCTTGTCTGTAATTGACTGACTCGTGTAACTAATCCATTCAAGTACACTTTTTAAAACTGCAGGTATGGCATGATCATACTCCGGGGTTGCTATAATTACTCCATCAGCTTTGAAAATTTTATCAGATAATTCTGCTACCTTCTCGGGAATATCAGAATCCTCTACTTCATAGAAGGCAGGTAAATCCCTAATTTCATATAGTTCAATCCCCGCCTCACTAGAAAAATGCTTTTGCATAAATTGAAGCAGCATGCGATTAGTTGACACATCTGAATTAGTGCCTACGATTGCTAAATAATTCATGGTAATCCCCTTTCTGTGCTTTAAAATTTCGCAATGATGTGAGTAACTATCAGACATTTTTCTCTATGTATAATTTAACATGTCAAAGATATACCTATCTAATAGTTATTTATTGAAGTTTGATAACTAATTTGTTATAATCAAGCACAATCTAAGTATGTTATTTTTTTCACAAAGTGGTGATGATAATGTCAAAATTAAACTCTAAAGATATCCTGTATTATATTGATACCCTTTTAAAATACAGCAATTTTAGCAAGGCTGCCAAAGCACTTTATATTTCTCAGCCTTATTTGACGCAGGTTATAAAAAAAGTCGAAAGTCAGCTGAACTGTGAACTAATAACTCGCAGCAAGCTGCCATACAGGTTAACCGAGCAGGGGAAGATATACTACGAGTATTTAACTTCACTGGAAAATAGCTATGAAAAGCTTCTTAGGGAGATATCAGATGTGTCGGATACAGACAGTAAGGTCATAAAGATAGGAGTGCTTCCTAGCCTTGGAACCTACCTTTTACCTCTTTTTTTACCAAATTTTTTGAACATCTATCCTAATTGCAAAATAGAACTTTCAGAGGATTTACCTGAAAAGAATGAGAAACTCATGCAAAACAATGAGTTGGATTTTTGGATTGGGCAAAATTCGAGAAATATTTCTCCAAACTTAAACTCGGTTAGCTGGGGCAGGCAAAGTTACCGGGCCGTTATTCCGTGCAGCTGTGAGTTATACCAGAAGAATGTAGCGATCATTCCAGAAGGAACTATTGACATAACTAAAATTTTGAGTCAAAAGCTGATACTGACTTCCAAAGGCTCTGCTATCAGAAAACAGATAGATCAACTGTTAAATGTCTATAAGATACAACCTAAAATCATTATGGAAAGCAACGAAATACACACTGTACTTGAGCTTGCAAAGCATAATTTGGGTCTGACCTTCGTGCCAGAAAGTATCTATATCGAGGAGTGCCCCTCTGAATACAATATATATCAAATTCCCGTAGATAAGATGAGTTTGGATTATTTTATAGCCTATCGTGGTGAAAGAACACTAACTAGTGTTGATAATGACCTGATAGATACCTTCCTAACTCATGGACAAAAATGTGCGATATAGGAGGCTGTAATGAATAAGTATACAAAGGTTATACATCTCATGGGAACAAAAATATCCCTCTATATAAAGGGGGCAGATACTGAAAAGCTCGTCCAGGAAGCAGAGAATATGCTGTTACGTTATGAAGCAGTCTTTAGTGCCAATAGTGATAACTCACAGCTTGCGATGCTAAAAAAAGCAGCTGCATTAAGCCCGCAAAAGGTGGACGAGGAGCTGTATGAACTCATAAAAACAGGAAAAGAACACAGTCTAGGTGAACATTCATATTTAAATATTGCGATAGGTCCATTAATTAAATTGTGGAGAATTGGTTTCCGCGAGGCACATGTTCCAGAAGATGAGGATATCAAGACGGTGCTGGAGCTCTTAAATCCTGAAAATATACAACTTGATGATGAGCAAAAAACCATCTATTTTTTTAAAAAAGGGATGGAGATAGACCTTGGGGCTATCGCTAAAGGTTATTTTGCTGATAAAGTTATGGAATTATTTAAGGAAAATGGAGCTAGCTCAGCTATGGTAGATATGGGAGGCAATGTTCTTGTTTATGGAGATCCACCCTCTGGAGGGAGTGACTGGAAAGTTGGAATACAGAATCCGTTTTTGCCAAGAGGAAATGCGGCAGCACTCGTCAGAATAAGGGATCAATCCGTTGTTACATCAGGAATATATGAGAGAGTTTTAGAGAAGGGGGGTAATAAGTACCATCATATATTTAACAGCAGAACAGGCTATCCAATAGAAAATAATGTCGCTTCTTTAACTATTATTGCCGACAGGTCGCTGGACTGCGATATATATACTACAGAATTGTTTGGGTTAGATGCTGCTTCAATTATCCATAAAGTTAATAGAATTAAGGATATGGAAGCTGCCGTAATAACTATGGATGGAAAACTGGCCTACACAGATAATCTTAGAGGAAGAATAGATCCAGTAGGCGGCGATTCTTAAGCTCATTCAGCACGCTCAGCCAGAACCTGGAGGACTCATCTTCACCAATCCACATGCCCAGCACGTCTTTATTTCCGTCCAGATCAATGCCAATGTGGGTATCCATTTCGGCTCCCAGCTTCAAAAGGATTGATATAAAAATCTTTCCATTTCTAACCTTTATCCCTTATCACTTCGCACCACCTCAAGTTAATAATATTTTGATAATGAAAAATATCATCTTTTATTATAATAATACAATCTAAAGGTGTTTATTTTAATATATTACATCTTCAGTTCATCACTTTAAGAATATATGATTCTCCTGATCCAGAATATACACTCCCCCCCTTGTTCACCTAGTCAAGCCCCCGATCGTTCGAATCTTATTGTGGAAATGGAGCTTTTTCACACCATCCGTGGCATTCATAGAACGCTAAGAAGAAACGGAAGCCATCCCAATCGAGACGGCTTCCGTTTCTCCGAAAGTTTTAAAACTAATGTATAGCGTAAATCACACGATCTGGAACACCGGGCGATCAGCAATAAAATGTACAGGCAGACCCGGATACTGGAGCGCCAGTTGCTCTGCCAAGTACTTCATCCCGGGAGCCTCGCTCTCGGCATGGCCGAGCATGATCAATGCCTTGTTCCGGCCTTGATGCACCGCATCTCGCACATACTCCGGCGTTTCCCATTCCGGTCCCTCTCCGGCAATAATGAGATCGAGATCGGCGTCCTGGAAGAACGGAATCGCTACTCCTCCGCCTCCCCTGTAGCCCACTAGAATTCCCACCCGCATGCATGGCATGGACAGCTTTCCTGCAACACGCACATAAGGAATTTGCAGCTTCTTTTTCAAATACCCGGCTATTTCTCCGACCTCCATCACCGGAAGTGTCAGGATGGAACCTTCGCTCTGATGCTCAGTGACATAATTCTGCCACTCCAGCTCCCGAAGCAGCCCTTCTATCACACCATCCGGCTTGAAGCGGTGCAAGTAGTCATGGAAACGATAAATGCCGATCCCGGAAGAAGTGATCAGGCTGTTTTTTTGCATAAATACAGGGTCGTTCTCTCTCCAGGGAAATTGGTCCTGATGGCTGAAGTAGATGCCTTCATGGGTAATGATCAGGTTCGCCCCCAAATCAATCGCTTGTTCTATCACATACTGGGAGGCGGAAAATGCGGTCACAATGCCGCTGACCTCGCGGTCCCCATTTCCCGGCTCCAGCTTATCCACCGTATGGTCGGGGGCGTCTATTCCGGCCGTCAGTCCGGCAATAATCTCTCCGAAGGATATGCCCATACTGGCAGGAATCTGTTTTTTGCTTACCAGCACTTGTTGATCTTCTCTCATGCGCTAAGTCCCCTCTTCAGTAAATCGTCCGCTGATGATGATCTTGAATACCGCTCTTACGATAGAAATAGGTATTGATTTTGTCTCTCCATTCCTTGGCATGCTCAGCCTGTTCTGCCAGCCGCTCCTCTACCTGGGTGTAGAGAGCTTCTTCCATTTTCCCTTTAAGACGGGCCCATAGGGTGAGCAGTTCAGCCGCACGCTCCGCACCTTCGAAATGAGTATCATATATATGCTGAATGACGGTTGACCCGGAATGCAGTACATGGGTATACGGAACATGATGGAAGAACAGCAGGAGCTCATCGGGACAATCCGCCAGAGACTCGTAGCGTTCGGCATTCTTGCCAATATATTGGGCGCTGTAGCCTGTTCCGGTCCGTACGGTCCGGTCTACGCCAATGCCCAGGTTGTCGGCAAAATGGTAGGTTCCCCAAGGCGAATACTCGTAGCCATCGACATTCGGCCCATAGTGATGATCGGGATTAACCATCCAGCCTACACCCAGCGGTGCGGTATAGGATTCATAAATGCTCCAGGAATCGAGCAATATCCGGGTAACTGTATCCAGCACCGCCGGATCTGCGCCAAAGGTGAGCCGGACCCATTCCTCTGCGATTGCCTCGGAGGAGAGCTCCGGATTCCAGGCCAGCCGTCCATAGCCGTATAGATTGGCCTGCGCCAGCAAATGCCCGGTCCAGTTCATGTCGTCCCCGACATTAGAGACGGCAGCCATGCCGCTGTATGAATTCCCCCAGAGCGAGCCGTCCACTACATGTTTAACGGGCGCATGCTCTCCTTGGGCATACGTATTGAACTCCATTACCTCTTTCCATTGCGGAACAAGGTAACAGACATGGCGCTGCTGCCCGGTATACTCCTGGGCAATCTGAAATTCGATCAGATGATTCGTCTGCTGAAGCGCCCCGAAGAGCGGTGATACAGGCTCTCTGACCTGAAAATCCATCGGCCCGTTCTTGATCTGCAGAATAACATTGTCCTTGAATCTGCCGTCAAGCGGCTTGAAATGATCGTAGGCCGCTCTGGCCCGGTCGGTCTTGCGGTCACGCCAATCCTGCTTGCAGTTGTAGACGAAGCAGCGCCAGATTACAAGTCCGCCGAACTGTTCAAGCGCTTCGGCCAGCATATTGGCGCCATCCGCATGGTCGCGTCCATAGGTGAACGGCCCCGGACGGTTCTCCGAATCGGCCTTAACCACAAATCCGCCAAAATCGGGAATCGCTGCATAGATTTCAGCGGCTTTGCCGCGCCACCATTCGCGTACTTCAGGGGCCAGAGGATCGGCCGTATTCAGCTCACCGCTCTGCAGCGGGCTGGCAAAGTTGATGCTGAGGAACAGCCGGATGCCGTAAACTCTGAAAATATCAGCGATTCTCGCAACATAGGGCAGATAGATTGGCGAAATGAACAACGTTTCCTGCTCATGCACATTAACGTTGTTGATTGCAATGGCATTGATACCGACCGAAGACATCAATACCGCATAATCACGGATGCGCTCCAGGTTGTCCACAAACTGGTTGTTGTTATAAAAGAAGGATTTCCCCGCATATCCCCGCTCAACGCTTCCGTCAAAGTTGTCCCAATGGTTGATCATGCGAAGCTTGTTAACCGGATTTACTACCTCGTCAAGCGCTTCAATTCCTGAAGCTGTGCCGATCAAACGAAGCAGATGGAATACACCGTACAGCACTCCTGCGGGCGAAGCTGCCCCTATAGCAATGCAATGATGTGCTGCACTTGTACGTATGGCATAACCTTCCGGCCCTACAGAACGGACCGTCTGTTCATCGAATACCTGATCAACAAGCGTATTTCCGCCCTGGAAGGTCCCTATGGCAACACAGGGTCCAACCGCTACAGCGCTGCTGGCAACCTCAATGCCCAGCATAGATGCAATACCGCGTTTGTATTCCTGCGCCGCCGCCCCGATGGTGTCATTCTCTTCGGCAACGTATAGCGCTTTGCACCATTGCAGGTCCCCGGCTTTTTGCCCCGGCGGCTGGGTAGGATAGCTTAGCCAAGCTTCATAACCGCTTTTCATCTGAAATCTCCTCCATCTTTCACAATAATTGATTATGCTTCAACCGTGAGGTTGTCTTATCTGGTCAGTGACCGGTTGCCCGTTCCTTCGTACAGCCATAAGATTGCAGTTACTCCCCGCGGATAATATTTGCTGCCGCCGATTAGACCGGACAGGATTTGATCGCTCCAGCACCAGTAAGACAGCTCGGGATGCAGCAGCCAGCTCACATGAGCCGCATCGGCAGCCGCTCCGGCTTCATCCCACGGCAGCTGCAGGATTTCCCTTGCTATAAACTGCGACAGGTAAATTTTGCTCAGCCATGAGTTGTTGCTGGTGGAGGACAGCTTCCAGCCGCCGTCATCGAACAGGCATTTTCCCGGAACCAGAGCCGTATTCAAATGAGTTCGGAGCGCTTGCAGGTAGTTTGCAAACCGCCCTTCTGGAGCAAGCGCAGCCTCACAGCCCGTGAACAACGGGAAGATCAGCCCTTCAATTGCCGGGATAATGCAGGATTGATTATTTTCGTTGATAATGGCCGGAATATAGCCCTCACTGTTCATGTGAGCTGTAATGGAATTGGCGCATTTCTCAGCCTGCAGCCCGGCGGAAGCAGCTTTTTCTGCATAATCTTCCTGCTTGAAGAATTTCTCCAGCGCCACATAGGCAGCCCAGCACTTGCCGGCCATATAAATATTGTTGCGGGATTGGCCAAGCGACGCGTCCAGACTGTCATAGGTACTAATTTCTGCGCCGCCCTGGGTACGTGTGCTGTCAAGGCCCATAAGACCATTGCGCTTGCTCGGAACAGGATGATCACGGTTAAGCATGCTTTCATAACAAGCCAAAAGGGTTGGCAGCATACGCTCCACGAAATCGCGGTCTTTGGTTTGCTCAATGTACACCAATGCGGTACACAGCCAGTTCACCAATTCCTCATGGCTCATGTAGGAGAAGCAGTCGTCCAGCCCGGCTTTCTCGTAAGCGGAATATTGCGGACGGGAGAAATGATTGGCAACTCCCACATCATGGGTAAAGGTGATTCCTCCCGGATGCTCCTCCGTTTCACCCGGAAAAACAACCGTGTCCTCATAGCTGTAGCGGGAGGTGAACAATTCCAGCTCATTGCGTACCGTCCACGGGTTCATCGCCAGCTCGAAGAATAGCTGATCCACGGTCAAATCAAGGGTATTCATCATCCGGTATTCGCCCTCATTGACAATCCAGATGTCCTTCCCGTCAGCATCGAGATACTGTGTGCTTCCGTAGTAGCTGTGAATCGCATGGGCGAGCATGAAGATCTGATCCTCCGAAAGCTTAGCCGATTCAATCCATTGGCTTGCGGATACGCAAGACTCGATAAGCTTATCTATATTGTTCAAGGCATAGTCCGCTACGGCATCAATATTTTTAAAGAATCGGGTGTATGCGTAGGACGCATCAATTCCTGTCGTCACCAGACCTCCACGGTAGAAGCAGACAGCAAAACGGTAGGTACGCTGCTCGCCTGGAGGGACATCCATCAGGATGGCTCCGGTTCCGCCCAGCCCAAAGGCCAGATTGTGCTCCAGCTTCTCTTCAAGGATTTTCTCCATCGTGAACCCGAGCGCCGTTTGAACCTCCTCATTCTTGCAGGCGATAGAGGTCAGTCTTCCTTGACCAATACCGTTAAACTTCCCTTCGCTTGTATCGCTAAGTCTGCGCATGGAGCTGTATGGATCTCCGCCTTCATATCCAAAAAAGCCTTTTCTTGAACGCGCACCCTTACGGTTATCCAGCGTCAATTCGGCAAAAACAGCAGGAATGATGGCGGCTTTCAGCTCCACCGCATCTGCATTCGCCGGATCTGGCACGGAGCGGACTGGTGAATAAATACGGAATGTTAAATCTCCCGCCTGCCAGGTATCCGTCGCTGCTTCTAATTTTCTGGTAATTTGCGCATCATCAAACGCTTTCAAAACAACCGGAGAAGCTTGATACCATCCGCTCGGCTTGTCGCGGTCCGTTCCATTCGGCGAGGCCGGGAATACCTGCTGCATTTCATTGCCGGTCTCCTCCAGCTTCTCGATATCATATCTGTTGCTGGCATCTGCCACCTCTTCAAAAAACGGCAATGCTTCATATTTGTCCCCGTTGATGGACTGAAATCCAATGTATACATTCTGATCCGCCGGTTTTCCCAGCTCCAGCCCCAGACCGCCATTTTTCCCTTTAAATCCTAAAGTAAAGCTGGCAAAAGCGCCTATCGGGGAGTGCTGCACATTATAAAACAAATTTTTATTTGCCATAATAACTCCTTTCACAAACACATCGTGATTTGTTTTCCAGTAGCTCAACACCATCCTAGCATGCCTTGGTTAGCGAAGCCCATTTCCAAATCCAGCAGAAATTTACCCAAATCAAGCTGAAGCCTGATATACTGCAAGTGGAGACGGCTTCACCGTCCTCCAGGAAAAAGGAGCTTTCGTTGCTCCAGCCTGCACAACAATTGGGAGGTCAGATTATGGTTTCTTCTTTTATTACGCCTGCGCCCACGCAGAGCATCAGTGAAACGATCATCCCCGATATTAAAACAACACTCAATCTGTTCGGCATGCATATCCGTAAAGTGAGCGGCGAATGGGATTACCCCACTCATGCCCACCCGCAATACGAATTCAACTACCTGCTTGAAGGCGAGCAGTTGATTACCGTGAATCACCGCCGCTATTTGCAGCGGGCCGGAGACCTGGTGCTGCTGAGACCCGGAGAATTTCATTCCAGCAAAAGCGTCGATAACAAGCCTTTTACCTACTTCTGCATTCATTTTGATATTGATGATAAAATACTGAACTCTTTATTGAGCCGTCTGGATCATGTGCTGTTTGAGTCCGGCAGTCCAATCGCTAAGCAAATCGGGCCCGCTCTTGGCAAGCTGGTGGAGATCTCAACCAAGATTTCAGGCGATATGAGCATGCTGCAGCGCATGCGCCTGCAATCTGCAGTGTTCGATCTGCTGGGACAGCTCTGGGAAGCCTTCTCCCTGGAGGAGAATTTCTCGTCCTCCACCTATGAGAAGGTAGAACTGGCGCACCTGATCCACAATCGGCTGCAGGGGCTGGTGTATCAGCGCTTCAAACCGGACAGCATGGGCGAGAAACGCGATGGAGTCGATGATATTGCAGCCGATTTGGGGATCAGCGTATCCCACTGCAACAGAGTATTCCGGCAAGTGTACGGCATGTCGCCCAGAGTTTTTCTGTCCGAGCAGATGCTCCATGAAGCCAAGCTCCTTCTCGATGACTCGCGCTTGTCCATCAGCGATATTTCCAGCATTTTGGGATACCGGGACATCGCTCATTTCAGCCGCCAATTCAAACGCTGGTACGGGCAGTCTCCGCGTGAATACCGCAATATTACTGTTTGATATACTGGGCATACGGCTCCTGAAAATCAATCAAATTAATATCTGAGCGCAGGTGGTGATGCAGCAGCTCCTCAATTTCGTCTTTTTGTCCCTGAACGATATAGTTCAGCAGGCTCTGATGCTCATGCTGGATTTCCTTCAGCTTGTCCTTCTTAAGCATGTGCAGCTTGCGGTAGCGGATATAATGCACGTTGAACTGCTGAATCACCCCCCAAAGAAATTCCCGGCCAGCTAGAATAAACAAGGTTTTATGGAATTCGTCATCCAGCTTCAGGAAGCTTTCGGTGTTCTCCGGCTCATCTATGCAGTTCAATTGGCGGAGAAGAAGCTCATTCAGCTCATGGAGGTCCTTAAGCGGAATGCCGCGCGTCAGCTCCTTCATGATTTCTTTTTCCAGTGTATAGCGCAGGTATATGATTTGCTCCACCGACTCCAGGTCGATATAGGAAACGATGTTCCCTTTTTTAGGATAGATGTTGATGTAATCCTCCAGTGAGAGCTGCTTGAGGATGTCCCGGATTGGTGTACGGGATAACTGAAAACGCTCAGAGAGCGCAGTTTCGCTGATAATGGTCCCCGGCTTGAGCTGCAGGGATAGAATTTCATCCTTAAGCTGGTTCATTATTTCTTTTTTGAAGGCCATAGACGCTTCCTACTTTCTGTGCTTTTTTTCACACGGATTATGCATTGACAAAGCAAACCCCGTATCTTATGATCAAGCTGAAATTAATCTTGTATACAAGATTTCGAATTGTTTATTGCTTGTGAACGAAGGAACCTGTTTTCACTGCCTTTATTGTAATCCAGACATGTATATTTTGTATACATGATCTATCCAGAGGAGGAACAGACAATGAATATGACGTGGAGATGGTATGGCGAAGGGAACGATAATATTACCCTTGACCATATCCGGCAAATTCCGGGCGTAATGGGGATCGTATGGTCGCTGCATCATAAGGTGGCGGGCGAAGTGTGGGAAATGGAGGAGATTCAGAAGGTCGCGGACCAAATTACGGGCAAGGGCTTCAGCACCGCTGTTGTGGAAAGCGTTAACGTTCATGACGATATCAAAATCGGACTGCCCTCCCGCGACAAATATATCGACATCTACATCGACACCATCCGCAAGCTGGCCAAAGTCGGAGTCAAGGTTATCTGCTACAACTTTATGCCTGTCTTCGACTGGACCCGCACAGAACTGTACAAAGAGCTGCCGGACGGCTCGAACGCCCTCTTTTATGAAAAGGCTGCCATTACCGACAACCCGCGCGACATGGTCGACCGGATTCTGAAGGGTGCCGGAGAATTCACGATGCCGGGCTGGGAGCCGGAGCGGCTGGCTAAGCTGGATGAGCTGTTCGCAGCCTACGCCGATGTGACGGAAGAGAAGCTGTTCGAGAACCTGAAATATTTTCTGGAACGCATCATTCCGGTATGTGAAGAAGTCGATATTAAAATGGCTATCCACCCTGACGATCCGGCCTGGCCGATCTTTGGTCTTCCGCGCATTATCCGCAGCCGCGATACTATCCGCCGTTTCCTGGACATGGTCGACAGCCCTTACAACGGACTGACCTTCTGTACGGGTTCGCTCGGGACCAATCCTGACAACGACCTGCCGGCGATGATCCGCGAGTTCCATGACCGTATTCATTTTGCCCATATCCGCAATGTAAAAGTGTTCGAGAACGGCGACTTCATCGAGGTTTCGCACCGTGGACGGGATGGAAGTGTGGATGTGCCTGAAGTGGTCAAGGCCTACCATGAGAATGGATTTACCGGCTATGTGCGCCCGGACCACGGAAGACATTTATGGGGCGAAGAAAAGAATTGCCGCCCGGGATACGGACTGTACGACAGAGCGATGGGTATCATGTACCTTCTGGGTGTCTGGGACAGCCTGGACAATCGCAAAGGGGTGAACTAAAATGCTGCACTTGAGCAGAAGCAGTATTTCAGACAGATCAGCTTGGGAGACTGCGGGTGTAGAGCTGCCACGGTTCGATTTTGCTGCGGTGGCGGAGAATACACGGTTAAACCCGGAGTGGATTCATTTTGGCGCGGGGAATATCTTTAGAGGTTTTGTAGCGAACGCCCACCAGAAGCTGCTCGACAGCGGCAAGGCGAATACCGGCATTATTGCGGCGGAAACGTTTGATTTCGAGATGATCGACAAGGCTTATAAGCCTTACGATAGCTTAACCTTGCTTGTGCTCATGAATGCACGCGGCGAATTTATCAAGAAGGTGATCAGCAGCATTACAGAGGGAATAACCGCCGATCAGAACCGGGAAGCGGACTACACTCGTCTGATTGAAGTATTCGAGAATCCCAGCCTGCAGATGGCCAGCTTCACCATTACAGAAAAAGGCTACTCTCTCGCAGGGCCAAACGGCAAGTACCTTGGCATCGTCGAAAAAGATATTGAGAACGGGCCGGGGCGGCCGGTTCATGCGATGAGCATTGTCGCTTCTCTGGCCTACCGCCGTTACCTGAAAGGCCAATATCCAATGACCTTTGTCAGCATGGACAACTGCTCGCATAATGGCGACAAGCTGAAGAACGGCATCCTTACCATCGCCAGAGAATGGGCCGGAAAAGGCTTGGCCGAAGCCGGATTTGTGGCCTACCTTGAAGATGAGAGCAAGATCACCTTCCCGCTGACCATGATCGACAAAATTACGCCGCGCCCGTCCGAAACGGTGCAGGCGGCGCTGCTGGAGCAGGGCATTGGCGGGATGGATGTCATCGTCACCTCCAAAAACACATACACCGCTCCATTCGTAAATGCGGAAATCAGCGAATATCTCGTTATTGAGGACAAGTTCACGAACGGCCGCCCAGCGCTTGAAGGAGCCGGCATCATCTTCACGGACCGCGACACGGTCAACAAGGTGGAAACGATGAAAGTCACCACCTGCCTTAATCCGCTGCATACGGCGCTGGCTGTTTCGGGCTGTCTGCTCGGCTACACCCTGATTGCAGATGAGATGAAGGACGAGTTGCTGCGCAAGTTCGTTGAGATCATCGGCTATACGGAAGGCCTGCCGGTTGTAGTAGATCCCGGCATCCTGAGTCCGAAGCAATTTCTGGATGAGGTGCTGCAGGAACGGTTCGCCAATCCGTTCATCCCCGACACCCCGCAGCGGATCGCTACAGACACCTCGCAGAAGGTCGGCATCCGGTTCGGCGAAACGATCAAGTCGTATGTCCGCCGGGGTGATCTCGATCCGGCGCAGCTAAATGCGATTCCGCTCGCCATCGCCGTCTGGTGCCGTTACCTGCTCGGGGTGGACGATGAAGGCAAGGCCTTCGCCCCCAGCCCCGACCCGTTGCTGGAATCGCTGCAAGCCCGCCTGGAGGGAGTCTCTCTGGGGAGCGACAGGAAGAAGGCCGCAGCGGTACAATCCATTTTGAGCGATGAAGCCATATTCGGCATTGATTTATACGCAATTGGACTGGGCGATAAAATTGAAGCCATGTTCGCCGAAATGCTCGCCGGGCCAAATGCCGTACGCACCACCATGAATAAGTATGTCCACTGAGGGCATTTCACGCTATTTTCCAGAATAGAAAGGAAGCTTATCCATGAGTACCAAAAGGAAGTTCAACGGAGACTGGCAGTTCAGCAAGCAGCCGCTTCAGACTGATTTGTCGAAGGCTGCGGCCAGTAACGATTGGATGCCGGTTACCCTGCCTCACGATTGGCTGATCTATGACACCCATAATCTCTATGAAAATGGTGAAGGCTGGTACCGCAAAACCCTTACACTCGATGAGGTTCCATCCTTAAGCCGCCTGTCGCTCCGCTTCGAGGGAATCTATATGAACTCCACGCTGTACGTTAACGGACATGTAGCCGGCACATGGAAATATGGATACTCCACCTTTGAATTTGACATCACTCCGTACCTGACGGCGGGCGACAATATCATTTATGTGCGCGTCATTCATGAGTCGCCCAATTCCCGCTGGTATTCGGGGGCAGGAATCTATCGCCCGGTATGGCTGATCACCTCCGCGCTAACCCATATCGCTCCCGATGGCATTTACATTGCTTCCCGGAAGACGGTCGGTGACTCCTGGACGGCGAACGTCGAGACTGAGCTGCGGCTCGGAAAAAACACGGAAGCTTCCCGGATGAAGCTGCGCCACAGCATTCTGGATGCTGAGGGAACGGTAATCACACGTGCGGAATCCGTTCCTCTCCCGGAGGACGGCGGCTTGGCCGCACAAGTCACTGCCAGTCTGACAGTAGAACAGCCATTGCTCTGGGATATCAACCGTCCCCATCTCTACAAGCTGAAGACCGAGCTTCTGGCCGGGGATGAGGTCATTGATGAGGAGCTGCAGACCTTCGGGTTCCGCACCATTGAGCTGGACAGTCAGACAGGCTTCTTCCTGAACGGCCGGCATGTCAAGCTTAACGGTATCTGCCAGCATCATGATCTGGGCTGCCTGGGAGCCGCCGTCAACAAGACAGCGCTGCGCAGACAGTTCGTCCTGCTGCAGGAGATGGGGGTCAATGCGATACGCACTGCCCACAATATGCCTGCGGTTGAACTGATGGAGCTGGCGGATGAGCTGGGCGTGCTTATCGTATCGGAAGCCTTTGATATGTGGGAGCGCCACAAGACTCCCTATGATTACGCCCGCTTCTTTCCCGGGTGGTGGAAGCAGGATGTTGCCAGTTGGGTGCGGCGGGACCGCAACCACCCCAGCCTGCTGATGTGGAGCATCGGCAATGAAATCTATGATACCCATGCGGACGCCCGGGGCCAGGAGGTCACCAGAGAGCTGATGGATGAAGTCTTGATCCACGATCCTAAGGGCAACGCCTTCGTGACGATTGGTTCCAACTACATGCCTTGGGAAAATGCGCAGAAATGCGCTGACATTGTTAAAGTCGCAGGCTACAACTATGCGGAGAAATATTATGAGCTTCACCATCAGGAGCATCCCGACTGGTTCATCTACGGCAGCGAAACCTGCTCTACGGTGCAGAGCAGAGGCATCTATCATTTCCCGCTGGCCCAGTCGGTACTGGCAGACGATGATGAGCAGTGCTCCGCTCTGGGGAACAGCTCTACAAGCTGGGGAGCAAAAAGTACGGAAAGCTGCATTATCTCGGACCGAGATGCGTCCTTTTCCCTTGGACAGTTTCTCTGGACCGGCTTCGATTATATAGGCGAGCCTACGCCTTACTTCACCAAAAATTCTTACTTCGGGCAATTGGATACGGCAGGGTTCCCCAAGGACTCTTATTACATTTATCAAGCCGAATGGACAGATTACCGTACACATCCAATGATCCACATCTTTCCTTACTGGGACTTCTCAGAGGGGCAGTTGATTGATGTGCGTGTCTGCTCAAATGCACCGCGGATTGAATTGTTCTTGAATGAGGTATCTCAAGGCAGCTTCGATATTGATCATGCCCACGGCCACAAGCTCCTCGGTGAATGGCAGATCCCTTACTCACACGGCAGCCTTCGTGCCGTTGCCTACGATGAACTTGGCAACGTAATTGCGACGGACCATATCTCCTCTTTTGGAGATGCTTCCTCGCTGGTGCTCACACCCGACAAGCAGGAATTTATCGCGGACGGCTCCGACTTGATTTTCGTGACCATCACCACGGCTGACCAGAAAGGACGCAGGGTCGAGAATGCAAACAACCGGGTTCATCTGACGGTAGAGGGCCCAGGGCGTCTGGTCGGCCTGGATAACGGGGACAGCACCGATTACGATCCATACAAAGGAACAAGCCGGCGGCTGTTCAGCGGCAAGCTGATGGCTGTGATTGCGAGCACCCATGAGACTGGCCCGATCACCCTGCGCTGCTCCTCACCAGGGCTTACTGAAGGAAAACTAATTCTGGAGGCTGTCCCTCACCAATCGGGCGGCTCCACAGAAGATGAACTGGTGCTTTATGCCGATTGTCCTTTGGAGGCGAAGGCGGCATACGGAGAAAATATGCCTAACCCGGATGAACTGGAAATCCCTGTACGCAAGCTGGAAATCATCTGCCCGGAAGGCAACCACCTGACGCCGGATCACCCTTCCCTTCCGGTCCGCGTCAAACTCCATCCGAGCAATGCTACCTATCAGGATGTACAATGGCGGGTAACCAATGCAGCGGGGATTGATGCCAATGCAGCTTCCATTGAGGTGAAGGGCCATGAGGCCGTGATTACTGGATTGGGAGATGGAGATGTCTATATCCGCTGCTCTACTGCAAATGGAGCGGATGGAATTCGTCTATATTCCCAGATGGAGTTCAAGCTCAGCGGTCTCGGGCAGCCTTGTCTGAATCCTTATGAATTCGTCTCTGCCGGCTATCATGGAAGCGCCAGCCGGAACCTGACCAACGGCAATGAACGCGGAGTTGCCACAGCCCGGGAGGGCGAGAGCCTAATCAGCTTTGAACGTCTGGATTTTGGCGACTATGGAGCGGATGAGATCATTCTGCCTATTTTCTCACTGGACGATCAAGAGTTTCCTATTGAAATATGGGAGGGCATTCCCGGAGAAGCTGGCGCTGAACTACTATCCATTGTCACCTACCAGAAACTGTCTCAATGGAATGTCTATCAGGAAGAAACCTACAAGCTGCCGAGACGTCTAACAGGAGTTACCTCCTTATCGTTTGTCCTGCGGCGGAAGATTCACTTGAAGGGCCTTCAGTTTGTTTATAAGTACAAAGCTTATGAACGCCTTGGCGCTCTGGAGAACAGCCGGATCTACGGCGATTCGTTCTCTGTTGCCGAGACGGACATCGAGGGCATCGGCAACAATGTTTCACTTATTTTTGACGGGATGGACTTCGGCGAACAGCAAAGCACGCGGCTGGTCATCTGCGGACGTTCTCCCCTTAAGAACAACACTCTGACTCTCTTGTTCAGCGGACCTCAAGGCGAGTCCAAGCAGCTTGTGGAGTTCGCCGGCTCAGACAGCTACACGGAACGGGAGTTTATACTGGAGCCAATCAGCGGCAAGCAGCAGGTAACCTTTTTATTCCTGCCCGGCAGCCAGTTTGACTTCAAGTGGTTTCAGTTCTACCACGCAAAGTAGAAACGGCTTTGCCGTCCTCTGAAAGAGGCGGCATTCGTTTCAGCGAGAAATATAAGGATGATTGATGGCGTGAAACATATAAATCCTTATATTTTTAAAAAATAACAGAGGAACATTCAAACACAGTTTGTTAATCAGCTGCGGTTTGGATGTTCCTCTTTGATTATTCGTTGAATCTATAAATCCATTATTTGTTGTCGTTCTCCAGCAGCTCCACAAGCACCTTCAATTCCTTGAACGTATCCATATACGCATAACATCCCCCGGTATATTCCCCCTTCTGCTGGAGCGGAAAGCCCTTACCTTCGAGCAGCATGATCTTCTCCTGCATGCCTTCGACCACAAAAGCAATATGCCTCCGTCGCTCCTCCGTTATACCGGGTCTGGGCAATATCTGCCGTATCCGTAACGATAATCTCCGGCTTTTCCAGTCCGAAGAAGCCCGCATACGCCTCGCTTACCTTCTCAATATCGTTCACCAAGATTCCAATCAAAGAAAAGAGAAGCTGCCGGGTCCTGACAGAGTTAATTCTTGGAGAGACAGCACTTCAACAAATCGTCGGTGACTCCAACCACTGAGCATACGGTCTGAGAGTTGCCTTTTTACTATACCTGTCTTAAGCAGCGCAGCAACTGTGTGGGCCCATACCTGCACCACCCTTATTTTTGCTTCATTGCAGCATGACCAAGTTCTCCTATACAGTAATATCCATAGGCTGTAACATGGAGGAAAGACTGCATTATTTCAAGCGCTTCCGGTTATGCACCGATCGGCACCTTCGACCGGATCAATTTCGTTCTTGTCTTTCCTATTATGGAGGAGATCGCTTTCCGGGGATTGGTACTGCCTGTCCTTGCCAGACATAACGTCCTTGAACAAGGGCTTCAGGTTTTCTATATTTTCTCTGTGAGTTTTGCGGTGATCATTACAGCCTTTTTATTCGCGGTAGCTTTTTATGCCAAAAAAAGAAGAGTTTCCGCTCCTACAAAGCAAGCGCCTCTTCCGTAATTTGTCTGAGATCAATTGGAGAAAGGGTTTCTTCATTCACCATGTCCGGCAGAATCTCCGCCAGAAAGTACTCGACGCATTTTAAATTAATGTTCTTGATCTTGATCAGGGCATTGCGGTACATCACCACAAATTCCTTCTCCGTATTCCCTCTTTGCAGCTCTGCAAAAGCCTCATACACCTGGTCCATCTTGTCGGCAACCTCCAGAATCAGCCCTTCAACGGTATTATCCTTACCCTCGCGCAGTTGTTGGTAGAAGATGCTTTTGAACTCCTCCGGAATATGCTCCTTAATGAAATTGTCGATCATTCCCTCTTCCACCTGCTGGATCAGCGAGCGGAGCTGCAGCGAAGAGTGCTTGACCGGAGTTTTGATATCGCCGATAAAAATCTCGCCGTAATCGTGGCTGCTCGTAATCTCATAGAGCTTCTTCCAGTCGATCACCGCGCCGTTTTTCTCCTCGATGTCCGCCAGAGTTTTCGCATATTGCACGACCTTCCAGGAATGAGCCGCTACGCTGTGCTCCTCGAATTTGAATTTGCCCGGACAGCGGATAATGCGCTCCAGCCCGTTCAGAGAACGGAAATATTGATGAATTCCCATGCTAGTCCTCCCTTGTCTTGATGTTGATATGCTCCGGTACTGTATAGTATAGGCCGACATTGTAAATTTCAAATAAACGGGCTGACAGGTTGTGTTAAAAAAGAACGCCCCTTTACTGGTGTATATTGGCACGTTCCCCGTCTTACTGCGGAAGCCATCCCCGACTTTGGTCGGGATTAAAGAACAGTCCTCAGGCCGTTTTGCAGCATCCCTAATAGCTTTACAATAAACACATAGACAACGGCTAAGACGAACTGCTACTAAGGATTACCCATATGAGAGGAAGAGATGAGATCATGAAAAAATTGTACCGTTCCGTAAGCGACAAAAGAATCAGCGGCATCTGTGGAGGTTTGGCCCGTTACCTGAATATCGACACTACCATTATCAGATTGCTGGTTGTCGCCGCTGCCCTGTTCAGCTTCGGCACCGTAGCATTCCTGTATATTCTGGCCAGTATCCTGATTCCTAAAGAGTCGTACAACAGCTACCCTGAAGGCTACGAGTTTTACTAATATCTATTAAAAAAGGAGAAATGAACATGAGTATCTTTCAAAGAATTACAACCCTGACCAAAGCGGCAATCCATGAAGGACTGAATAAATTGGAAGACCCGGTACTGCTGACCGGACAATATTTGCGGGATCTGGAAGGAAAGATAGCCGATGCCGAAAGCAAGCAGCGTGAGTTCAAAGCAGCAGCAAGCGTTCTGGAGCGGCGCATATACGAATATCAGGTACTGGCAGAGCGGAGCGAAGCTGAAGCCGTACAAGCGATGAGTGAAAATAATGAGCCTGCAGCCAGAGCAGCGGTTATGGCTAAAATCCGTTACACTGAGAGCCTTCAGGAATGCAATAAAGGCCTGGAAGAAACCCGCGAAGCCCTTGTGGTGCTGGAGAGCAATCTCCTGAATGCCAAAGAAGAGCATAAGCGGCTTAAAGCTAAAAGAGTCGAGCTGGCCGAACGTGCCCGTAAAGCGGCAGAACTGACGAAGCAATCCTCTGCAAGCGGCGGTTATAAAGCAAATGCCGGATATCCCGGACAAGTCTTGAATGCCGGTGCCGCCACACGCGGCTTCGAACGGATGGAAGATAAAATCAATGAATGGGAAGCGCAAGCGGAGAGCACCCGTCATTATTCCGCGGCAGCCGCCGAGTCTCCGCTGAACAGCGCGGTTGAGGCAGAGCTGGAACGGCTCCGCAGCCAGAAGCCTGGCGTTAGCAAATAAACTGGGGATTCATCCCCGAAAAAAAGGAACTTCCCCTGAATTACATGGGGCAAGTTCCTTTTTTTCAAACCTCCTGCATAGCCAGCCTTACTAAAAGACGCGCGCCATGCACCAGTACAGCTTCGTCAATATTGAAGTTTGGCTGGTGGATGGCATGTGTGATTCCCATCTCCTCATTGCCGCAGCCGATAAAAGCAAAGGCGCCAGAGACGCGATCCAGGTACCAGCCGAAATCCTCACCGGCCAGACTGGGTTGATTCAGTACAAGCACCTGATCTTCACCCAGCACCTCGCACGCCGCCCTGATAACCCGCTGCACGGCGTCTTTATCATTAAGTACCGAAATTCCCTCGCGCAGTTCCAGCTTCCAGCTTCCGCCTGAAGCAGCGGATATCGCTGCCGCCTGGCGTTTCAATCCCTCGGTAATTCTGGCAACAGTTGATTTGGAGAATGCTCTGAATGTCCCTGTCAGCAGGCTGCGTTCAGCAATAACATTAATCGCAGTCCCGGCATTCAATGTGCCAAACGCCAGCACCGCCGCTTCGGACGGATCAATTTGATTCGCCATTAGAGCATTGACCTCAGTTATGAATCGGGCGGCCATCTGGATCGCATCCACTGCCCGGTGCGGAGCGCTGTGATGTCCGGCAGTCCCCCGAAACTCCAGCTTGAAATGGCTGGAGGCCGCCATTGCATAGTCCGGATGAACACCAACCGTACCGGCCGGAAGCTCCGGCATCACATGCAGCGCGTAAGCATAATCCACTCCCTCCAGAATCCCGTCCTCAATCATATCGCGCCCGCCCGAGAGCAGTCTTCCATCCAGCGGACTTTGGACTGCCCCTTCTTCGGCGGGCTGGAAGATGAAGATCACCTTGCCGGATAGATGCTGGCGATACTCGGCCAAGGTTTTTGCCGCTCCTAACAGCATCGCGGTATGGGCATCGTGGCCACATGCATGCATGATTCCAGCATTCAGAGACTTATACGGCACCTCATTCTGCTCAGTAATCGGCAGAGCATCCATATCAGCCCGCAGCAGAATGGAAGGCCCGTCTCCCGCTGTTCCTTCAAGAGTACCAGCGACACCCATCCCGAAATGCTTGCCAACATTCCGCCGCACGGCAATCCCCCAACCCTCCAGAAGTTCAGCAACCTTGCTGGAAGTACGGGCAACATCGTACAAGAGCTCTGGATGGCGATGAAGATCACGGCGGATTGCAACCATTTCATCCTCAAGCAATCCGGTGAACCTCATCATTTCGGCAATATCCGGTTTTCGGAGCTTTGCGTGTCCCACGATGCCGTCACACCTGCGCTGCAGGTTCCGACGCTTTCGAATAACGGTTCTCCGGTATAGGGAGACCGAGATTGCCCCGCAGGGTATCGCTCTCATACTCGGTGCGGAACAAACCACGCTCCTGCAGGATAGGCACCACCCGGTCCACGAATTCCTCCAGCCCGTTCGGTACTGCGGCTCCCAGCATAAACCCGTCTGCCGCTCCGCCCTCGAACCAGGCCTGAATCTGATCGGCCACCTGCACCGGCGTTCCGATGAAGCTGCTGCGCGGAGTGGCGGATTGCAGCGCGACCTCGCGCAGGGTCAAGCCCTTCTCTTTGGCATCTTTTTTGATTTTATCCGTGCCGCTCTGGAAGCTGTTTCGCCCCAAATCACCTAGCTCAGGGAAAGGCTCATCCAGCGGATATTGCGAGAAATCATGATGCTCGAAGAATCTTCCCAGATAGTTCAGCGCGTTCTCAATCGTCACCAGCCCGGCAATCTCCTGGTATTTGCGCTCCGCTTCCTCCGGCGTGTCACCAAGGATGGGGGCAATTCCCGGGAAGATCAAGACCTCATCAGGATTACGTCCGAACGAAGCCACACGAGCCTTAACATCTCTGTAGAACTCCTGCGCTTCCTCCAATGTTTCTTGTCCGGTGAAGATGGCATTGGCCTCCTTCGCGGCATAGTTTTTCCCGACCTCCGAAGAGCCTGCCTGGAAAATAACCGGCTGCCCCTGCTTCGAGCGGGCGATATTCAACGGTCCTTTGACCGAGAAGAACTCACCTTCGTGGTTCAACGTGTGTAATTTTTCCGGATCAAAAAAGACACCCGACTCCTTGTCGCGGACAAACGCGTCATCCTCCCATGAATCCCACAAGCCGCGCGCCACCTCCAAATATTCGGCCGCAATCCGGTACCGCTTGCCATGGTCGGGATGCTCCTTCTTGCTGTAATTCGATGCAGAGCCTTCCAGCGGCGAAGTCACCACATTCCAGCCTGCACGTCCGCCACTGATAACATCCAGCGATCCGAATTGGCGCGCTACGGTAAAAGGCTCACTATAGGAGGTGGACAAGGTCCCTACCAGGCCGATTTTGCTGCTGACTCCCGCAAGTGCGCTAAGAATAGTCAGTGGCTCGAAGCGGTTCAGGAAATGAGGAATGGATTTCTCATTAATGTACAAGCCGTCTGCGATGAAGATCAGGTCCAGCTTGCCTGCTTCAGCCTTTTGCACCCATTGCTTGTAAAGCTCAAAGTTCACGCTGGCATCCGGCTTGGCATCAGGGTGCCGCCACATCGACGTACCGCCCCCAACCCCGTGCAGCAGCGCTCCCAGCTTCAGTTGTTTTGGCTTAGTCATGTTATTTCCTCCTTATCGGGGTCTGGTCGTAACTGCGGGGAATGTTTGGACTTCCGGCCGCTGCCCGTCTGCAGATTTCTTGATTGTTACCGCTCTTCGCGGTGGAAATCCGCAGACAAAGGCGGACGCTCTCGCTCCGTAAGTATCCAAACTTCCCCTCCGTCACTTCTGCCCTTTTTATATTTTCTTTAGTTTATATAATTTTATAGTTAACTCAATGAGACAGCATCCGCGCCCTGCTTGATCCGTTCGATCTGGGCCAGATGAGTCTGCACATGCGCCGTAAAGCTGCGGACAATATCCGTAATGCTGACGGTTTCCCCTTTGAAGTTAATGCCGCTTTTCTTCCATTCTTGATCGCTCAGCCGTCCAAACAGCAGACTATTATAATGAAGCAAGCTGCGGAACAGCTCCAGGCTGTCTGCGGCATTCCCCTGATTCGCATGCTGTCCGCTAACCCAGGCATCCTGGTTAAAAGCCGGTAGCTGCACCTTGGTATCCGCCAGAATATCCCGGATGCGGAACGAAACCACGATGCTGTGATCGGCCAGATGGGCCAGCACCTCGGTTACACTCCAGCTAGCCGGTGCCGCTTTCCACTTTAGCTGTTCGTCCGTCAGGCCCTCTATCGCCTGTACCAATTGCTGATGAGTATTCAGATAGCCCTCGATCTGCACACTGCTCATTAGATCCCCTCCAAAGTAAGTCCCGCTTGCGATTGACCCGGCAACGTGTCAAAGCGGGCCAAAGAAAATGGCCGGATATTCTGTCCGGTCCGTCCGGTTGTCGCCAAATCCGCCAATATTTCGCCTACGACGCTGGAAAACTTGAATCCATGTCCCGAGAATCCCCCAGCCAGCAGCACATTCGCATAAACCGGATGGCGGTCGATAATGAAATCCTCATCGGGCGTATGCTCATATTTGCAGACCGCCCCTTTCAGCAGCCGGCCAGCGGCACCGGGCATATAAGCCTCCAGTACGCGGCGAAGATCGCCTTCGTCACTCTCCTCGCTGCCGAAAGGCGGCAGCGGATCGCCCGGCTTCCACTCCTGGCCCGTGTCATGGCGGCCAATCTTTAGCCCTGCCCCGCCAATGCTGGGAAAGCCGTAAAAGCCGCCCTCCTCCGCACCAAGCGTGAAGCCGGGAAAGCTTCCGGCATTAAAGTCCGGTGTGCTCTGAAACCAGCCAACCACCTTGCGGACCGCCTTAATCGGCAGTGTAATAAACGGCGATAAAGTCCCAAACCAGGCACCGGCACTAAGAACAGCGGTGGCGGCGTGATAGTCGCCATCTCTGGTATGGACAGTGACGCTTCCTTCCCGGGCAGTCACATTCTGCACGGGTGTATTCGGCAGCAGCTCTGCGCCGTGCGCCAGCGCAAGCTGACGGTATACCTCGATGCACTTCTCGCTGTAGAGATATCCGGCATCCGGCTCGTACATCGCCTCGAAGCGGTCCGGGATGCTTAGTCCCGGCCAGCGGTAGCGGATTTCCGCCGCATCCAGCCGCTCGACCCTTACCTTCCGCTTCTCCGCTTCCGCAAGGCGGCCGCTGAAGGAATACACATTGCTGTCCGCCAGATTCAGCACACCTGAGCGTACAAGCAGCTCCGTTCCACTTTGCTCTTCCGCTTCCTTCCACAGAGCATCGGCCCGGAGGGCCATGTCAATATAAGTAGGATCACCGCTGTAGGCATGTCTGATCAGCCGCGGCTCTCCGTGATGGCTTCCCTGCGTATGCGGCGGATCAAACGCATCAATGAGCAGCGTTCGTACACCGCGCCGGGCAAGCTGATATCCGGCGCTCATGCCCATAGAACCGGCGCCAACGATAATAACGTCATAACTCCGGTAAGCCGCTATACTCCCGCACCCCCTTCGGCAGAGAAGCGTTCGAGCACACGCACAGCGAGGCCGGTGAAGAAATCGGCGGCTACCGGCAGCGCCGACTCATCCAATTCGAATGCGGGGTGATGCCACTCCCGGCTACCGGCAGTGCCCACAAATACAAACAGTCCGGGAACCACACGCTGATAAAAGGCAAAATCCTCACCAGCCGGCGATGGCACCGGCTTCACGGAAGTGTAGCCCAGTGCCGCCGCCGACTCCTCCCCAAGCTGTGCCAGCAAAGCGTCATTGACAACTGGAGGCGGTCCGCCAATCCAGCGCACGCTAGCTTCTGCCCCGAAGGCGGCAGCAACACCGGTCGCCACCTGCCGGAAACGCTCCAGCACTGTGCTGCGCACCGCTTCATCGAAGGTGCGGATTGTGCCCTCCAGCACCGCCGTCTCGGGGATGATGTTCCACGAATTTCCGCTGTGAAGCTGCGTAACACTGATTACCGCGCTTTGTAGTGCGCTGACATTGCGGCTGACGATGCTTTGTAGCGCAGCTACGATATGCGATGCCGCCACGATAGGGTCCACACTTGTCTCCGGCACTGCCGCATGGGAGCCGGCCCCTTTTATCTCCACGGCAAAACCATCTGCGGCGGCCATTAGCGGACCGCTCTTGATCCCAATCGTCCCTACCGGCAGCTCAGGCTTATTATGCATCCCGATCACCGCGCGAACGCCTTCCAATGCTCCGCTGTCTATGACCTGCTGCGCGCCTTTTGCCTTTTCCTCGGCTGGCTGGAACAGGAAGCGGACCGTCCCTTTTAGTTGACTCTCCTGCTGCTTCAACTGATAGACAGCCCCGAGCAGGGCTGCTGTATGGAAATCATGTCCGCAGGCATGCATTTTGCCGGAATACAGCGAAGCATAGGGCAAGCCGGTTTCCTCCTGAATCGGCAGCGCATCAATGTCGGCCCGCAGGGCAATCACCGGCCCGCCCTGCAATCCGCCCACCTCTGCGATAACTCCCGTCTTCAGCCCGTAGTCAACAATCGTCACACCAGCCTGCTCCAGCAGAGAAATGAGGTATTTCGTCGTTTCATATTCTTCATTGGACAGCTCGGGGTGCCGGTGCAGATGACGGCGGATTTCAATCAAGGTCTCACTTAACGCCTCCGCGCCGAATTTCAGTGTTGTATTGGTCATAGCCCCTATGCCTCCGCAGGCACTTCAGCAAGCGCTTCGCTTAGCAGCTCAAAGGAACGGACCCGCTTCTCAAAGGGATGCACATTGGTTGTCACGATAAGCTCTTCAACACCGGAAGCCTCGGCTAACGCCAATAGCTGCCCGCGGACGGATTCCTTTGTGCCTTTGGTAATCTCAGGCTCCCGCTCTTCCAGCGTATAGGCTTCCTTGCTCTGCCGCGTGAATTCCTCGGCCTGCTCACGAGTTGCAACCGTCAGCGTCTTGCCGCTTGCAAGATGAATCCGGATCAGCTTGTGCGCCCCGGCCAGCTCCTTCGCCTCCTCTTCTGATTCGGCTGCCAGCACAGCAAGGGCAAGAATCGCATGCGGCTTCTTACCCTGCGAAGTATCAAACCTGCTGCGGTAGGCTTGAATCGCTTCCACAGCCACCGCCTGATCTCCGCCGATGAACAAAGAGAACACATACGGCAGTCCCAGCTCGGCGGCGATTTCGGCGCTCGCTACACTCGCGCCCAGCACGTAAAGCTCAGGTGGAGTACCCGGGATCGGACCCGCCTTCAGCCCGAACAGCGGATGCTCCTCCTCCAGCCGGTTATGCACATATTTCTCAAGCTCAATAATTTTATCCGTCAAGGAAGCCGCTTCTTCTGCTCCCTGCCGCAGCGCCTGTGTGCTCCGGGGCAACCCTCCGGGTGCGCGCCCGACCCCCAGATCCACACGGCCCGGAGCGAGCGTAGCCAGCACATTGAAATTTTCCGCTACCTTATAAGGGCTGTAGTGCTGCAGCATGATGCCGCCGGAGCCGATTCGAATGCTCTCTGTCTTCGCCAAGAGATGGGAGATCAGCACCTCCGGTGAGGAGCCGGCCACCTGCTCGGAGTCATGATGCTCCGAAACCCAGAATCGGCGGAAGCCCAGCCGCTCGGATAACTGCGCCAGCTTGACTGTATGCTGAAAGGCTTCCTCCGGCGTTTCTCCGGGATAGATTGGACTTTGATCCAGTACGCTTATTGTAATAGCCATGAGATTGCCTCCTAAATGGAATAGTTCAGCTCCGGCGTGATCCGCTTCAGAAACTGCTTCGTTCTTTCTTCCCGTGGATGGTTGAACACCTCTACTGGTGTCCCCTCTTCGACAATGACCCCGCCATCCATGAACACCACGTGATTCGCCACATCACGGGCAAAGCCCATTTCATGAGTCACCACAATCATCGTAATGCCTTCCTTGGCGATCTTGCGGATGACGGCCAGCACTTCACCCACCAGCTCCGGGTCCAGCGCAGACGTAGGCTCGTCGAACAAAATCACTTCCGGCTCCAGCGCCAGAGCGCGGGCGATACCGACCCGCTGCTGCTGACCTCCTGACAGTTGGCTCGGATAAGCATCCAGCTTGGCTCCAAGGCCGACCTTCTCCAGCAGCGCTACACTTTTGCTCCGCGCTTCCTCCTTCGGCAGCTTTTTCACGACAAGCAGCCCTTCCATCACATTCTCCAGCGCTGTCTTGTGCCGGAACAGATTGTACTGCTGGAAGACCATCGCCGTTTTTTGCCGCAGCTGATGAATCTCTTTCTTGCGGACATGCCGGCAATCCACCTTGAAATCACCGATGGCAATTTCTCCACCGCTCGGCTTCTCCAGGTAATTTACACAGCGCAGCAGCGTTGTTTTGCCTGAGCCGCTGGGTCCGAGAATGACGACCACCTCGCCTTTGGTAACGGTTAGATCAATATTGTTCAGCACCTGATGGCGTCCGAAGGACTTGGAAAGATGCTCAATCTTAATCATACGACTCCACCTCGATTGTATAGATTGATCCGCTTTTCAATCAGGGCTGTCACCCGTTCGATCAGGAACGTTAATCCCCAGAATATAAGGGCCGCCGCCAGATAAGCCTCAAAAAACTTCCAGTTCGTCGAGGCCACAATCTGTGCCTGGGCGTTAATCTCCACGACCGATACGGTAAAAGCAAGCGTTGAACCATGCAGCATGCCGATAACCGAATTGGACAGATTGGGCAAGCTCGCCGCCAAAGCCTGAGGAAATACAATCCGCCGCAGCGCCTGGGGCGTGGTCATGCCTACGGAATGGGCGGCTTCGATTTGACCGCGGTCTACAGCCAGCAGACCGGAACGGACCACCTCGGACATATAAGCGCCTGCCGTAATCGAGAATGAAATATAGGCAAAGCCGATCATCGGAATGGAGACCGACCTGAAGCCCCAGCCAAAATAAACCGCCAGTCCGTCGATAAGCATCGGAAGCCCGAAATAGATCAGCAGCAAATGGGTAAGCATTGGCGTACCCCGGATAAAGGTGACATACCCTACAGCGAGGGGATACAGAAATGGGACTTTGTAAATCCGGATCAGAGCTACGACAGTCCCGATGATGAATCCGACGAGCACTGAGACAATCGTAATATACAGTGTCGTGGGGATTGCCGTCAGAATCTGTAGAAATGCCGTCCAAATAAATGAAGGGTCCAGCTTCATAATCCGCCACCTCCTTTACCCGATCCCAGCTCTGCAATGATCCGCCGAGAAGAACTGAATTTTTGCAGCCTGAACATTCTTCTCACGGGACTGCTGCTTGCCTCATGCCGCAAGAGACGGCGTTCCGCCACCAGCAGCAGCTTCTCTATCGTATAGCTAATCACCAGATAAATAAGAGCAAGCGCAATATAGGTTTCGATAAAATGCTGGCTAATGCTGCCCAGTGTCTGCGCCTTCCCGGTCATTTCCATCACTCCAAGGGTAAAGGCGAGCGAGGTATCCTTCAGCAGCGCAATCACCAGATTAGAGAATACTGGAACTGCGATTCCCAGTGCCTGTGGCAGCACAATCCGCGAAAAAGCCTGATAGGACGTCATTCCCGACGCATACGCCGCTTCTACCTGCCCTCTGTCCACAGCCGTTACCGAAGCGCGGATCATCTCAGACATAAAGGCTCCGCTGTGCAGCCCGTAAGTCAGAATCACAAAGAACAGCACCGGCGTCCGGGTTACATCCAGATGAACCAGCTTCAACACTTCAGGCAGACCGTAATAGAACAAGAACAGTTGGATTAGAATCGGCGTTCCCCGGAAAAAAGAGATATAAATCTCCGCACAGGTCTTCAGGACCGGCACCTTATACAGGCGGGGAAGGGCAATGAGAAATCCGACAAGGATACCTACCAGCAGCGAGCAGGCAACAATCAGAAGTGTTGTGCTTAGCGTACTCAGCAGCTTTGGCAAAAAAGAGAATACATAGCTGATATCAAACGGCGCGCCCATACCGCACCCCCTTCCCCCTAGTTATCGTTCTGATCACTTAACCGTAGTTGCGGTAACATCCGCTCCCAGCCACTCCGTGCTCAGCTTGCCAAGCGTGCCGTCTGCCTTCAGTTCCTTGATGGCTCCGTCAATGGCATCCGACAGCTTCTGCGAATCGGCATCATTCTTGCGGAAGACGTACAAGATATCAGCGGAGGACAGCTCGTCGCCAGTGGCTTTCAGCTTATTCTGCGGATCAATGATCGGCAGGACAAAATCTGCAGCGAGCGTAGCGTCCACCCGTCCCGAGCTAATCTGGCTCACTGTATCATTGGCTGCGCCGTTCTGATAGACAATGTTAATCGCATTATCATGCTCTTTGTTATAGTTCTCCAGTATTTGCGCCTCCGCGCTGGTTGCGCCAGTCAGCACCTTTTTACCTTTCAGGTCATCAAGCGAATGAATCGAATCATTGTCTTTGGCGACAACAATACGGTTTCTCCAGTGGGCGTAGGGTTCTTTGTTAAAAGAGTACTTCTGCTCTCTCTCCGGGTTCTTCTCCATGACATGGGCGACCAGATCAATCTTTTTGGTCTCCAGGCTCAGCAGCAGGTTGCTGAAATCCATCGTCTGCAGATCAAATTCATATTGCGGCAGACGGTTGTCGATTTCCTTAATCAGTTCCACATCAAAGCCCGTCAGCTTGCCGTTCTCGTCAATGAAGCATACCTTCGGGAACCCGGTGCCTGTGCCGACGACGATCTTGGTCACTTTGGCCGGCTCAGCTGTTGCGGCAGATGCTTCTGCCGAAGCTTGTGGCGCTGCTCCAGATGCATTGCCGCTCTTACTGCTGTTCGCGCTGTTATTGTTCGCGCCGCAGCCGGCAAGCGCCAGCGTCAAAATCAATAAATTGGCCAGTAAGATCGTCTTCTTCATCTTGTTATCCCCTTTGAATGTAAAATGGTTTGTTTATAATCCATATAGATTTAGTCGGATTATATGCAATTAACTTTATCACTGCATGTAGCCATGCGCTAATAGAGTTTTTTAATCCATTTATATAATAAGTCGATTAAGCGGTTTACCCGGCACCAGCTCCAGCAGAGTTTCGATAAATCCGGCATGCTCCCCATTCAGGGAGATCAGGCTGGTCCGTAAGGAGATGCCCTCCGTCTCGGCAATATCCACCCGGATCAATGTTCCTGCTTCCACTTCCTCCTGCACACTCAAGGCCGGCAAAAAGCAAATGCCCGCTTTTCGGATCACCAGCTTCTTGGCCGTCTCCAGATTATCCACCTGATACACAATATTCGGCGGCTGCTCCATGCTCCCGAACACGCGGTGCAGCCGCATCCAGTCCAAAGAGCCGCATTCGAAGAAAACAAGCGTCTCCTCACGGATGCTCTGAATGGAAATACGGCGCGTCTCCGTCTGAGCCAGCGGATGCCCCGCATACACATACAGTGAAATGGGGTCCTCGCAGAATGGATAAGCCTGTATTGCCGGATTGACCACCTTGCGGATAAAAGCCAGATCAATATCCTTCGCTTTCAGCTTGTCAATCAAAGCCTCCGTGGATGCCGTCGTCAGCTTGATATTAAGGTTCGGATAAGCTTTCTTCAAATGAAGCAGAAGCTGAGGCATCAGATAATTGGAGACCGATACCGTGCTGCCGATTCTCAGTTCATCCGGCACATGACCTTTCGATTGGAGATGATGCTTGCCGGATTGATAGACCTGCAGAATTTGCTGCGCATAGGGGAGAAACTGCCTGCCTTTGTCCGTGAGCTGGATCTGCTTGCCCTGCCGCTCGAACACTCTGCAATCCAGCTCGCGCTCAAGCGACTGAATACGGGCAGTAACCGTGGGCTGTGAAATATACAGGACATCCGCAGCCTTATTGAAGCTCCCGTAATGGTTGATATAGACAAATGCCTCAATATTTTCGATGTTCAATAGTAGCCCCCCTCAGTAACACCCTAGAAATATCAACTATTCCAATCGTTTAACAATGAATTAAAAGTGTGCTCGCCTATAGATTTAGTTAATATCTTATTCACCGGTCCTTTTTTTGTCAACAGACTTCTCATGCGATTATTCAGAAAAACCATTAAAAAAATCACAAATCAAGATAGAACTTTTCTATTCATTGATCAGAATGTTTAAATTCCACTTATATTCATCGGATTTCTCGATTATAATAAACCTCAATCCTTTCAATTTGATAAACAGGGGGGCGCGACATGTCCAGCTCAAAAGAGATTATTATTCGTGAAGCAGTCGATTCCGACCGTGAAGCCATTGCGGGAGTTTTGCTGGAGGCGTATGGGCAATATTCAGCTGTTCTGCCAGAGCCGTACTGGATAGAGTATCGCGATTCCATCCTTATGTCGGTCCACGGAACAGCTCCAGCAGCACGGATTATTGCTGAAATAGATCAACAGATTGTAGGCAGTGTACTGCTGTTCCTCTCCTCAGAGGAGGCTTACGGCAGACCGGATCTGGGCATCCATTCGCCGATTATTCGTTTGCTGGCTGTTTCACCGGGCGCCCGGGGCCGCGGCATTGCCGCCTTGCTGATCCATGAGGCTGTCAGAAGATCCCTGGAGCTTGGAGCCGTTACCCTGAACCTTCACACATCAGACATGATGGCTTCAGCCATTAAGCTATACGAGAGACTGGGCTTCGAGCGGGCCTTCGAGACGGATATTATGAACGGCACAACCCTGGTAAAAGGGTATCGCCTCGACCTGGAAGCATTCTCTTTGCAGCAGGCAGAACAAACCTCCACGTCATAAAACAGGGCAATCTTTGCTTCCTGTCTAGAGAATCCGCTTCTCCTTTGCCGCCTTAAGCCAGAGGGGGAATTCGTTCAAAAGCTGATCATAAAGCTCCTCATCGGAAACCTCCTCAATGCGGTCCAGGTGTATAAAATTTGCATTGTCTACAAGCCGTCCGGTCATCGTATCGAGCTGCTTTAGCACTTCGAAGTCGGAATCACCTATACCTACAAATTGCCAAAAAATCGGTTGTATCGATGCCTCCATAATCACTTTTCTGGTCAGCCTTACTACGCCACCATCATTAATAAAAATAATGAATACTGGTGTTGAATCCTTTTCTTCTTGGGTATACTTGCGGATCACATCCTCCATAACAACAAATCCATAGTCCCACCCCTTGTCATCTCAGCATATTACCAGTTCTGCATAGATAAGGAATACCATATCCGCTATACTTTGTAAATTCAATAGATTGTATTTACCGCTCTGCTCCTTTAATATGAACCTATACATAATAGTTAAGGGGCTTTATCTATGAATTTCACTGCAATTGACTTTGAAACTGCGAATTCCAGCCGCTCCAGCGCTTGTGCATTGGGGCTTGTTCAAGTCAGAGACGGGGCAATAAGCGCCGAGCACGTATGGCTGATCGACCCGCAGCAGCGCTTTGACGGCATGAATATTGCGATTCACGGCATAACCCCCTCGATGGTTGAGGGCAAACCTACCTTTGACGAGCTGTGGCCTACCCTGGAACCATTGCTGCAGGGAGAGATCGTTGTGGCGCACAATGCTTCCTTTGATATGAGTGTCCTGCGTTACTGTCTGGATGGGACCGCCTTCAGCTACCCTGCTTTTCAATATTTATGCTCCTACCTGCTGGCTAAAAAAATTCTTCATGAGCTGCCCTCCCATAAGCTCGATGTAGTATCTCAGCATTTCGGAATCGGCCTGAAGCATCATGATGCTCTGGACGATGCCCGCGCCTCGGCCTCCATACTGCTCAAGCTGATGGAGATGGATGGACAAGCCGATCCCCTGTTGCTCGCGGGGAGCCAAGGCTATACGGCCGGAACGATGTATGCGGGCGGCTATACCCCGTTCAAGGCTCCGCCCAAGAAAACCACCAAAAAAGCCGCAGCCAAGAAAAGCGCTCCGCTGCCTCCCGCCCGTCCGGCAAAAGGAGCCTCTACCTGGAGCAATTTCTTCTGAAATTGCTCAGCCTCCAGCGCTTCCGAACACACCAAACCCCCGATCCATTTCAGCGGATCGGGGGTTTTGCTTACTCCACAACTATATCAGTTGAACTAAAAAACATAAAAAGGGTAGGAGTGCGGAGGGGAATTTTGGAACTGGAGGAGCGATAGCGTCCGCCTTTATATTTGGATTTCTACCGCGCCCAGCAGTTTCAATCAGGAAATCCAAATATAACAGCGGCCGGAAGTCCAAACATTCACCGCAGTAACGACCAGACCCCAATATGAAAATCTAAAGTTCAACTTATATAGATCTATATCCATTGAACTTGAAAACCTACTAAAAAGGGTAAGGAACGGAGGGGAATTTTGGAACTGTAGGAGCGATAGCGTCCGCCTTTGTCTTCAAGTTTCATCCGCTAAGAGCGGTATAAATCAAGAAACTTGAAGACAACAGCGGCCGGAAGTCCAAACATTCACCGCAGTTACGACCACCTTTTTTCACAGAGGATTTCACTTCAATTGATATAGCCCAAATTAACAACTCATGTGCTTTCCCGTTCAACTAGCTCCACCGGCAGAATGGTCTCCCGCTCTACCGGCTTGTCTTCCATCTGCTCCAGCAGCAGTTCAACGGCCCGCCGGGCCATATCCTTGATCGGCTGTCTGATCGTGCTTAACCCGGGCATGTACCAGGAGGCGGCGGGGATATCGTCATAGCCGATGACCCGCACATCGCGGGGGACCTCCTTCCCGACCGTGCGGCACCATTTCATCACGAACAGCGCCATCAGATCGCTTGTCGTGAATACGCCGTCGATGTCGGGGTGTTCAGTGAACATTTTACGGATAATTTCATTGTAAATCTGCTCATCGAAGACATCCAGCTCGGTCTGGTAAGTGACAAATTTGACGCCTTCCTGTCTCGCCTCACGCTCAAAGCCGGTCGTACGCAGATTGGACAGCATATCCAGCTTCATATTGCCAGCCAGATGGCCGAGCTTGCGGCAGCCCTTAGCGATCAGCAGACGGGCTGCCAGAGCGCCGCCGTTCTCATTGTCCGACGCGACAAACGGAATATCACCAATCCGGCGGTCGATGGTGACCAGTGGATAATTCAAATTGGTATAATCCCCGATCTCCAGCGTATGGCTGCCGAGAATCATCCCGTCCACCCGGTTGCGCCGCATCATATCGATGTATTCCCGCTCCTTGGCGGAATCGAACTGCGAATTGCATAGCAGAAGCTTGAACCCGTGCTGATAAGCAACAGATTCGATTTCATTCGCCAGCTCACCGAAGAACGGATGCGCCACGCTAGGGATAATCAGCCCAAGTACATTTGAGTGCTTGCGCAGCAGCGAACGGGCCAGCTCATTCGGCTGATACTTCAGCTCGTCCATGACCTGATATACCTTCTGCCGGGTCTTTTCGCTAATATACCCCCGGTTATTTAACACTCTTGAAACGGTAGTCACGGACACACCGGCTTTTTCCGCCACATCGTTGATCGTAGCCATTGCACTGCTCCTTCCTAAAGCTCGTCTCTCTATTATAATTTATCGGGCGCGTATAGGAAAAGATTGGCTGACCAACGAATTGCTGACACCTTCCTGTACCTCCTGAAAGCGCAGCTCTACACCTCAAGCAGCTTCAGCGCGCCCTCCCCGTCCGTATATTCAATCTCAGGGCGCATCGTATCAAGGTTAATGTACAGCGTACAGCGGAATTCGCCCCTCGTCCAGGTCAGTCTGATTTCATTCGCTGCGGCTTCTTCCACTGTAAAATCGCCGTTAAACGCCTCGTATTCATTTCTGAACCGGATCAGCCTGAGCAGACGCTGTACAACTTCCTTCTCCAGCGATTGCCCGATTTCCGGGAGCGTATAGTTGTGGCGGTTGATCTCGCGTCCCTCGCCGGTTTCCCGCACCCGCTCCAGATCATTTTCACCGGCAAGCAGCCCGACATAATACACCTGCGGAATGCCCGGAGCAAAAAATTGAATCGCCCGCGCCGCCAAATACGCATCATCATCGCAGTCCAGCACCGAGTAATAGGAGCAGCGGATTTGATGGACGTCGAACCCGTCGGGCGCCTTGTGCTCGTCGGATAAGATCAGGCTCAGGTTCGCTCCTCTTTCGACACAGGTATCCACGAGCTTGCGGGCATCCTTCGTGTCGATCAGATCGTCCAGGTCAGGCTTGACCGGCACGCCGTCATGGCAGTCGAGCATTGTGAACTGCTTGGCCGGACGGGTGCGCAGGTACTCCCTAAGCTCACGGCTATCCTTGTTCAGCAGCGTATCGAGAATCCGGTACGGCAGGATAAAATCGTAAATCCAGCAGCCGTGCTCTGCCAGCTTGTATTGAATCGAATAGTGCGAGTGTACCTCGGGCAGCAGCTCGATATCAAGGGAATCGGCCAGCTCCTTGATCCAGTCCAGAAAGTCATAAATCTCCGGCTCGACGAAAAAGCAGCTGGTGCCCAGCTTTTTGATCACATAGCCTACCGCATCCAGCCGGACGATCTTGATATTGTTCTCCTTGAAGCAGGTGAAGAATTGTATGAACAGCTGTTTGACCTTCTCCGAGCGGATATCCAGATCAATCTGCTCGGACGGATCGGTCTTGCCGAAGGTCGTCCACACCTGAAGTTCTTCCTGTGTTTCCTGAATGGTGAAAGTGGAGTAGGGCTTGCTGCGGCGCAGGAACATTTTATCAATGTCCGCCTGCACCGGTTGTCCGTCCGCCCAGATTTTATCCAGCGTAAGGAACAGATCGGCGTAGCGCGACTGCCGCCCGTGCTGCAGAAAGTCCTGAAAGTAAGGGGACCGGCAGGAGATATGATTGACCATGAGATCCACCAGCACATCATGCCGCTCCCCGATTGCCCGGATGTCCGACCAATCGCCGAAGGCAGGCTCGATCTCCAGATAGGTCAGCGGTGCAAAACCGCGGTCACCCGACGAAGGGAATGGAGGCAGAATATGCACCCCGCCCTTGAACACATCCGGAAAATACGTATCCAGCGCATGACGGAGCGACTTCAAATCTCCGCCAAGCGAGTCCGGGTACGTAATCAGTTGCACTTGATTTTTAACCATTGTCTTCTCCCCCTAGCATCCGTATTCAGCTTGTATTGTACTTAAATCCGGCAGCGGAACCACTGCACCGGTAAATTTCAGTTTAAATGCGCTTACGGCAAAACCTGAACGGAGCGCCTCACGGACCGTTGCGCCTCTGACAAGCGCTGTATAGAATCCCGACCAGAAAGCGTCGCCCGCTCCGGTCGTATCGACCACCTCATGCGCCAGCGTCTCAAACCGGACCGTCTCCTGTCCATTCGAGACAATAGCGCCGTCCTTGCCGAGCGTCATAATGACAAGACCTGCACCGAGCGCGACGTATTTTTGCACCTGGTTCTCGGGGGTATCGCTGCCGAACAGCCGCTCCGCATCGTCCTCCGAAGGCTTCACGATATCCGCCTTGCCGATAATCTTCTTGACATAGTCCGTGCCGTCTTCGCCCTTCCGCCAGACCTGGGGATGATAGTTAGGGTCAAAGCATACCGGAATGCCGCGCCGCTTCGCCGCCTCAATCACCCGGTCAATGGTCTGCCGCGACGGCTCCATCGAGATCGGCCAACAGGAGAAATGCACGATCCCGGCCTTCAGCACAGCCTGCTCCAGCTCCGGCGTGTAGGCCAATTGGTAATCCGCGGCCCGGTAGAAGATCGGGACAGGGGTGGACGTGCTTTTCGTGATAAGCACCAGACTGGTGGAATCCTGTACAATTTGCACACACCCGGTATCAATTCCTGCCTTTTTCAATGATTCAACCAAAAAAAGACCCAGCCGGTCATTACCGACTGCCGAAGCCACTATAGGGCGGATACCCAAGCGGCTGACATTCATTGCGATATTGGAAGGCGCCCCTCCGAAAAAAGGCTGATAAGTCCCTTGCCCTGCAGTATTCTGATAATCCTCCGAAATAAAATCAACCAGCATTTCTCCCGCTGTCAGCACATCATATTCTCTATCGGCCGGCAGCTTAATTCTCTCATCCAGCTTGAACACCATGTTCTCCCTCCTACTGCGATTTGAAAACACTTTCAAATCATCTTCAAACAGATTATATGTCAAAGGCTTGATTTATGTCAATCCTTTGACATAAAATTCGCAGCGTTATTTCTCTGAGCCATTGTGTAGGGCTAGGCATACGGGGCGGAGGCTGATGGGTCACGTTAGCAAAACCACCTGCTCAAAAAGCAGGTGGCTGTTAACATGAATATCGACGCCTAATGGAAATTAAATCTTCATCCGGTATACTGCCTTATTCTCCAGCCCCCGGATGAACGGCGTCCATTCCTCCGTCTCAGGTGTCGTATCCAGCGCATCCTCCACCATCTGCAGCTTGGCATCCATCGTATCAATATGGTGCAGGGCTACCGCCTCCGCCGTCTGCGGCTGAACCGGACTGCCCCACTCACCCAAGTTATGATGAGACAGAACCAGATGCTGAAGGGCGAGCACCTTTTCCGATTCCAAATCAATGCCGCAGCGGATCGCCGCCTCCGTAATCCAGTTCGAAGCCATAGAAATATGGCCGATCAGCTTGCCCTGCACACTATAGTCGGACACAATGCCAAACTGGGAGATCATCTCCTCCGGCTTGGCGATATCATGCAGAATGATGCCCGCCTTCATGAGATCGGGGTTCAGGAACGGACGCTGCTTGCAGAGAAAATCGCCGATTTCCAGCATCCTGACCATATGATAAGCAAGTCCGGCAAAGTAGGCATGATGATGGGTTTTTGCCGCCGGATAATGCATTAATTTCTCCTCTACCTTGCCCACGCAAAAGGTAACAATCGTTGCAATCTCCTGATCCGCAATACTGCCCATAGCCGCCTTGATCGTATAAATAAGATCTACTGGACGAATCGGAGCGGAACGGATGAAATCGGTAAGTGAAATGCCGTCCGTTTCATTAGCCAATCTGATCTTGGTAATCTTGACCTGCAATTTCTCGCGGTAGGTATGCGCAATGCCGCGTACCTTGACCAGCGCCATCGGAAAAAAGGTTTCTTTATCGGTCGTGCTGGCATCCCAATATTTAGCAGAAATTTGGCCGCTGGAATCACCCAGAACAATATCAAAATAATCCTTCGGAGGAGTACCGTTTGTTTGTTTGATTGCCAGCTCCCGTAACAGGTAAAAGCCGACAAATTCATCCTGCGGAGATAGCTGTTTAATTAGTGTCATTTTGGAGCCTCCCATTACTAGCAGACCTAAACCTGCTGTGTATATGTAACTTTAGACATTCACCTCCGAAATCCCTTTAAATAACTATACAATTACTATACGATTGCCAACGGTATTTATGTCCAATCCTATCATAAGCCGTATACGGCGGGTTCTCCTAATTAAAAAAAGGGCCATCCCCGGCCATTTGCATGACCAGAGACAACCCATTGCTTAGCAGGAAAACTATTTGCCGGCTGTTTCAAGCGCAGCTTTGATCGCTTCTACCACCTTGGCAGAGACTGCTTTCTCATCATCGTTCGCACCGAATGCAGCCGGACGATATCCGTACTTGTGCAGACCGGAACCGGACGAGGTGGTCTCAATCTCGGCTTTTACAGCTTTTTCAGCGTCAGTCAATTGATTAAGTCCCTTTACTTTGCCTGCATAATCCAGGAAGTAGAGAACCATATCTACAGGAATACCGTTTTTGACATAAACCATAATATTTACCGACTTATCAGTGCTTGCTCCGATGAAAACTCCGTCAAAGTAAGCAGCTTTGTTAGCTTCTACAACTTCAGCTTTACCGTAGGCTCTGTCAACAGCCGTTTTCAATGCTTTGCTGCTGCTGGTCGCGCCGGAAATAGCATCTACTTCCTGTACGCCTTCTCTGGTGCCTGCGGCAATGAAGCTGGAGGTCAATTGCGGAATCGCTTTTTGTACTTCAGCATAAGCGTTTTTGCCCAGGTCTTCCATATTCATGCCCACACGGCTCAGAGCAACATTAACAATTTTACCGTTGCGCAGAGTAACTTCGGCTTTGTTCGTTCCTTTGTCATAAGCGTCACCGTAAGCAGTGAAGGTACCGTCTTTATAAGCGCCTTGGACTTTGGAAGCATTGGCCAGAGCGTCAACCAGGGCTGCTTTTGCTGCTGCGGACAAGGTTTCTTGACCGTTCACATAATCCATGTCTACGCCTTTATCCAGCATTGCAGCTGTAAGCTGGTTAGTCAGCGTTTTTTGTTCAGGGGTCAGCTTATCGTCAGCAATCAATTTGCCGTCTGTTCCGAAGAAGCTCAATTTAACTCCCGTTACTTCGTCTGCCGCAACATCAACCAGCAGGAAGATCTTAGAGGCATTATCCACTCCGGCAAATCTGCCGTCGAAGTATTGGCCTTCCGTTGGAACCTTCAGCGCTTTCTCGAAGGCTCTTTCTACAGCCTGATTCCAGCCGTGGCTGCTTTCGGTAGCTCCGGAAATTCCGTCTACCTTTTCATTATAATTAGCGATATAAGAACCGTTAGCAAGCAATTTTGCAGTCATTGGAGGATTGGCCTTAACAACTTCAGCATAAGCGGATGCGCCTCTGTCGATCAGGTTCGTGCCAAGTCTGTACAGCTTCACGTCAACCAGCTTGCCGTTGCGGATGATTACATCAGCTCTTTCAACGCCTACGCTTCTTGCAGTGCCGTAGGAAGAGTAGAATCCGTCAATGTACGCGGAAGTGTTGTTGATGGTGGCATTTTGTTCCGCATCCCAGAAGGCGTTGATGGCAGCCTTGGAATCAGCTTCATAGCCGGCTACCGGCTGTGCGGAAGAACCTTTTGCAAGCAGTACTGGTGTAATTGCCGCAATGGCTGCAGTTTGTTCTGGAGTGTAGGCTTTCTCATCCACGAAATCTCCGGCTGCAGTAAGCGGATACAGTTTAACCGCAGTAAGCTTGTTCGCATCATAGCTGGCGAATACAGCATATTTGCCTTCCGGATCAACACCCATATGGTCACCAGGGAAATAAGTCGCATTTGCCGGCTTCACTTCCAGCGATCTTTCGAACGCTCTGTCCACCGAGAGCTTCCAGCCGTTGCTGGAGCGGGTTGCGCCGGAAACAGCATCTACTGCTGCTGCGCCGTCTCTGGTTTTGCCGAGCAGTCTTTCTTTCATCAATCCGTAAGCAGCCCAAACGCCGCTGTAATTGTCGCGGGCATTTTTGTCAATAATCTTCGGACTGGTTCTCATAAGCTCAATATCTGCAATCTTTCCATCCTTGATGGTTACTTTAGCGCCTTCAGTGCCTTTGGAGTAAGCATTGCCGTAAGCTACATATACTCCGTCCTGGTACACAGCTTGTTTTACCGTTACAGGTTTTTCTGTAGCAACCGGTTTAGCTGTAGCAACCGGCTTAGCTGTGGCAGCAGGCTTGGTTGTTGCAGCAGGCTTCGCAGTGGCTTTAGCTGTTGCTGCCGGTTTCGCAGTGGCTTTTGGCGTTGCTGCCGGTTTGGCAGTTGCTTTTGGCGTTGCTGCCGGTTTAGCAGTCGCTTTTGGTGTTGGTTTCGGTTTGGCTGTCGGTTTTGGCGTTGGTTTCGGTTTGGCTGTCGCCTTTGGCGTTGGTTTCGGTTTTGGTGTTGCTGCCGGTTTGGCCGGTGCTGCCGGTGCTTCTTCAGAAGCTGCCGAAACCGCATCTACCTTCAAGTTCAAAGCTGGTGCATTAATCGTGTACACGAATGGTGCGAGCAGCAAGGCTGCACTGACAGTCAAAGAAATTAGTTTTTTCACTGCGTATTCTCCTTTACCATATCCCCAGTAGTATGTAGCCCTTCAAAACGATTCACTGCTATGCTCATCTCTCATCCCTTCTTACGAAGAACATCATGTCTCTTCATAAGAGGTCATCCCCCCTTTCCCATTCCTGCGCGACCCATCCCGTGTACGAAAAATTGCATCCAATTATATGTTTTTGTAAAAGGTGAAACAATTCACATAATAAGGTGAATAAATTCACATAAAAGGATTCAAGTCTGCTAGTGGTAATTTGTGGCTTGATGGTATCAAATTTATCCTTACCTTCTCTGTATACAAAATCACATACCCTATAAGAAACATCACTATTTTGCAATTAACACAAAAAGCACATTGCTTTTATCTCTCAGATTCTCCCATTTACTCCGTCTTATGAAAGCAATGTGATATCTTACACTGCGCTTTTGATACCTGATGTGATATTTTAAAATGATGTCATGCTTTTAGAAAATAGGCTTTACAATGGCCGAACCAGCCGCTAAATGGAGTCCCTCCCCGCCCAAATATACGCTCAAGGAGCACTCGCCTCGGCCCGCAAGCCGCTTAAGCACCACACTGGATTTATTAGAGCAAATTGTAAACAAAAATGCCCGCGGCTGGATCTATGCATTAACCATAAAGCTCATACCGTCAACTGCTTGTATTTGGCCGTCAGTTCCTCGAACCATTGCTTATCCTGCATAGCAAGCGCAAGATCAATTAATTCAGCAATCTCTTCCGGCTGCAATTCCGGCGTATCATTGAAGCTGACCTCCGCCGAAGCCACCGCCTCGCCATTCGCCCCGTCCGAGAAATCGTATGAAAATCTGAGCTTGATGTCACTCTCCAAAAACTCATTCCGCAGGAAGTACAGCACCTCACACATCAGAACCGGCCGCACATGATTATCAAACACACAATCCATCACCTTGGCCCAATAATGCTGATTGCTGAGATGCAGCTTATCATTCGTCAAGAGATATTGCTCCCCCTGAAAATCGTTGACAAATCTCAGTTCAACCGGCTTCATTTTAAAAATACTTGTAATTTGCTTCATGGTGATATTCACGATGTCCTGTGTATCCAATCTCAACATCTCATACACCCCGTTCCTCTTATTTGGGCTTTCTGTAACTTTTCTGCAAAATCATGATATGACAACAATTTAAACTAATTTAAAATTATTATCGTCCATTCTGTATGGATTGTTAATGGTTTTTGTTAAAATTTAATAAACCATGTTTCTAAATGTGATGAAATGGTTAATTTATGTCCTTAAATTCAAAAAGACCTCTATTTAAACTGTTGTCGAGGGATAAATCCTCTCCAAAAGCAATAGAGGCCAGGCAAAATTATTCATTTTCATCTTAATGAAAGGCTTCATTCATTTCCAAATCGTTCTTTAGACAAAAAGGGACACCAGTTGAATTCCCTCTTCTGGAGAAATACGCACAAGGCCTTTATCGGATATCCGCAGTGTAGGAATAACCGCCAGAGCCAGCAGGGACAAGGTCATAAATGCATAATTCAGCGTGCAGCCCGAATCATACAGCGCTTTGCTGATGGCGGCCGACTGGGCCGCCGCAATTTCAAAAGGCTCGGCGGACATCAGTCCGGCAATCGCCAGCGGGAACAAAGTGGTTCCTCCGGCTGTAATTACAGCCACACCACCCTGTGCTTGAGCAACCGCTCCGGCTGCTTCGGCCATCAGGGCATCGTCATTGCCGATCACCAGCACATTATGGCTGTCATGGGCAACGGTCATGGCGATAGCCGCCGGCTCATGGAAGCCGATTCCCGCTACAACGCCCACCGATTTATTTCCAGTCCCTTTATGACGCTCAAATACTGCTATTTTGCATAGTCCGTTGCCAACCTGCAGTTTACCATCCGTTACAGGCAGCTTCATAATCAGCTCCCCGGTCTCCACATGGTTCTCAATCACCTTGATAACGCGAGTGGAGAGACTGCCCGATTCTATAGAGGCATGGATCACAAAATCCTCCGCCACAGGAAGCTGCGGCAAATGAACAGAGGCCAGCACTTTATCCGGGTAGGTATACGCTTGAAGCTCAGCGGTCATTCTGCCATTCTCGGCCACCACAACACCTGATGCTATAGTCATAACCACATGAACATCCGCCAGATTTCCATCAAGCAAAATAATATCGGCACATGAGCCAGGCGTAATCGAGCCGATATCGCGGGCAACTCCGAAGCGCTCAGCAGTATTGATCGTCGCCATCTGGAAGGCGGTAACCGGCTTTACCCCTTGGGAGATCGCATGGCGCACAACGAAGTCCATATGGCCCTCGTCACGCAGCGATTCGGAGCTGCGGTCGTCGGTCACAAGCAGCATCCGGCGCGGGTCCAGCCCGTGCTCCGTATGCGCGGTGATCGTCTTCGCCACGTCGTGCCAGGCGGAGCCGCGACGCATTTTGGCATACATGCCCAGACGGACGCGCTCAATCACATCCTCGGCTGTAACACATTCATGGTCGCCGGTTACGCCCGCAGCCGCATATACCGGAAGCCGCCAGTCATTAGACGGCCAGGTGAAATGCCCATCCACATATCGGCCTGCCCGCAGCGTCGCCTGAATCTCGCCGAGCATTTTCTCGTCGCCATAGACTACGCCGGGAAAATTCATCACTTCGCCCAAGGCAATGACATCCGCGCCCCAGGTATAGGCTTCCGCCACTTCTTCCGGTCCAATTGAAGCCCCGGTCGTCTCAAATTCCGCACCCGCCGAAGGCACGCAGGAAGCCACCTGCATGTATGCGGCCAGCGGTGTCCCGCGCATCTCATCCAGCATCAGCCTGATGCCCTTCAGCCCGAAGACATTGGCGATCTCATGCGCGTCGAAGAAGCCGCCGGTGGTCCCCAGCGGCAGCACTGCACGGGCAAATTCCGTCACGGTAAGCTGTGTGCTCTCGATATGGCAGTGTCCGTCCAGCAATCCCGGAGCGATGTATCTCCCGTCTGCTTCAATGACCTGCGTGTGCTGGCCGATCATGTGCGAGACATCTTTGCCAACATAGGCGATACGGCCTCCCTGCACAGCAACAGACATCCCCTCCAATATTTCGCCGGAGCAGACGTTGACCAGCTTGCCCCCAGTGATGACCAAGGTAGCCGGCTGATCGCCGCGGGCTGTAGCCACAAGCTCAGGCACACAATCCGCGAGCGGTTTTCTTTGAAAAGACATGACTTCCATTCCTCCCCGCTTAGCTCATAATCAGCCGATATTACACCTTCGCCTCATATACGTCAAGTGCCGCCTGTACAGCAAGCCCGCACGGAACCGCATAGCCGTGGCGCAGCAGCGCGGCCTCCAGCGCTCCAAGCAGACGCAGCACGTTATTCTCGCGGCAGCTGAAGCCCATAGTGCCAATGCGCCAGATCAGTCCTTTGAGGGGGCCGAAGGAGCTGGCAATCTCAATGCCAAACCGGCTAAGCAGCATTACCCGCACCGACTCGCCGTCCACACCTTCGGGAATAAGCACACAGGTTACGACAGTCAGCTTACTCTCGGGATCACCATACAGCTTGAGGCCCATCGCCGTAAGTCCAGCTACGAGTGCTTTTTCGTGCAGAGCATGTCTGGCGTACCGCGCCTCAAGCCCTTCCTCCAGCGCCAGACGCAGGCCTTCGCGCAGCGCATAGAGCATGGAGGTCATCTCTGTATGATGGTTCAGCCGCTGCGGACTCCAATAATCCTGCAGCATGCCGAGGTCGAAGTAATTGCTGCGCACCACAGGCAGCTCACTGCGCTGATCGCCGCCGGTCCGCAGTCCACGCTCCACCTGCTTGCGCTTCAGCAGCTTGGCTTCGGCGCGTTCATTGTACGTAATCGGCGCCATGCCTGACGGCACAGAGAGGCATTTCTGCGTGCCGCCGATCACGGCATCCAGCATCCAGGCATCCGTCTCCACCGGCACGCCGCCGATGGTTGCCACTGCATCCACAATCAGGAGCGCATCATGCTCGCGGCAGGCCCGGCCAATCTCCGCCAGCGGCTGTACGCGTCCCGTAGAGGTTTCGCCGTGGACCATTGCAACCACATCGGGCTTATAGCTCTGAATAGCCGCAATGACTTCCTCCGGCGTGAACACGCTGCCCCAGGCTTGCTCAATGGTAAATACCTCAGCGCCGCAGCGTTCAGCAATCTCATGCAGCAGATGGCCGAACCGGCCGAAGACCGGAATGAGCACCCGGTCGCCCGGCGCAATAAGACTGGTCATTACCGCTTCGATACCGGAACGCGAGGTCCCGTCAACCGGATATGCCCACTTATTGCCGGTAGCGAACAGCTCGCGCAGCATCTCCATCGTTTCATTCATAATGCTGGTAAATTCGGGATCGAACTGTCCCAGTATCGGAAAAGACATCGCCCGCAGCACACGCGGATCGGCCTCCACCGGTCCAGGGGTCATAATGCACCGCAAGGACGGCGACAAATCTTCGTACCGCTTCATGATCATCTCTCCCTCTATATGTTCAGCTCTCCTCATAGGCAAGCTTATATAATAATGCTGTCAAAACATCCAGTCCGGCTACCAGCTCCTCAGGCGAAGAATATTCCTCCGGTGAATGGCTGATCCCTGCCCGGCTGGGCACAAAAATCATCGCCGCAGGGCATTTCGGCGCGAACAACTGGGCATCATGCCCCGCTCCGCTTACCATGCTCCGGTAGGTTCTTCCCTGTTCCAGGCAAATTTGTTCAAGGGCTCCGCAAAGCTCCTTGCTCATGGGCGCCGGAGCTGTGGCTAACGTCTGATTTACCTCCAGCGCAAGCCCCCGCCCTGCCGCAATATTTTCAAATTCTATAATCATTTCGGAGCAAAAGCTATCAAGCTGCGCCGCCTCACTATGGCGGATATCCAGCGTGAACAGCACTTCTCCCGGGATCACATTCGGCGTGCCCGGCAGCACCTCAAGCCTGCCCGTTGTCGCCACCAGCGGATCTCCCGCCTTCACAGCGGACCGCTCCAATGCAAGCAGCATTTCCGCCGTACCGGCAAGCGCATCCTGACGCAGCCCCATCGGCGTTGTCCCTGCATGATTGGCTGTTCCGCTCACCTTGACAGTATACCGTCTTTGACCAACAATGGCTTGAACTATCCCGATTTCCAGTGCCGATTGCTCGAGAATAATCCCCTGCTCAATATGCAGCTCGACATACATGCCGATGTCATCTCTCAAAGAGGAGTTCACATGGCCCAGGCCACAGGCCTGCATCGCCGCCATAAGCGTAACACCCTCAGCATCGGCGACGGATTCCGCCCCGCTTCCGTCATAGAGGCCTGTCACATGGCCCGAGCCCCAGAACGTCAGCGGGAACCGGCTGCCCTCCTCCTCACAGAAGGCTGCAACCTCCACTGTCCGCAGCGGCGGTCCAAAGGTCTGCTGCAAATGATGCAGCGCGGTGATAGCGGCGGCAACTCCGTATGCGCCGTCATATTTGCCGCCGTTTACAACAGTATCAATATGTGAGCCGGTTAGGATCACTTTATCCTTATGCAAAGACCCGTTCAGCCGCCCGAACACGTTGCCGACAGAATCAGTATAGACCTCCAGTCCGAGCCCAGCCATTCTCTCCTGCAGAAAATGCTGCGCCGAGCTCCACTCCGGTGTGTACAGCAGCCGGGTAACACCCGGCCCCGGAGCGCTGAATGCTGCCAATTCCTCCAGCAGCGCCAGCATTTCCAGGGCCGGGGCCTTTAGTAGCGGCGGGGTCATAGGGCAGGCTGCCCGCCATGAATCTGCAGCCATTCGCCCCCATCCGCTGAAATTACGCCTTGTTCGGCAGTGTACACTATATTCCCCCGGCAGATCGTAGCCGTTACCTTGCAGGATAAGGCCATCCCAACATACGGGCTAATTTTGTGCCGGTAGAGCAGATCCTCCGCAGACAATGTATAGTCCGCAGCAGGATCTAGCAGCACCAAATCGGCATCAAGCCCAGGCGCGATGGAGCCTTTGCGGTGATCAAGTCCGAAACGCCGCGCGGGAAGCTCCGCCAGCAAAGCCGAGATTTGCGTAACCGGCAGGCCACGCACATGCACACCTTCATGGAACATCAGCTCAAGGCTGCTCTGCGCCCCGGAAATCCCGCCCCAGGCTTCAAAGAACGACAGACCCGGGGCGAGCTTAAGCTCCGGCGGACAAGGGGAGTGGTCAGAGGCAATCAGATCAATTTTGCCTTCGGCCAGCACCTTCCACAGCTTCTCCTGTTCCTCCGGGCTGCGCAGCGGCGGCGCGCATTTGGCCACCGGTCCGAGCTTCTCCATGCTGTCTTCATTCAGCAGCAGATAATGCGGGCACGTTTCCGCCGTCACATTCAGGCCGCGCAGCTTGGCTGCATGGATCAGTTCAATCGCGGCGGAGGTGCTGATATGCACGAAATGCAGCCGGCAGCCGGTTCGTTCACTATACAGCAGCGCCCGGGCTACAGCCTCCAGCTCCGCCTGCGCCGGACGGGAAGCGGCGAAATCCCGCGCACCCACCCTGCCGCTGCGAATGGCATCCGCCGATAATACCGCTGTAATCTCCTCACTCTCCGCATGCAGGGCGAGAATACCGCCGAGCGCGGCGATTTTTTGCATTCCCAGGTACAGCGTCTCATCATCCACTTCGCGGAAGCGCCCTTCCCCCTCACCCCCGGGATTGGAGATAAAAGCCTTAAAGCCGGTCACTCCGGCCGCCGCCAGCTCCTCCAAATCCTCCAGATTACCGGGAACCAGTCCGCCCCACAGCACATAATCCACTGCCGAGTTCCCGGAGGCAGCTTCCGCCTTAAGCCCAAGCGCAGCCTTGTTCACTGTAGGCGGATTCCCGTTCAGCGGCATATCCGCGTAGCAGGTGCAGCCGCCTGCCGCAAGCGCAGCCGAACCGCTGCGGAAGCCTTCCCAGTGGCCGAACGCAGGTTCATTGAAGTGGACATGCATATCAATCATGCCAGGCAGTACATATTGCCCTTTGGCATCAATGACCGTGGTTCCCTCAGCAGCCGGAAGCTCTTCAGCCAGCGCGGCGATCTTGCCATTTTTCACTCCAACATCCAGTTTGCGCACTTCTCCGGGCAGCACTACATCCCCATTTTTGATGATAAGCTCGTATGATTCCGTCATAAAACAGGTCACCTCCGGTCACTTGTGCTCTTATTCTAGTCAACTGCCCCGGTACGTACTGTATCCCCCTGGAGCTACAAGCAGCGGAACATGGTAATGGTCATCTGAACTAGTAATATTGAAACGAATCGGAATGTGTTCGAATACCGGCATGCTGCCCCCGCGAAAATAATCCCCGGCCATAAACAGCAGCTCGTAGCAGCCGGGCACAAGCTCCGGCCCTTCCAGCAGCGGCGCGTCCAGCCTGCCGTCACTGTTCGTTGAAGCTTCGCGCAGCAGCGTGCCTTCTCCGTCCACAAGACTCCAAAGCTGCAGCTTCATGCCTACAGCCGGCACTCCCCTGGACAGGTCCAGCACATGGGTAGTCAGCCGCCCGCTCATGCTTCCGCACTCTTTTCAATGATCAGATCATGAAGCCGGAATCCGGTGATTGTACCAATCTCCGCAAGCGCCTGCTCCCATTCTTCCTTAAGCGTACGGTTCACACGTTCTTCAATGGCCGCAATAATATCATCCTTGTTTTTGCCGCGTACAGCCAATATAAAAGGAAAACCAAATTTCTCTGTATACGCTGCGTTCAGCTCCGTCAAGTGTGTGAATTCCTCTGGCGTCAGCCGGTCAAGCCCAGCCCCCTGCTGCTCCACTGCCGACAGCGGACTGACCTGCAGCCTTGTTGCCAAATCGGGGTGTGCTCTAAGTAGCTCCTCAACCTGGCTGTGATCGGCACTTCGCGCCGCTTCGAGCATCACGTTATGCAATTGCTGAGCAGAATGAAAGGGGATATGCCCGTAAGCTTTCTCCGCCACCCAAGGGGAGTGTTCAAAGATTCCTCCGAGGCTCGCCACAAATTCATCCCTGCTCATGCTGTTAATCTCTTCAAGTGTCAAAAATAAAGCCGGTGCTGTCATCCTCTTCCCCTCCTTCTGTCATTCTTTTGAGCCCTTTAGAACCGCTGCTCGCGGATATAAGGGGTCCCCAGCGCCTCCGGTGTGCCGGAAGGCTTGTTGCGGTTACGGTAACCGAGGTACATAAGCACAAGGATCGTTACAACATACGGAATCATCTTCAGGAAATAAGACGGGATTACACTGCCGAGCAATTGAATGCGGAAACCGAGCGAGTCCAGCGCTCCGAAGAAATAGGCGCAGAACAAAGCGCGCAGCGGATTCCATCTGGCGAAAATCACCAGACCGACGGCAATCCAGCCCCGCCCCGCCGTGAGCCCTTCATTCCAGGTCGGCGCATAGGCCAGCACCATATCGGCGCCCGCAAGGCCGATCAGTGCAGCACCGGCGGTTACATAGCTGTAGCGGATGAGCTGCACCCGGATGCCCATAACGTCAGCCGTAGCCGGACTGTCTCCAACCGCCCGCAAATGCAGGCCCCAGGAGGTATAGTGAATCAGCAGATGCAGCACAAGCACCAGCAGCAGGCTGAACCAGGTCAAATAATCCATCCTGCCGAAAATATCACCGAGCACCGGAATCGACTTCACCCAGCCCAGATCAAGCTTCGGCGAAGTGCCCGGCAGCGGAATGCCGCTGATTGACTTACCAAGATAAGCGCTGAGGCCGCTGCCGAACAGAGTCATTGCAAGGCCCGACATCGTCTGGTTCGCCCGCAGTGTGACGCAGAGGAAGGAGTGAACCATGCCGAGCACGGCAGTGACGGCAATGGCTGCAAGCAGGGCCAGCAGCAGATTGCCGCTGCGGATGTAGACGATACAGGTCGTGACCGCCCCCATCAGCATCAGCCCCTCCGCGCCAAGCTGGATAATGCCTGCCCGTTCATTCAATATACCTCCAAGCGTCGCCAGCAAAAGCGGCGTTCCGGCGGAAATGGCGGCTATCAATAATTGTGTTGTGAAATCCATGGGTTTGCTCCCTTCTATAAGAGAATGCTGCTATGCGCTCCGGCGGATGCGGAAACGGTGGATCATCTCGCCGGCAATCAGGAAAAACAGGATCGCACCCTGCAGCATTTCCGAAATGGACGAAGGCAGTCCGATGGTCTGCACACTGTACCCGCCGACAATTAATCCCCCGAACAGAACGGAGGTGACAATAAGGCCGAGCGGATTCAGCTTGGCAAGCCAAGCGACAATAATGGCGGTATAGCCGTAGCCCGGCGAAATTCCCTGCATCAGCTTGTGGGTAACACCGGAAACCTCGGCCATTCCCGCAATACCGGCCAGACCTCCGCTGATCAGCATGACAATAATAATATGCTTCTTGATATGAATCCCCGCATAACGGGCAGCCGTAGGATTGGCTCCAATCAGACGCAGTTCATAACCCCAACGGGTAAACTTGATCATCAGATAATAGATGGCGACCGCAACCAGGCCAAAGATCAGCCCAATATGCAGTCTCGTAGTCCCCAGCACCGGCAGTGATTGAGCAGCGGTAAACATGGGCGAACCCGGGAAGTTAAAGCCCTTTGGGTCTTTCCACGGTCCAAACACCACATAATCCAATGCCAGCAGGGCTACATAATTCAGCATCAGTGAAGTAATCAGCTCATTAACACCAAAATGCGTCCGTGGAATGGCGGTCATTAGTCCCCAGAGAGCGCCGGCGGCGGTTCCGAGCACAAGCATTAATGTAATGGACCAGAACGAAGGCAGATTAGGAAAATAAATCGTCACCGCCGTAGCAGCCATCGCCCCGACAGTAAGCTGGCCTTCCGCACCGATGTTCCAGACCGAAATCCGGTATGCGACTGCGATACCGAGCCCGCAGAGCAGCAGCGGGATGGCCTTCACCATCGTTTCGGTGAACCCGTAAGAAGTACCAAAAGCGCCGCGGAACATTTTCTCATATACAGTTACCGGGCTCATGCCGTTAGCGGCAATAAATACAGCGCAGAGCAGCAGCGCCAGTAGGATGGATAAAATTGGCGACCACCAGGGGGAACGCGTGCGGCTGGCGTCATACTCAAGACGCATCGGCAGCCGTTTTCCGGGTTTAGCCGGAACGGAATTAAGCAGCGCAGCATTTGCTGCATTTTTCTGGCTCATACGGCGCTAACCTCCTTATTCCTGATCCCGGCCATCATCAGGCCGATTTGCTCCCGGTCCGCATGCTCATGATCACTTTCCCCGATAATCGCCCCGTTATAAATCACCAGAATCCGGTCCGATAATTGCAGCAGCTCATCCAGATCCTCCGAGATCAGCAGCACCCCGCTGCCGGAGCCGCGCAGCTCCATCAGCAGCTCATGCACTCCGGCAGTAGCGCCGACATCCAGTCCCTGCGTCGGATGGACGGCAACCATCAGCTTTGGCTGATGGCTGACCTCGCGGGCGAACAGCAGCTTCTGCTGATTCCCGCCTGATAGCTGCTGCACTGGCGTATCCAGCTCCGGCGTCTTGACGTTGAAGCGCTGCACAAGCTCCTGCGACCAGGAACGGTTCTTCGCGGCCTTCAGAATGCCGAATTTGGAGTGCTCGCTGCTGCGGTAGGATTTGAACAGCAGATTATCCACAGAGCCCAGCCGCCCGGCCAGACCGCTTTTCATCCGGTTCTCCGGCACGTGGGAAATTCCTGAGTCGATCGCGCCCCGTACCGAAGCTGTTTTTACCGCGCTGCCGTCAAATATGATTTCACCGTTCTTCCAGGCTCTAAGTCCTGTCAGCACTTCCGCCAGCTCCTTCTGTCCATTACCGGCAACCCCGGCGACCCCTACAATTTCCCCTTCACATACGTTCAGGGACAAGCCATCCAGCGCCTTACGGCCATGATCGGCTGAAACCTCCAAATTCCTGACAATGAGCAGCGGTTCTCCTGCCGTAGCCTCCCGCTCCTGGCGGGTGATCGCAACCTCACGGCCAACCATCAGCCGGGCCAGCTCCAGTTCATCGGTCCCGGCAGTAACCAGCGTCGCAATCATTTTCCCTTTGCGCATAACGGAAATACGGTCGGAGGAGGCCATAACCTCCTTCATTTTATGCGTGGTCATGATGACCGTCTTGCCGGCTTGCTTCATTACTTGCAGTGTGGCGAAAAGCTGCTCCACCTCACCCGGAGTAAGCACGGAGGTCGGCTCATCCAGAATGATGATATCCGCGCCACGGTACAGCGTCTTGACGATTTCAACGCGCTGCTGCTCGCCGACGGACAATTGCCAGACCGGACGGTCAACCGGAAACTTCAGCCCGAACCGCTCCGCCAGCGCCCCGATTTCCTTATGCTTATTTTTGATCCACTTGCTGCCCCGCCAGAAAGACGACTTTTCGCCAAGCACGATATTTTCCGCTGCCGTGAGACTTTGCACCAGTCTGAAGTTTTGAAATACCATGCCGACGCCAAGGAGTGCAGCATCTTTGGGGGAACGGATTTTAGCCGTTTTGCCGTGAAGCAGAATCTCGCCCGCGTCTGCTCTGTACACACCTGACAGCATGCTCATAACCGTGCTTTTACCTGCTCCGTTCTCACCAAGCAGCGCGTGTATCTCACCCGCATTTGCCGAAAAATCGACTTGATCGCTGGCCGTGACAGAACCGAATTTCTTCACAATCCCGCGCATTTCAACTGAATGGTCCTGCATAGGGGACGCTCCTTTCCTTCTAGTTGTAGTACGGGTGGGGAAGGTCCCGCTACGGAACCCGCCCCACCCATAAGGCCGTGCCAATATATAGTTCGGTGATGCTTTTATTTCGGGATTGTTCCTTCTATACCTTTGGCAAGCCAGTTCATCGCCAGAACCTCCTCAAGCGTCAGCTTTTGGCCATCCTGAACCTGAACCTTGCCTTGATTATCCGAGATAGGGCCGGTGAACACATTCAGCTCTCCGCTGATAATTTTGGCTTTGGCATCTTCCACCAGCTTCTTCACGTCATCCGGAACCTTGCTGCCGAATGGGGCGATATCAATCATGCCGTCCGCCATATCACCCGAATACTGTTCATTCGTCCAGGTTCCGTCCATGACCGACTTCACAGCCTTCACATAATAAGGTCCCCAGTTCCATACAGGGTTGGTCAAATAATTATCCGGTGCGTATTTGCTCATGTCGGAGTCGTTACCTCCAGCGAGAGCGCCGCGTTCCTTAGCCGCCTGCAGGGTCGCAGTTGAGTCCTGATAAGCGAGCAGCACATCCGCGCCTTTATCCAGGAGGCTGATCGCCGCCTGGCGTTCAGTAGCAGGGTCATACCAGGTATTGGTCCAGACTACGCTGACCTTAACATCAGGGTTAACGCTTTGTGCGCCCAGTGTGAAGGCATTGAGGTTATAGATAACCTCGCTGATCGGGAAGGCTCCCACGTAACCAAGCTGATTGTTCTTGGTCATTTTACCGGCGGCAATACCCGCCAAGTAGCTGCCTTGATAGTTTTTACCGAAGTAAGTTCCCATGTTAGGAGCTGTTTTGTAGCCGGAAGCATGCATGAATTTTACATTTGGAAATTTATTGGCTACGTTAAGGGTGTAATCCATATACCCAAAGCTTGTTGTAAATACAATGTCGTGGGATTGCGCAAGCTCAGTGATAATGCGTTCGGCATCGGCGCTTTCCGGAACATTTTCTACGGTGTCCGCTTTAATGCCCAGTTCTTTCTCCATATACTGACGGCCTTGGTCATGCTGATACGTATACCCGCCGTCACCCGGAGGCCCGATGTAGACAAAAGCAACAGTCGGCTTCTTGGCTGCCGGCTCGGTTGATGCCGCCGCCTCTGTGGCTGTACCCGCATTTGACGCTGCCGGTGCTTCAGACGCTTTGGCATTTGTACCGGAATTGCTGTTGCCGCCGCACCCCGCCAGAACCACCGCTAACAGAAACATGAATACGAAGCTGAAAGTAACTGTCTGACCCCTCTTTTTCATAATTCTCCTCCTCCAAAAGATCTCTCATAATAGCTGCTGCCATTAATGTATCTCTACTATACTGAGACACGGCGCTCACGTAAATTTATATAACATACGTTTGTGGCGATTGATAAGAAGATCTGATTTTTTTGTGCTTTAGGCACTAGATTAGCTTGAATTATGCTTAAAATATGTGATAATCCCTAACATGAACATGGGGTTCAGCGAACTTCATGTTATATTTACGATCCAAGAGCTGTCTATATTGCCGGGCCATCCATCAGCCGCATTCATCGATAAATCTATCTGCCTATTCTCGCTCCAGCATCTTACGGAAAATGAACACCAGCTTCAACCGCATGAGATCATTGATTTTTTTGAAATCAACATCCAGCAGCTCACTGAGCTTCTCGATCCGGTAGGTGGCGGTGTTGCGGTGAATGAACAGCTTTTTGGCCGTCTCGTTGACATGGCCATCATTCTCCAGATAGACCTCAAGCGTATGCAGCATCTCCTTGATGTACTCCGGCTCCCGGCTGAGCAGTCCGCGCAGGCTGCTATTGCAGTATTTCTCCATCGTTTCCGCCGGAATCTGGCCGAGCAGCAGGTTCAGTTCAAGCTGACGGTAATGCACTACATTTCCGTGCGTTCCCCAATGCTGGAATGTGCCCATACATTCTTTGACCTCGCCAAAAGCCTCCTTCAGCCCTTCCGGCTTCACTTTGGTGCTGCTAATGGCCGCCCGCGGATAATATCCTTTATCGAACTTCAGATTCTGAAAACAGGCATTAATCAGCTCACGGAACTGCTCGGGGCTATGCAGACCCGCAGGAAACAGCGACACCAGGCCTTCGTCCATCATCACATGTATCGCATTCAGCTCCGACAGCACCGGATGCTCAAGATACTCCTCCTTCAGCCGGAGCAATTCCCCCTGCCGCGCTTCGCCGGCTGCCAGGGTATCGGTAAGCATCAGTTCGAAGGGCGCTTGCAGCAGCGTAACCTCCAGCTTGGCAGCAGCCTGGGCCAGCTCACTGCAGGACATCCCGCCATTCAGGCAGCGCCGCAAAAGTCCGCTGAACTCCCTGTGCCCGGCATGCTCGAAATAATCCTCATAACCGGAATGAATATGATAGGAAATCAGCTCAGCCCCCTGGACGAACAAGCTCTCTTCCACTGGCAGCAGCAAAGGATCGATTGAACAGTATAAAAGATAGCCCGAGCACTTCTCTCCCTGCAGCAGCGGGATTCGGAATCCCGCCTTGTCACCGATGCGGAAGCGTTGCTTCCGGCACTGCCAAGGCCAGCCCTCCAGCAGCTTCGGCGCTGCATTGTCCGAATTGTTAAAGACGACCTCGCCCCGGGCGCTGATGACCGCAAGCTTGTGATCAATCACCTCCGACACCGCTTCGAACAGAGGACGGCTGCGCCCTGAGCGCAAGGCGAACCGCATCAGCTTGCGCTGCTTCTCCATGATGCTCTGCAGCATACTGGTGCTGCGCGAAAGCTCGGCACGGAACAGCCCGTTCATCTGGTCGGAGAAGGTAAACTGGAACGGCAGCTCAATCAGCGGGAAATTCAGCGACTCTGCCTCGGCAATCAGCTTTTCCGGTACGGTGTTCCAAAAACGGCCCAGCTTGATGCCAAGCCCCGCAGAACCGCGCCGGTTCAGGGTATGCAGCAGAGCGGAGGCATCCTCCAGGCTGTCTTTGATCAAATAAGCCGTCGTCAGCAGCATCTCCCCTTCTTTGATCCAATCCGAAATATCAGGGGCGTCCATCACATTAATAGATTTGATAATCCGGTGTTTCCCCCTAGACCCTGCAATCAGCTTGGCTTCGGATAAAGGATACACGGACAACGCTTCTTCGACTGTAAGATGCATGCTACCCCTCCTTTTTTTCTAATGAATGTATTGATTAACCTTGAATATACTTACTCGGATGTGCTGATTAACTTCGCGGTCTTAATGTTACTTTATGTAACATTATAGATAAAGAGACCCTTGTTGGAAAGAGAAAAGTGAAAAATCCGCTTGATTATGTAAGATAAAATAACATATGCGGCATAATCTTAACGATTGCCACTCTTAAGCATTAGTAAATGGAGTAGGGATTCATGAAGGGATAAATTCTGAGGGTGAGATCTGGCAGGCAAGATATGAGTTGTACGGGGACCGTATGCAGAATGGATGGGTGATGGTGTGCGGTATTTACGTTCAGGCAGATAGAGGAGTGAAGATGTGAAGCAATTACATCTAAGCAGAAACGGCGGCTCCATTCTTAAAACAGTGCAGCCGTTTTGAGTCTGAAGATTGCTGGAGTGCCTGAATCACCTTGCCCTTATGGGACAGCTCCAAGTGGAAAAAGGAAACTTAATTCTCTCCCCTTTCGCAAAGCAGATCAAATTTGTCCTTTGGAGTTTGGAACTAATAGCAGCTTATCCCCAATTTTTCATACAACTTATCCACGATAGACAAAAATCATTATTCTAAACAAAACTCCCGTTCTCCGCAGGACAGCGCGGAGCCGGGAGTTTTGTTATTCCATATGCTTTGCCCCGCATATTTGCCGGACCCAGGCTAGCAGGCGCAGGTCCTGCCCATGACCGCCGATCACCGACAGGCCGAGCGGCAACCCGCCGGGCCCTGTTACCGGAAGCGTAAGCTGCGGCAAGCCGGCCAGGCCGGCGATGCAGCTAAGCATCATCGCGCCGCTGCGGTTCAGCTCGAGCTGCGCCAGATCCCCGCCCCGCAGCGGCGCGGGGCCGGGGACCGTCGGGAGGACGAGGCAGCCGTCCTCTCCAAGCAGTTGCCGCAGCCGGGCGGCGATTTCCGCGCGCGTAGCTTGCGCGCGGCGGTGATCCTGCCCGGCCAGACTTGCCGCCCAAGCGAAGCGGGCGGCGATATCGGGCCCGAAGAGCGGCTGCTCCCGCTCTATCCAGGCCCCGTGGGTCGCCCAGATCTCGGCGCCCTGCAGTTCACGGAAGACATTCATCCATGTCTTCAGCCCCTCCGGCGCAATCCGCGTGTCGCCGGATTGCCCTGCACCGGCCTGCAGCTTGCGCAGGCCTTGCTCCAGGCTGGCGGCGCTCTCTGCGCCCGCCAGCGTCCAGCACTCCCGCACGATGTGCAGATTGCCCATCGTGCAGTTCCCGCTGCTCGGAGCTGCCGCACCGAGCAGGACCTCGCCAGCCCGCAGCAGCAGCTCCGGGCTGTCCGCGATCCAGCCGACGGTGTCGAAGCCCGGCGCAAGCGGGATCACGCCGTCCATCTCCACCGCCCCATGCGTCGGGCGGAAGCCGTATACGCCGCAGTACGATGACGGCACACGGACCGAGCCGCCTGTATCCGTGCCCAAGGCAAATTCCACACTGCCGCCGGCCACCGCCACCGCCGAGCCGCTGGAGGAGCCGCCGGGTATGCGGCCCTCCGCACGCGGATTGACTGGTGTGCCATAATGGTGGTTCTCACCGCCGAGGCTGTACATCAGCTCATCGGTGTGCGTAGCCCCCCGCAAGCTAGCTCCGGCCTGCAGCAGCCTCCGTACTACAGCCGCATGCTCCGGTGACGGCGGATGGCTGCGCAGCCAGTCCGGATTGCCGGCCGAAGAGCGGTGCCCGGCTACCGCAAACACATCTTTAACAGCAAAGCTGAGACCATCCAGCGCTCCCCCTATCCGCAAGGCAGGGACCTCCAGCTCCGGATTAATGAATGCGCCATATGAATTAGCAAGAACCATCTTTCCCCCTCCTTCCTCCCGGACAACTGGGGAGGCTTTGTTACGTCCACTGTGCTGCTGAACCTGCTAATCCTACTTCTCATGCTGATATTAATCCTGAGTTTTTACTAACTGTGGTTCTTGTTCTTCAGGTGTTCAGGTGTTCAGGTCTTCAGGTCTTCGGGTCTCTACGCCATCACACCTTTACGTCTTTACGCCTTCACGCCTTATGCCTTTATACCTTCATGGCTTCATACCTCACGCCTTCATACCTTCACACCTTCACGTCTCCGCGCCTTCACACCTTCACGTCTCCGCGCCCTCACGCCTTCACACCTTTACGCCTCCGCGCCCTCATGCCTCCACGCCTCCATACCTCTACGCCTCCATGCCTTTACACCCTCAGGTTTTCAGTCCAATTGCCCTCTAAGTTATTCTAGTTTTCTTGTTCTCCACATGTCCGCAGGACCAATAACTGTATTTGCTACAATTAAAAAGAGGAGAAACCACCTATTTAGGGAGATAATTGCATTTTGTACAATTACATATGGCGATTTGCTTTGTTTTGGTTAATAAAGTGTTATTTAAGTGTACGAAGTGCAGGTAACTTTGATTTTGCTCCGTTATGTTCTCTTTTAATTGCACAAAATGCAATTATCCTCTTCTTCCCTCCCTCTCAACTCTTTCTACTCCTTTAACTTTTCCCACTCCACCTACTCTTTCTACTCTTTCTGTCCTATCTACTCTTTTCACTCCTTTAACTCATTCTATTCTTTCTACCCTGCAACTCTTTTGACTCTTCCTATTCTTTCTACCTTTCCACTCCTCCTACTCTTCCCACTCCTCCTACTCTTTTCATTCTTTCCACTCTTCCCACTCCTCCAGCCACGCTGCTACCAACCGATAGCAGCTCCATCACAGCGGGGGTCTGTCCCGCCGCTGCGGTAGCCATTTTCGCTGATGGAAATGGCGTGCGCATGCCCTACGATTCCATCGTAGCTGCCCACCTGGCGCACCAGATGTCCAGCTTTGGCAAGCTCCTTCAGCACCTCGGGTGCTACTCTGTTCTCCACCTTCAGCTCCTGGGTCGGTTCCCCCCAGGTTCTGCCCCAGACAAAACGCGGCGCGTTCACCGCCGCCTGCGGGTCCATCCCGTAATGCAGCATCCGGGTCAGCAGCAGGCTCTGGGTCTGGGGCTGGCCTTCGCCGCCCTGCGTGCCGTAGAGGTAAGCCGGCTTGCCGTCACGGCAGGCCATCGCTGGCATGAGCGTATGGAACGTACGCTTATGCGGCTCCAGCGTATTCACATGCCTTGGGTCAAGCGAAAAGAACGAGCCCCGGTTCTGCAGCAGAATGCCCGTATTCCCGGCCACGACACCGGAGCCGAATTCAAAATACAGGCTTTGGATGAACGATACCGCGTTCCCCTCATCATCCACCACTGCTGCATAAGCCGTATCACGGCCTACCGGATCACTACCCAGCGGCGCTGCCTGCGCAAGTGATATCGAAGCTGATAGCTGCTCCGCATACTGTTTATCCAGCAGGCGCTCCAGCGGTATCCGGCTGAAAGCAGGGTCGGTAAGTACCTTGTCCCGGTCGCGGAAGCTCAGCTTCAGCGCCTCTACCAGCAGATGATAATATTCATAAGAGCCATGCGCGATATCTCCAAAATTGTAGCGTTCCAGAATATTCAGCGTCATCAACGCTGTGAAGCCCTGGGAGTTGGGCGGAGCCTGGTAGACCCTGTACCCATGATAATCGGTGAACACCGGCTCATCCCAATTCCCCTCATGATCGGCAAAATCCTCCCGGGTGAGATACCCACCGGCGGCCTGCATATATCGGCTTATCTCCTCGGCGATCTCCCCCTTATAAAAAGCATCCCGGCCGCCCGCGGCCAGGGTCCGCAGCGACGCGGCTAGCTGCTTCTGCACAAACCTGCCTCCGGCAGCGGGAGCCGCGCCGCCGGAAAGATAGACCGCCGCCGCTTCAGGGGATAGCGCCGCTCCTGCAAGCACGCTGTTGCCGTACTGGTCCGGCGACAGCGGAAACCCGTCCGTGCCGTAGCCGATGGCCGGCTCCAGCACCTCCGCAAGAGTCAGGCGTCCATACTCGCGCTGGACCGCCGACCAGCTGTCCGCCATTCCGGGTACCGTAATGGCGCTGCGGACCCCCCGTCTCGGAATCTCCTCCTCGCCGGCGTAGCAGTCACGGCGGACGGCGTAGCCCGAACGTCCGCTGCCGTTGTAAGCCCGGACGCGCCCTTCACCGGCGCAATAAGTGAGCCAAAAAGCATCGCCGCCCAGCCCTGTCATATGCGGATACACCACCGCAAGCGCAGCGCTAACCGCCACCGCCGCATCAAAAGCGTTGCCGCCCTTCTGCAAGATCCGCGCTCCGGCGGCGGAAGCCAAGTAATGGGGGCTGACCACCATCGTTTTTGTACCGATTACAGGACCTGTCGTCATGCTACCCATCTCCCATTCCTGTCGTTCAAGTTAGTGTCATTTAACAGCACTGCCAAAACCCTTGTCAATTCCGTTCAAAGTTTTTTTGTGAGCCATGCACAAAGTTTAGATGGCCAGCCTTCCGCATTGTAGCTGCAAGCTAGTCAATTGGTTAAAATGGGCTGGCACAACACGGCCTGTGGATTTTTGGTCTTGCATATCTGGCCATAATTGGTTAAACTAATTGTAAATTTGTCATGAAGGAGGTGTAGGAGGAATGGATCACAATCGGACCAATAGTGTTAGCAGCCGGCTGATTAATATTATGGCTGGCATCGTTCATGTAAATGCCGACAACGGGAGAAGTCTGTCCATTTACACGAATTCAATAACACTACAACATTGTGAAATGCCTTTCCTGCCTGCACTTCAACGGACCATTTAAACCGTAGAATACTTAGGCCGTGGGGAAATTTCCCTACGGTCTTTTTGTATATTCCGAAATGAACGAAGGCGGCGGGTAGGCATTCTTAAAAGGAGAATACCTATGATTATCTCATGCCAAAATGTTCAAAAATACCACGGTGCCCAGCTCGTCCTGAGCGACATCACCTTCGATATCCGCCAAGGGGAAAAAATCGGCCTGATCGGCCGCAACGGCTGCGGCAAAACCACACTTTTCCACCTCCTGAACGGGGAAGAACGCCCCGACCAGGGTCAAATCTCCATCCGCAGAGGCAGCGTTGTCGGACTGCTATCGCAGATTCAGGAGGTGGGCGACAATGAGACTGTCTATGACGTGCTGCAGCGCAGCTTTGCCGAACCTCTGCAGTGGCAGGTGCGGCTGAGGGAGCTGGAGCAGGAAATGTCCGTACCGGACGCCGGAGCGAATGAGCAGGACTGGAACAGGCTGCTTAAGGAATACGGTATTCTGCAGGATAAATTCGAGGCAGCCGGCGGCTATGAGATTGAAGCCTCCATCCAGCGGGTAGCTGCGGGGCTGGGCATTGGAGTTAACCAGTATGACCGCCTCTTCTTCTCCCTCTCCGGCGGCGAGAAAACCAAAGTCGGCCTGGCCGAGCTACTGCTGCGCCAGCCCGGCGTTCTGCTGCTGGATGAGCCTACGAATCATCTGGATATGGAAGCCATCGAATGGCTGGAGCAGTTTCTCCAGAGCTACGAGGGTACCGTACTCGCGATTTCCCATGACCGCTACTTCCTCGATGCCGTAGTGAAGAAGGTGATTGAGATCGAGGACGGGGAAGCTTTTACGTTCCACACCAATTACAGCGGCTATCAGGTCGAGAAGGAAGCAAGGCTGCTGCAGCAATTTGCCGATTATCAGGAGCAGCAGAAGAAAATCAAGCAGATGCAGGAGAGCATCAAGCGGCTGATTGAGTGGGGCAACCGCTCCAACCCGCCGAATCCTTCCTTCCATCGCCGCGCCGCCTCCATGCAGAAGGCGCTCGACCGGATGGTGAAGATCAAACGCCCGATTCTGGAGCGCAAATCTATGGATTTGCAGTTGCAGCAGGAGGACCGTTCCGGCAACCAGGTCGTCATCCTTGACCGAATCGGCAAAGCATACGGAAACCGCACGCTTTTCTCGGAAGCGAGTGACGTTCTGCGGTACGGCGAGACCACGGCGCTGATCGGCGGCAATGGCGCTGGCAAAAGTACGCTGCTGCGGATCATTCTGGGCCAGGAAACCCCGGACAGCGGCAGCTGCACCCTGGGCTCAAGAGCGGCTGTCGGCTATCTGGCACAGGAAGCCGTTCCCGAAGAGGGCGGCCAGTCGGTGCTGCGCTACTTCCGTGAGGAAGCAGGCCTGGAGGAGGGCGAGGCGCGGGGGCAGCTTGCGCGGTTTCTTTTCTACGGCAGCGACGTTTTCAAGAGCGTCGCCAATCTCTCCGGCGGAGAATGGACGCGGCTGCGGTTCGCGGTGCTGATGCACCGCCGTCCGAACCTGCTCATTCTCGATGAGCCGACCAACCATCTGGATATAGATTCCCGCGAAGCGCTCGAAGAAGCACTGGAGGAGTTCCCGGGCACCGTGCTGGCAGTATCACATGACCGTTATTTCATCAACCGCTGCTTCGGCAAGCTCTGGTCAATTGCGGATGGAAGGTTCAGCGCCTTCTCCGGGAATTACGAATATTACAAGGAAAAGCAGGCTGAGAAGATTGCCGCTGCCACTGTGCAGCAAGCTTCAAGCAACAGCGGCAAAAAGCTGGCACAGCCTGACCATGCGTTCAAGGCTAACGACAATTCTCGCCCCAAAATCCCATGGGAGGATGAGATTGCCGCAGTTGAAGCTCAGCTTGCCCTCATTGATGCAGACATGGTCGATCCCGTAAGCGCCAGCGATGCAGAGAGACTTGCAGCATTGCAGCTCAGCCGGGATGCCCTGCAGGAGAAGCTGGATAACCTGTATGCCGGCTGGCTGAACGAAACAGACGACCATTAAGAAAAGGGTGAACGGAACCAAAACCGGGACGGCTATGAATTACGAGTTGAACGAGGTGCGTGGAGTACCTTTGCCTTTTATCGGCGGGCATTCTATCCTGCTGGACAGTAATGGCGAGCCGCGTGGAATCATTGAAACAACGAAGGTTGAAATTGTTCCTTTTGCCGAGGTGACTGCGGAGTTTGCCTATTCCGAAGGCGAGGATGACCGTACCCTGGAATCGTGGCGCTATGAACATGAAGCCTATTTTACTAGAGAGCTTAAGTCTTACGCTAAAGGGTTTGACCCTGGAATGAGGGTGGTCTGCGAGAACTTTAGGCTGATACACCGCAAGTAGCGTCTGGATTGGACAGCAACGATTGCGCCATCCCCAGACTGTTAATACACCACAATAAAAAGGCTGCTTCTTCATCACGAAGAGGCAGCCTTCATTGTATAGTTGCAATTAAGTAGTAAGTAGTAGCTCTGCTGCAGTTTTAATGCCAGATACCCATAATCCAGCCGATAACCGAGATCCATAAAGGAATGCTGATGAGGATGCCCCATACCAAACCGTTGGCAATATTGCCTTCTGCAGGACGTGTAATGACCTCCTGCTTCAGTGGAAGCCTCAATTCTTCTTGTTCCATGCGATCCCCTCCTAAAATATCTTATCGTCACAGTAGAGGAAAAAATGTAGACCGCCTGACCCAAAAAGATGCTTTTTCGGTAGATTTTTTAGATATAAAGGCTCAGCGGCGCTAATTTGTAAAGGCTTACATTATTGTTAATAAACAAATTTTCCCTTGAGAAAACTTATTTTTCAGCTTATTGCTGCATAATATGCCGTTATCTAGTCCAATATGACTGGCTTCTCAGGATTTTTTAAAAATTGAAACATCGTCAGCAGCTGTTCCCGCGTGTTGCGTTCCTCCGACAGCATCGGCAGCTCATCCTCGGCAAAAAAAGCCACCTCGCTCGTCTCCACGCCTCCCGCCGCTTCCCCGCTTACAATCCGGCAGAGAATAAACAGCTTGTACACATGATAAGGCTCCGGCGGATGAGCATGAAACTTCTTGTCGAGCACGGCAAGCAGACGGATGGCCTCGGCCTGAAAGCCCGATTCCTCAGCAATCTCCTTAACGACCACTTCACTGGGAGACAGCCCGATATCGGCCCAGCCTCCGGGAAGCGCCCAGTTGCCGTCCAGCTTTTCACGAACAAGCAGCATCTTGTCTTCCCTGAAAATCACGCCGCGCACATCAACTTTCGGTGTAGCGTAACCCTCATCTCCGGCAAAAGCTAGCCTGATCTTCTCCTTGCTCTCATACGTATAGTTCGCTAGAATATCCACACTTAGCTCCCGCAGCGCCTGATAGCGTTCGATATCGTATACATCCTTGGCATACGTAAGACCTGTCTGGGCGATCGCTTGAATTTCTTTGGCCCAGGTTAACCATTTCTGCTCCATATCTGCACCGCCCTCATTAGTTATCGGCAAGCCCCAGCACCGCTTCACTCACACAGCATTAAATGACGGGAAAAAGCACCCTTCTTCGCCACACAGCGGTCAATAATGGTAAAACCCGCAGAGGAAATCATCTCATCCATTGCCTCAATCGCTACAATAACAGCCCTGTCTGCAATCCGGCGTGCATGGACCAGAATCGCGAACTGCTCCTCCGGTGTAATCCGTGAGTATAAATTGTAAGGCATGTCCACAATAGCCACATCGTAATGCTCCGTGATGTCCGCGATATCCCCAAGCGTGACTTCGCTAGTGAACCCGAAATGGGCAATATTCGTCCGCGCACCGGCAGCAATAAAGGGATTGATGTCTCGGCCGACGATATCAATACCCATCGAAAGCGCCTCTACCATTACCGTACCTATGCCGCAGCAGGGGTCAATGGCTTTTATGCCTGCCGGGTTTGGGACTGCCATGTTCACTGCCGCCCGGGCTACACGGGTGCTGAGTGCAATAGAGTAGCTGCGCGGTTTTTTCATCTGCCGGAACCAGGTGGCTTTGTTTTTGTGGTAAGCTCCGAAATACCAGCGGCCTCCCAGCGTTACAATTCCGTACACAAGCTGCGGGTGATTGACATCCGCTTCTCCCTCGATGCGCATGCCGATTTCCCGTTCGATTACCCTGCGTTCATCATACTCTATTTTTTCCGCCGGTGACAAATCATTCGTCTTGACAAAAATGACCTTAAAGGTCTGTCCCTCTACCTCCACCTGCTCAGTCTGCTTATAAATCTCTTCCAGCGTGTCCCCCGCGTACATGACATCAATGCGCTCCTTAATAAAAGGGCTGCGGCTGACCTCCACTTCACGCTCACTCCCAAATATTGCAGGCGGAATCTCCCGGCCAAAAAGACAGCGCAGCTCCATCCCGCACAAGGATAATTCATCCTCTGAGCAGGCATAGGTATATATAAAAGATGGATGCTCCACGCTTGTATTTGAATTTGTATTTGCCAACACTATTATTCCGCCCCTATCATTCTCGCCGCTTGCGGCTGTTCTATCTGTTCTGCTGAACAATCAGCACACTTCATTTAGTAGTTCTTATGCAACCCGCATGGGCAATAGTGCCTTCCAGCCGCTTAAGTAATTAAGTCTATCATGGCTGCTGTTCGTAATCAATAATTGGAAGGGAGCTGACAGGCTTAAGATCAGGGATACAAGAGATTTCCCCATTCCATTTTGATCCATCGCGGGTTCTCCAGTATAATGAAGGCATTACACTGCCAAAAAAAAGACTGGGTATATTGAATTATGCCCATGCCGGTTTTGCGCAGCGAAACCAAGGAGGTACATATCCGCTATGTCTTACAAAGAGTATTTTCAGGCTGAGCGTGAAGCTCAGCTCGCCGAACTGAAGCAATGGCTCACCATCCCCAGCATTTCTGCCCTGTCCACCCACAAGGAAGATGTCCTGTCTGCCGCACACTGGCTGCTCGACACCTTGAAACGTGCCGGGCTGGAGAATATTGAGCTTCACCCTACCGCCGGCCATCCTGTAATCTATGCCGATTATCTTCACGCCCCCGGCAAGCCGACCATTCTGGTCTACGGCCACTATGATGTGCAGCCGGTAGATCCGCTGAATTTGTGGACAACACCTCCCTTCGAACCGGAAATCCGGGACGGCAAGCTATATGCGCGCGGAGCCACCGACGACAAAGGCCAGGTGTTCATGCACATCAAAGCGATTGAAGCCATCCTCAAACAAGAAGGCACGCTGCCAGTCAACATCAAGCTGTGCATCGAAGGTGAAGAGGAAGTCGGCAGCATCCATTTGCCACCGTTCCTCGAAGCAAGCAAGGACAAGCTCGCCGCAGATGCCGTGCTTGTCTCAGATACTTCCCTGCTGGAGCGCGGACGTCCTGCGATCTGCACCGGGCTGCGCGGCCTCTGCTCGCTTGAGGTCAGCGTGAATACCGCTCTAACAGACCTGCATTCCGGCTCCTACGGCGGCGGTGTGCCGAACGCGCTGCATGCACTCGTCTCCTTGCTGAGCTCGCTTCACGATGACAAGGGCCGCGTTGCTGTAGAAGGCTTCTATGATGGCGTTCCTGAGCTGTCACCGCTGCTGCGTGAAGAATTTGCCAAGCAGGGCGTAGACGAGGATAAAATCAGAACAGCACTCGGCTTGGAGCAGTTGTATGGCGAAGAAGGCTTTAGCTTCGTAGAACGTGTAGGCGCCCGACCAACGCTTGAGCTGAATGGTGTCTACGGCGGTTTCCAGGGTGAAGGCAGCAAGACCGTTATTCCTAAGGAAGCTCACGCCAAAATCACCTGCCGCCTTGTCGGCGACCAGGACCCGCAGCATATCCTTGACGTCGTAGAAGCTCACCTCAAAGCCAACATTCAGGCTGGAGCCAAGGTGCAGGTGAAGCAGATGGAGAAAGCGCGCGCCTTCAACATTGACCCTACGAATCCAATCCTGCAGACGGCTGCCGACGCTTACGGCAAAGTATACGGCACTCGCGCCCTCTTCACCAAAGACGGCGGCTCCATTCCGATCATGGAGAGCTTCGCCCGCATCCTGAAAGCCCCAGTTGTCCTGATGGGCTTTGGCCTGGATGACGAGAATCTGCATGCCCCGGATGAGCATTTCAACCTGGAGAATTTCGATAAGGGCCTGCTGACCATAGTCGAGTTCCTGAAGACTGTTTAACAACTATACTCGTTGTACAGCAAAAGCCAGGTCCCCGCATTGCATGCGGAGGACCTGGCTTTTTAAGGTTGCCCCATAAACTGCCCCATGAATTAAAGGTAGTCAGCCGTTTGTCAAAAAATACGCAAATAAAAAACCCTTGCATAACAAGGATTTTGAAATTTGAAGTATGGAGCGGGTGATGGGAATCGAACCCACGCTATCAGCTTGGAAGGCTGAAGTTCTACCATTGAACTACACCCGCGGACCGAAATTGAAGACAAAAAATATTATAGCATTACTTAGAACAAATTGCAACCCTGTTGACTGATCAAATCTGTTAAGACAATATTCCCAGCGAAGGCTTCAGAAAAAACAATTCGAATTCTGCAGCCTTAACGGGCTTGCTGAACAAGTAACCCTGTGCCTCATGGCAATGCTGCTGGCGCAAAAAATGAAGTTGTTCCTTATTCTCAACCCCTTCAGCCGTTACCTTGAGCTTCAGGTGATGAGCCATAGAAGTAATAGTGGATACAATCGCTGCGTTATTGCTGTCCTCCATAACTTCTGAGACGAAGGAACGGTCAATCTTCAGCCGGTCAATCGGCATATTCTTCAGGTAATGCAGGGAGCTGTAGCCTGTTCCGAAATCATCTATGCTGATGAATACACCAAGCTTCTTCAAGCGGTTAAGCTGATCAAAGGCGGTTTCCTTATCCAGAGTCATGCTTTCTGTAATTTCCAGGTCAACATAACCCGGGTCTAGCCCGATATCCTTCAGAATAGTACCAATCTTTCCCGCCAGATTCGGCTGCAGAAATTGGCGCATGGACAGGTTGATCGAAATACACATTGGCCGGTAACCGGCGTCCTGCCATATTTTATTTTGCAGGCATGCCGTTTTGAGCACCCATTCCCCAATCGGAACAATCAGCCCGCTCTCTTCGGCAATCGGTATGAAATCAACCGGCGACACCAGCCCGCGCTTGGGATGATTCCAGCGCAGCAGCGCTTCCATCCCGACAATTTCCTCTGTCTCAAGCTGTACCTGCGGCTGATAGACGAGGTAGAATTCATCGCGCTCTATCGCCCGGCGCAAATCATTCTCCAGCTTCAGCCGCTCCTTTGCTTTCATCTGCATGGCAGGCACATACCGGCGGATGTCCACCCCCTGCTCCTTCGCATTATGAACAGCGGTGTCGGCATTCTGAATCAGCTGTTCCGCGGTATTCCCATCACCGGGATAGATGCTCATTCCCAGGCTGAGTGAAATGTGATACTCTCCTGATTCCAGTTGCACCGGCGTTTCGAATAGCTTCAGAAGATCACCTGCGCGAATCAGGCAGTCCTCCACCCCCGTCACATCCGTCATAAGAAAAGCAAATTCATCCGCCCCCATACTATACAGCTCTTCACTCGCCTTCGCTGCGTTTCCGATCCGCTGCGATACAAGCTGAAGCAGAAGATCACCGGCATAATGGCCGAGCGAGTCGTTAATATTCTTGAAATGATTAATATTCATTATAGCCAGTGCGGAGAATTTGGGACCCTTATTCTGTCCGCTCTGAATCACAATTTCTTCTACGCGCTGCATCAGCCGCCGTCTGTTGGGAAGACCGGTCAGATCATCGTGGTATGCCAAATAATTAATCCGGGCCTCGGCCTGCTGATTTTCCTGAAAGGGCTCTTCAATCGTCAGCCGGTAGACGCCCATAAGCAGCAGATAATAAGCCACACTAGTGCTAAGCATTCCAAAAAGATAATCCATATCGCCGATGCTAAGCGGGTTCATAAAGAACACCTGGCCAAGAGCGAAAAAGATCAGCGCGCGGATAATAATGAGCATAGAAGCGGACTTTTCGGCTTTACCTGGATAAAGGATAATACCCACAGTGAATAAATATACAAACAGCACACCCAGATCCAGTATATGCTGCAGTGCGTTAACCCAAGAATAACCTGTCAGCTCCGGAGTAACCGTCTGCCAAAAAGTAAACAACGCCAGAGCGAGCACAGTCAGCACAAATGATATTCTGAATACATTCCTTTTGCCTGAGGCTGCTATTGGCTGGTCTTCCCTGCTGAATATGAACAGAATCCCCAGTGCGCTGGCCAGTCGCGAGAATGTAAGCAGCCACATGGATTGTTCTGAATTAATATAGGAAGATATTTCTGCAATGCCGACAAAGCTGAGAGTGTGTATGAAATCAAAGATGCATACTCCCAAAAAGAGAGCGGAGGTGTATAGTCTTGCCTTGGATAGACGATCAGCGAAGAACAGCCAGCCCTGGGCAAAAATCGCAAAGCCAAAAGCGGCATTGCAGCAGCCCGTTATTAAATAGAGCATGGATAGCAAGTCCTTATCTTCTACATTACTAAGCGGCACACGAAAAATTTGAATCAGAAGGAACAGCACGGCCCCTATAATCGCCGCATGAATGGTCTTTCTCTCTTCTTGTCTCATAGGTCCCTCGCGTCTGAAAATGATATCTATAATAAGTCAATGGATATATTTACGTCCTATGTATAAATATCGGCTGGATAGCTCCGTAAAGTTACATTCCAGAAAAAAAGCACTTCCCCCTATTTTAGAGTTCAGTGCTTCTCCTTGAAGCCTTCTATTTATCTCCAAAATTCACTTCAGGCGTTGTGAGCTTATCATAGAAATCAACCGCTTTGTCTTTATCTTCGGATGACCGCAGCGCCATCGCGGAGCGCGGGTGCTCATCGAGCGTGCCAGTAATCATATAAGGAATAATGTAACCCCATTCTTCCTTCTCCCGCAAAGGAATCATCAGCCGCTCTACGATATCAAGCACAGGGCGGAGCGAATAATTGGTGTTCTTCAAATGGGTAACCAGCAGCTCGGTAGGGCAGTTGCCGGCTGCGCGCCCCATGCCGTAACAGGAAGCATCCAGCAGCTCTACACCCTTCTCGGCAGCAACAAGTGTATTGGAGAAGGCCAATTGCAGGTTATTGTGGGTATGTACGCCCAACCGTTTATTTGGCAAATGCGTTTTGAACTTGTCAACCAGATAATGAACGTCTTTGTGGTCCAGACTGCCATAAGAATCTACAATATACACAACGTCAACAACACTCTCGCGGATCTGGTCAAAGGCTTCCAGCAATTCGTTCTCCATAACATTCGACAAAGCCATAATATTAATCGTTGTCTCATATCCTAGATCATGGAAGGTCTGTACCAGCTGCAGCGCCTTGTCCACATCCTTGCTGTAGCAGGCCACGCGAATCAGGTCCAGCATGCTCTCACTGCGGGGCAGGATGTCATTCTCATCCACACGGCCAATATCTACGAGCGCGGACAGCTTGGTGCGCCCCTTCTGGGGAATAACTTTTCTCAGAAAATCATCGTTCAGGAAACGCCACGGGCCGGCTCCCTCCGCTCCTTTGAGCAGTTTGGGTGAGTTTTTATAACCGATCTCCATATAATCAACACCGGCTTCATTCAGACCGGCATACAAATTCTGTACAAATTCAACACTGAAATCCCAGTTGTTCACCAGTCCCCCATCGCGAATGGTGCAATCGACAATTTTGCTAGCATTACTCTTCACAATTGTGTTCTCCCTTCAATTATATCCCTCATTATTGCCGCTGGCATGGACTTACTATGCAGCCATTATCGTTCAATCATACTTAGCAAAGAATAAATTGTAAAGAAAATTTGAGTTCCTTTTCATATACCTTTTTATGATAGCAGCACAATGACAAAAATCACAGTAAAATTGACAGTAAAATGCTACATTACAAGAAAACAATTGAGATTGATTATCAGTCTCTCTCGGAGGGATTAACATGGCTTCAACATCCTGCTCCCTATTGCGCTTACAACCGGGCTCAACTGGCTCCATCCATAGAATAGAAGGAATGAACCCCATTTTGCGGCGCCGTCTGGCTGATCTTGGGGTGTCTGAAGGCGTCATGATCCGTTTGAAAGGAAAGGGCCCTTTTCTTGGTCCCGTTACTCTGGAATGCAACGGTCAATTGTTCGCCATCCGCCGGAAGGAAGCTTCCATGATTGAGGTGAACGTTTCATGAGTTCAATAGCACTTGTAGGAAATCCGAATACCGGCAAGACATCGCTTTTTAATACGCTGACTTCTTCCTATGAATATGTAGGCAACTGGGCGGGAGTAACCGTAGAGAAGAAAGTCGGAAGCCTGAAGAACGGAGCAGGCAAGCTGATCGACTTACCCGGAATTTATTCTCTTCACCCCCTCTCCCGTGATGAAGGCGTCGCCACGCAATATCTCATTGAGGAATCCCCGGAAGCTCTCATTAACATTGTAGATGCTTCACAGCTTGAACGTAATCTGCTGCTCACACTGCAACTGCTGGAATACGGAAAGCCTACTATTCTAGGAATGAATATGATCGACGTCGCCAAGGCGCGCGGGATTTCTGTCAATTATGAAATGCTGCAGTCCCGCCTCGGCATTACCGTACTGCCGCTGGTTGCCAGATCCGGCAAAGGCAGCGGACAGGTACTCAGTGTTCTTGAGAAAACCTCAGCAATTCCTCCGGTAACCTTCAGACTGGACTACGGCGATCTAGCCGAGCAAGCAATCTCTTCCATTGAAAAGGAATTGAAGCATATCCCGGGACTGCCTAACCTTCGCTGGGTCTCCCTGCAACTGATGGAGCAAAATCCGGTTGTACTTGAGCTGCTGAAGAAGCACATGGATACAGCCCGCTTGATGGCTATCTGCGATAGCTGCCAAGACGAGCTGCAGAGCAAAAAGCTGGCGCTGACGCTCCCTCAATGGATTCGTTCCGTCCGCATGGATTACATCCGCTCCTTATGTGCGGCAGCGATGGATACCACGGCGCAGAAGCCGCATAATTTGACGGAAAGACTGGACTCGATTCTAACTCACCGTTTCCTCGGACTGCCGCTGTTCATCGTCTTCATGTATGCAATGTTCAAGACAACCTTTGATTGGGTGGGTGGTCCCTTATCGGACATTTTGGATGGGTGGATTTCCGGACCTATCAGCGATGGGGCCAACTCCCTGCTTGAGACGATTGGGGCATCAGGCTTTACACATGCACTTATCGTTGACGGTATTATCAGCGGTGTAGGCGGAGTGTTAGTGTTCGTTCCGCAGATCTTCATTCTTTTCCTGATGATCTCCTTCCTGGAGGATTCCGGGTACATGGCGCGTGTCTGCTTGCTAATGGACAGCACTATGGAGCGCATGGGCCTTAACGGTAAAGCGTTTATTCCTTTCATTATCGGTTTTGGCTGCAACGTGCCGGCAATTATGGCCGCGCGCAGCATTGAACAGCCTAAAGACCGGATGCTGACGACGCTTCTCTTGCCGCTCATGTCCTGCTCCGCCCGCCTTCCGGTCTATTTGCTGTTCGCGGCTGTCTTTTTCCCTGCCCAGCAGGCCACCGCAGTTCTGGCGATGTATGTTCTGGGTGTTGTATTCGCACTCATTCTGTGCAAATTGTTCTCCAAGCATCTGTTCAAGAACGAGTCCTCTGTCTTCATCATCGAGCTGCCTCCTTACCGGATGCCGCAGCTTAAAACACTGGGACGCAGCACTTGGGAAAAAGGCAAAGGCTTCCTGCGCAAGGCAGGGACAATTATTCTTGCAGGTTCGGTTATCATCTGGCTGATGACCTATGCCGGTCCTTCCGGATTTGGCGTGGAGATGGATAACAGCTTTTTGGCAAAATTCGGCGGTATGATTGCTCCTCTGCTGCATCCGCTTGGATTCGGAACCTGGCAGGCCGGCTCAACGCTGGTTCCCGGCTTCCTCGCCAAAGAGGTGGTAGTGTCCACCATGAATATTATCTACCATGCACCGGATGCCGCCGGACTGGAGGGCCAGATCGCCCAGGTCTTCACTCCGCTCAGTTCAATCAGCTTCATGGCCTTTATCCTGCTCTATACTCCTTGTCTGGCTACTGTAGGGGTTATTAAGAAGGAAACCGCCTCCTGGAAATGGACCTTCTTCTCGATTGGATACTCTGTAGTGCTGGCTTATTGCGTTGCATTGGTTATTTTTCAAGGCGGCAGATTGCTCGGATGGTCGTAAGTCTGGCAAGGTCAATATTTTCTGAGAAAGCGGGGCACTGCAATGATTATAAATGTATTGATTATCGGTCTTATATTTGGATACTCCGGCTGGATGATTTACCGTCATGTGCAAAAGGGCAAGGAAGGGGCCTGCGCCGGCTGCGACAAAAGCAAAACCTGTGCGGCAGCATCGCTTGATTCTCCTCTCTCCTGCTGCGGAAGCCCGGTAGATGCCAAACATTCAGCCAAAGCCTAAATGCGGGTATGTGAGTAAATTCGGTTAAGAACCTTGGGATGCGGGTATGTTAGTTATAAGCAACTTACAGCCAGACCATTCCGAGGAGGACATACATGTGAATGCCAAAAGAACGTTATTAACTACAGCAGTGCTGGGAGCGGCCTATTTACTGAGAAACAAGGATGCGCGCAACAAGCTTATGAACGGCATTCAGTCCGTAACTTCTCAAATACGAGCCAGAAAGAACAGTTAGTGTGTGAAGCATATGAATTCTTATATTTTTACAAAAGCCGCAAGGCCCGGGAAACCGGATGCTTTGCGGCTTTTGCTGTAGTATCTTTGTAAAAAGCTCAATGCTCAGCTTCTTCGCCGGAACCTAGCTGCAGCAAATATTGCAAAAGCGTGCGCACCATTACGCCGGTTGCTCCCTTGGGATTAACTCCGCGTTCCTTGGAGAGAAATGCCGTTCCGGCGATGTCCAGGTGAATCCAGGGCACCCCTTCAGCGAACTCACCGATGAACAGCCCTGCCGTTGTAGCTCCGCCGTATCTTCCGCCAGCATTGCGGATATCCGCCACCTCGCTTCTCAGCATCTCACGGAACTCAGGATATACCGGCAATTGCCATACCCTCTCTCCAGAGCGTCTGGAGGCCGCCAAGAACGCCTCCATAAACAGCTCATCATTAGTAACCGCTCCAGTTGCTATATCCCCCAGAGTAGACAACACAGCGGCTGTCAGCGTCGCCACATCAATAATTCGTTCAGCCCCCCATTCCAGGGCATAAGTGAGCGCATCACCCAGCACAATCCGGCCTTCGGCATCGGTATTCAATATTTCAATGGTTCTGCCGCTTAACGAGGTGACAATATCTCCAGGCTTGAAGGCATTGGCCGCAGGCATATTTTCGGCGGAAGGAATCACCATCACGACATTAATCCTCGGCCGTAAAGTACCAAGTGCCTCCATGACGCCAAGCACAGCCGCCGCACCACCCATATCACTGATCATGTTCTCCATGCCTGGCGCTCTTTTCAGGGAAATTCCGCCCGTGTCGAAGGTTATGCCTTTGCCAACAATTCCGGTAACGTTCTCCCACTGGCCGGTCCCCTGATAGCGGATTACGATCATCCTCGGAGGGTAGGCACTTCCTTTGCCGACAGCCAGCAAACCGCCCATGCCCTTTTGTTCAATTTCACGTTCATCCAGCACCTCCGCCGGAAATCCATGTCGCTCTGCGATTTCAATAGCTGCCGCGGCAAGCGCTGAGGGCGTTAGCTGATTTCCTGGAAGATTGGTGAGGTAGCGGGCCAAATTCGTGGCTTCGCCAAACGTTATCCCACGCATGATCCCTTGGTTCCAGCCCGCTGTCTCTGTGGCTTCTGCTTTTCGCTCCATATGAAATATAACGGAATCTAAGCCAGTGTAGAGCGGCTGCTCCCGTTTATAATGTGTTCGCCGGTATGCCCCCAGAACGAGTCCCTCCGCGAGTGCTTGCGCGGTGTCTTCGGCCCCTTCAGCCGACAGCCATTTCAGGCTATCCGGAACTTGGATCATTAATCTGTCTGCCTTCAGCTTATGAGCAGCACGGACAATTTGAACGGCCAGCAGACGCAGCTCCTCCGCTTCCAGCGACCCGTTACCGCTTCCCGCCAGAATAACGACGGGAAATTCAGTCTGCTCTTCTGATCCTACTGGTAGAACGTAAATTTGATTCAATTTGCCGTTAAAAAGCCCGGTCTTAGCTAATAGGCCCACGCTTTTTTTCCATTCCCCGGCGAAGCTCCCGGCTTCAATCTCAACTTCAGCCACAATAATACACAGCGCATCTCCCTCAAGTCCCAAAGACGGGCTGCCGCTGCTCCACTCAATCTTGATAGAAATCCCTCCAAGCTGTTGTCTGATAATTAGTCCACCTGCATTAACGCAGCAAGGCTGATCTCCCGCACCAGACGCGCATCGCAGGAATCAGCCTCTTTTGAACTTTATTATATCTCAGTATGTCAAGAATTACTGAATCAGCGGCAAAGAAATAACAAAACGGGTGCCTTCGTTAACCCTGCTGCTAACGGAAATGTAGCCGCCATGATTCTTGATGATCTTTTCGCTGACGGATAACCCCAGCCCTGTCCCATTCTCCTTCGTCGTGAAAAAAGGATTAAACAACCTGTCCAAGGTGCAAATATCCATGCCTTTACCGTTGTCGGAAATAAAAATACGAACCTCGGCGCCTTCTCTTCGCGCTCCGACTTCGATTTTGCCAACCGAATCATCGACCTTTTCGGTAATCGCTTCCATTGCATTTCTAATCATATTAAGGACGACCTGCTTCATCTGTTTGATGTCGCCGGATATAATCATGTCCCCCTGAAGCGGATGGAGATTGATCTCACAGCCCTTCATCAAGGCTTCGCTTTCTGTCAGCAGGACCACCTCTTTGAGCAGCGCAGCCACCGGAATCATCGCGACCTGCGGTACCGAAGGCTTGGAGGAGGTCAGAAACTCATGAATAATATCATTTGCCCGATCAATCTCGGCGAGAATAATCTTTGCATACTCCTCTTTGCCCAGCAGGTGAAGATGGGGATGGAGCAATTGAATAAATCCCCGAATCGCGGTGAGCGGATTGCGGATTTCATGGGCGATTGAAGCAGATAATTTGCCCAGCATAGCCAGGCTGTCATTCTGGTAGGCCGTTTGCTCAATCAGCTTGTAGTCAGAAATTTCTTTGAAGGTGAACAAGGCGCCGCCCTTCATTTGCTCCCCGCTGCACAGAGACACCCTCCAATAACGCCCGTATTCATCTACAAACTCATAGCCCGGCTTTCCCAGCTTTATCATTTCATGGTATCCGCGGAGCAATAGCTTCTTCTTAAAACGGCTTAACTGAATATTGGATAACAAATGAACCATAGTGCAGCCCAGGACAGAATGAAGGTTCAGTTCAAGTATGCTGTACATCTGCTTGTTCATGAATGTAAGAATACCATCTTCATCAAAAAGCATAATCCCACTGTCAATGTGTTCCAGTACATCCTCGTATGTAGTGTTCATCGGTCCAGATTGAAACGTTCTTGCCGGCAAAAGCAAGCTTTCCTGATATTGGCTTATCACGATACGAAGTTCCCCCTTTACTGCAATTGACGAAGACGCTAAGCGACATCAAATTACTATGTATTTGAGTATATGACGAAGTCGCCAGAACATTCGGAAATCGTATTATTTTATCCAACCGTTTCAACTATATTCCAATCATATCCAAGAGAAGAAGACAACGCAACAAGAGAAACTGTCGAATCACAAAAATATCCATAAAATGATTCTAAAGACACATATTTTATCGAGGCAAAGCGACTCCTCATCGCAGGAAACACTTCCGAAAACAACCTTAATTCGAAAAAAAGAGCCCCCGCGGCTGCGAAGACTCCTATGATGTAACACTTAAGACAGCTCCACCGATTAGCCCGGCGAATCTCAAGCTTTTTGCTGCAGGCGATGACGCCGTTGACTCATTACAGCCAGACGTTTCTTCAGCTCACGTTCCCATTTAGTATCCTCGATCTGTTTGGCGACAGCCAGCAGGTCCAGCGCCATATCAATCTGGCTGCGCACAATGCTCAGCGGATCTTCGCTCTCCACATTGATGACATTCTCGAATATCGCTTCCTCTTCTTCCATCACGTAGTCCTGAAAGTCAACATCCGTAACGCCGTCGCCATGCGCATATTCCGCCAAAATTTCATATTCGTTTTCGACCTTATAATGCACCTCTACCCGGTGGCAGACCGGACAAAAAAGCAGGGGAACATTATGGACTTGCGTGCGATAATGCTTTAGGGTTCCCTTCGTTCCAACCATACTCGCTCCACAGCAAAAGCTCATTTTTGTTCACCCTCCTTGGTAATTTACATTGTCTTCATATTATTATTGTATTACAAAATGGCAGTGGAGATTCCTCTCCCCGAAGCTATATGCCCACCCTCAAACGGAATTTCCGCACCTATGGAAGGTTTGGAGCAAAAAACCCCCTTGCCGGGAATGACTCCCGCAAGGAGGTTCTCTTAGTATATCAAGGATCGCGGCTTATGATTCGCCGGACTTACAGGTTCTTGTCACCCGGTTTCCAGTTCATAGCGCACAGTCCGCCTGATTGCAGGGCTTGCAGTACACGAAGCGTTTCTTCTACGCTGCGGCCTACATCATTGTGGTTAACCACTTGATATTTCAGTTCACCGTCAGGATCAATGATGAACAATCCGCGAAGTGCCACGCCTTCTTCTTCAATCAGGACACCGTAATCACTGGCTACCTTCTTCGTAATATCAGACGCCAGCGGGAAGTTGATCGCTCCCAGACCATTCGACTCCTTAGGTGTAGTAATCCATGCCTTGTGGCTGTGGACCGAGTCGATGCTCACGCCGAGAATTTCAGTATCGAGTGCTGCGAATTCAGATGCTGCTTCGCTAAGTGCTGTAATTTCCGTAGGACATACGAATGTAAAGTCAAGCGGATAAAAGAAGAATACAAGCCATTTGCCGCGATAGTCGGACAAGCTCACCTTACCAAAATCTTTGCCGTCGCCCGTTACGGTTTCCATTGTGAAATCCGGGGCTGGTTTACCTACCAAACGTTCTGCCATTGCTTAAATCCTCCTTTGAATTATGTAAGAAAAACAATTGTCAGGATACAACTTCCGGCAATATGCTTTTCTTGATCGGATGAGTTGGTTGCTGTCTTGCTTATGACCAAATGGTATCATCGTACAAAAATAAAGTCAATATTACACTCATTACTTTTTTATAATTATTATAAATAAGCAACTTTTTGTGAAGTTTTTTGTTTTTCTGCTTCAAAGGAGGATGCTTGTAATTTAGGCTTTGCGGATCGCCGCTACAATGAGATCGCCCATCTCCGATGTGCTGATGGCCTTGCTCTTGTCTACCGCGATGTCGCTAGTACGGTGTCCGGCATCCAGCACCTCAGCTACAGCGGCCTCAATGGCAGCGGCAGCAGCCTCATAGCCGAAGGTCAAACGGAACATCAGGGCTAGCGACAGAATCGTAGCGATCGGGTTGGCCAGGCCTTGTCCGGCAATGTCAGGCGCAGAGCCGTGCACTGGCTCATACAAGCCGTAGCTGCCTTCTCCCAGCGATGCTGAAGCCAGCATGCCGATTGATCCGGTCAGCATCGCCGCTTCATCACTCAGAATGTCGCCGAACATGTTCTCGGTGACGATGACATCAAAGCTCGAAGGGCGGCGCAGCAATTGCATTGCACAGTTGTCGACGAGCACATGCTCCAGCTCAACCTGAGGATATTCAGGGGCAATCCGATTCACAACCTCACGCCAGAGACGGGAGGTCTCCAGAACATTTGCTTTATCGACACTTGCCAGCTTGTTGCGGCGTTTGCCGGCAATTTCAAAGGCTTGGCGCACAATGCGCTCAACTTCCGCTACATTATATACGCAAGTATCCACTGCTTCTTCACCGAACTCACCCTGGCGGCGCAGCTTATCTCCGAAATAAATGCCGCCGGTCAATTCGCGCACAACCATAAGGTCTGTGCCTTCCAGCACTTCCGGCTTCAGCGTGGATGCATCCTTCAGACAGTCAAAAACAACGGCTGGACGCAGATTGGAGAAGAGTCCCAGCGCCTTGCGGATACCGAGCAGCCCGGTTTCCGGGCGCAGCTCCTTGGGATTGTTATCCCATTTTGGTCCGCCAACCGCCCCAAGCAGTACAGCATCTGCACTGCGGCAGATGTCCAGTGTATCCTCCGGCAGCGGTGTTCCCCGTTCATCAATGGCGATTCCGCCAAACAGCGCCTCCTCCGTTTCAAAGGCGTAGCCGAACAGCTCTTCCGTTTTTTTCAATACTTTCAGCGTTTCTGCCACAACTTCAGGTCCGATACCGTCCCCGGCAATTACGGCGATTTTTTTAACCTCGCTCATTCCTGTCACTCCTCTGATGTTCTGCGGATCGCAGACATAGTTCTTCTGTATATTGTTGTATCATAACCGCGGCCAAAGGACAAAGATATAGATTCTATTGAAGTGATAGCTTTTAACTATAAGCTGATAACGATTGAATCAGAAGGTGGAATGTTCCGAATAGAAAAAGAGCCGTCAAGGAGATTATTCCCCTTGCAGCTCTTCTGATGCTGGAACAGCCTCAGTACGAATTAGCCTCAGTAACCTGTGTGCTCTTGTTCATAGCTGCCGAAGTCTCCTCTTCCCCAGCCGGGGCTGCGTTTTTGATAAAGAATGCAAGCAGCAAGCCCACTATCCCAATACCAACAATCACAAGATACGCATCATTAATTCCCTGAATTGTTGCATGCATGATCAGGCTCTCCTTAGAAGAGTTCGCGGCTGCACCGGAGGCAAGCAGATCCTGCATATGACTTTTCGTACTGGATGTCATGACAGTGACTAGCAAAGACGTGCCAATGGCACCGGCTACTTGCTTAATGGTGTTGGAAATGGCTGTTCCATGCGCGTTCAGGCTGGCAGGAAGCTGATTGAGGCCTGTGGTTGTGATCGGCATCAGAAACAGGGCCATTCCAAGACGGCGTCCCGTAGACATCAAAAGCAAATACGTATAGCTCGTTGAATCCGAGAGGTTGACGAACCCTAATGTCGTTAAGATCGTAATCGCCATACCGATGATAGACAGCCATTTTGCGCCAAAACGGTCGAAAAGCTTGCCAGCCACTGGCATCATTAAGCCCATCAGCAGCGCACCGGGCAGCATAAGCACCCCGGATTCTAAAGCCGTGTATCCTCTGACATTCTGCAAATACAGTGGAAGCAGCATCATATCTGCATACATCACCATCGTAACCGCAATATTAATAATGGTCGTCAAAGTGAACATGTTATATTTGAATGCTCTAAGGTCGAGAAGCGGGCTTTTGGAGCGCAACTGCTGCAGCGTGAATACGATCAGGGCGACAACGCCAACCGCAAGTGACACTATCACTTCCGCGCTTGACCAGCCCTTGCTCCCGGCTCTGCTAAAGCCATATAGCAAAGTGCCGAATCCGATGGTTGAGAGAATGACTCCCATAATGTCCAGTTTGGGAAAGATTCGCTCAGTAACATTTTTCAGATAGAAATGGGCAATAGCGATAACTAAAACGACAACCGGAATCATTCCTTCGAACATTGTGCGCCAGCTATAATGCTCCATGACATAACCTGCGACTGTAGGACCGATAGCCGGAGCAAAAATAATCGCCAAACCGACGATCCCCATTGCGACACCCCGTTTTTCCCGGGGGAAGATGGTCAGGATCACATTCATCAGCAGCGGCATAATAACCCCCGCACCTACCGCTTGAATCATCCGTCCTGCCAGCAGAAGCTCAAAGGAGTTAGCGAATGCTGAAAGAACCGTACCTCCAAGGAAAATAAACATCGAAGCCTGAAACAGCTCGCGGGTGGTAAAGCGCTGCATAAGATACGCGGTGATCGGAATAAGCACTCCGTTAACCAGCATGTAGCCTGTAGTCAGCCATTGAGCCGTAGACGCCTGAATGGAGAATTCCCCCATCAATACCGGGAGGGCAACGCTCATGATGGTCTGATTCAGAACGGCGAGGAATGCCCCTAGTATCAAGACAAACAATAAAGGCCCTTTCTTAATAGAACTGCTGTCAAAACCTGCTGCTGCACTCATTTTACTCAATCCTTTCACATTTTACATTCCATTTAATAAACAGAGTGTTGTATAGTTAACTAATGTAAAGGATTATAAGTTCTTCACTTCGACAGTGCAATCAACAGTATTTTGCTAAATGTTTATTAGTTTACAGGAATCAAAAATTCGTGGTCTATCAGGAACTTAAACGACACTTTGGTACGAATTTGTAGTGTACATTTTATTTTGGAAGGATTAGGTTCCCATGTCAAAACCTTTGCCAAGAACAGATCCGCGCGTATTGCGTACCCGTAAATTAATCCAGGATGCTTTTGTCGAGCTGCTTCAGGAAACGGATATAGAAAAAATCACGGTCAACCGTATCGCAGAACGCGCTACCATCAATCGTGTCACCTTCTATCTTCATTACAAGGACATCCCGGACATGCTTGAAAAGATGGCGGATGAGATGATCAGCGACTTCACTGCCCTTCTGGAGAAAGCTCCCGATCCTACCCTCTCCAAAGAAAGGCATTGGGCCGTATTAGTTCAAATACTCGAAAGAATTGCGGAGCGTTCGAACCTCTATAAAGCTCTGCTCGGTTCGAGACGGCTGCCGGTCTTTACTGAACGCCTCGTTCTTCTGATCATTGATTTTATCAAGAAAGAAGTTCTGAGCCATAGCTCCTCGTCCGGCCAATCGCATGCCGATGTTCCGGCGGATGTCCTTGCCTGGTATAGTTCTTCCGCCTTCATTGGTACGATTGTTTTCTGGCTTCGCAACGATATGCCCTATACACCATCCTATCTCGTCAATCAATTGTCGTTGTTGGCTCCATTTGCCTCAAGTTCGTCAAGCTCGTAGAATGAAATCGCCTCCGCTGATTTGCTCTTGTTTCTTCAGTTGTTTACAATTAGTATGCAATAGTTAATTTAAGGAAAGGCCATTACAATTAGAGGAGTGATTGCGAGGTGCAATACGCTAAGCTTGGCAAATCCGGTATGAAGGTCAGCCGTCTCTGTCTGGGAACGATGAATTTCGGGCCGATTACGGACGAGAAGGAAGCCTTCCGCATTATGGACGCTGCGCTGGAGGCTGGAATCAATTTTTTTGATACCGCTAACGTCTATGGCTGGGGAGAAAACTCCGGGCTTACGGAGACGATTATCGGCCGCTGGTTCAAGCAAGGCGGCGGACGGCGGGAAAAGGTTGTGCTGGCCACCAAGGTCTACGGCGCCATGAGCGATAAGCTTGACGGCCCCAATGATGAGCGCGGCCTCTCCTCCTATATCATCCGCCGCCATCTGGAAGGCTCGCTGCAGCGCCTGCAGACCGACCATATCGAGCTGTATCAAATGCACCATGTAGACCGCAGCGTCTCCTGGGACGAGCTGTGGGGCGCCTTTGAGCTTGCCGTCAGCCAAGGCAAGATCGGCTATGTCGGCTCCAGCAACTTCGCCGGCTGGGATATCGCCGTTGCACAGCAGGAGGCCAAAGCCCGCGGATTCCTTGGACTCGTATCGGAGCAGCATAAATACAGCCTGACCTGCCGTCTGCCAGAGCTGGAGGTGCTGCCTGCTTCCCAGAATCTTGGGCTGGGGGTTATTCCCTGGAGCCCGCTCGACGGGGGACTGCTTGGCCGCAACGCGCTCAAGAAAATCGAAGGTAGCCGCAGCGGCGGCAATGCTGAGCGCGTAGAGAAGTATAAGAGCCAGCTTGAGGCTTTTGCTGAGCTCTGCCTTGAGCTTGGCGAGCCGCAGGATAACGTCGCCCTCGCCTGGCTGCTGGCGAACCCGGCCGTAACAGCGCCGATTATCGGACCGCGCACGCTGGAACAATTCGAAAGCGCGCTGCGCAGCCTTGAGGTGGTTCTGGACGAGTCCGTGCTAAAGCGGCTGGATGAAATCTTCCCCGGACCGGGCGGCGAAGCCCCAAAAGCCTACGCTTGGTAAGAACAGCTTAAAGCCCGGCGAAGCTGAGTGACAAGTCCACGCCTCTAGTGGGCAGCTATAGTCAAAAAAAAGAGCTGCTCCCCCGGCAGAATATCTGCTGGGTGGACAGCTCTTTTGTAAAATATAATAATTTATATGTTTCACGCTATAAATTATCCTTCTATTTCTCGCTGAAACGGATACCGTCCTTTTAAGGACGGCGTAGCCGTTTCCACTTGCTGGATTATTGTGCTGTGTCCACTGTTACTGATCCGTTGCTGCTGGACAATGTAACATCATGTGTTCCACTGCCAAGGACAACCGTTCCGCGACTGCTGTCGTCTCCACTTTTGTCCCAGTTGACATTGCCCTTCAGTGAGCCGTTGCTGGTATCGGCAGTGATCTTGGCATCCGTTGCTGCCGGAACGCCTACAACAATCCTGCCATTGCTGGAGGAACAATCCCAATCGCCTGTAATCGGCGAGTTAATTGTGATTCTGCCGTTGCTGCTCTTGGCTGTAACCGGACCGTCGATATTGGTCAAATTAAGGGCACCGTTAGAGCTGACTAGCTTCACTTCACCCTGTAAATTCTGTACAGTCAGCGCGCCGTTGCTGGTATGCGCATCTACACCGCCGGCAACATCATGAATGTCCAGCTTCCCGTTGCTGGTATCAACTTCAATACCGGACTGCAGCTTTCCTGCTTCTATGGAACCGTCGCTCGTTTGGACCTCAACCTCCAGATTCCGGGGAAGGCTGACATTCAGATAAGGGTCCTTGAAGTTGAATCCAATATGGATACCGGCAAGCCAGCCCATGTCTCCTTCCAGCTCTATGATCAGCGTGTCTCCTTGAGGCGTCACTTTCCATTTCTGCGCAAGCGCGTCTGTGGCTTCGCTTTCCGAGCTTCCCGGCAGCTCCAGCTTGCCTTCATACTCTAGCGAGCTGCCTTCCACACCTTCAACTTTAACCTTTCCGGCCGGCAGCTGAATCCTTACTTTCTTGATCTCCGCCTTCACATCCACTGTTCCATTAACCGGAACAAGCTGTGTCTTGCCGAAAATTCCGCTAAGCGAGCCGCCGGCCACAGCCGACTGGGCTCCACTGGCAATAACCAGTACAATAATCAGAACTATGGCCCAGCCGCTTACACGGGTTTTGGCATCCGATTTGATGAAGAGCCTCAGCAGCATTTCCACTCCAAAAAGAATAAGCAGCGCGGGCCAGATATAATTCAGCGCTTGGTAGGTAATTACATCAAACTGGGCCAGTACAATAATGACGCCCAGTGCGATGCAGCCCAGAGCTGCGGTAAAGCTGCCGATTTTCCATCTCCCCATGGATAATTCCCCATTTCTCTATACTTTTGAATTTTTCTTCAGCATTCTCAGCCCGTAGCCAATCAAGGCCAGTGCCAGCAGAATGGAGCCGATATTCATTTCGGTAAGCAGCTCCCAGAGCCCCGGGAAGGTGGTAACAATAAGCAGCAGAATTCCCGCACCTACACAGCCGAAACCAACCCAGACTGGACTCACATCATCACTTGGATAAGGCGGAGTCGAGGGCATCCCCATGCTCCACGGCGCTCCGAAGCTGTCCGGATGGAACATCATCCGTTCGTGCTCTTCGGCGGATATTTTCATCCAGGCTGCTTTCTGCAGGGCATCGAATAATTGATAGAACCACAGCGCCGCCAGCACAAATGGAAATACCGTAGGCATGGAAGGGATCAATATAATACAGAGCGATGCTCCCAGCATATATTCAAGTCCCATTTTTTTGAACCCCAGATACATATGGCCGAGTCCTGGAATGACGGCCAGAAAAAAGGTAAGCCAGCGTCTTTTCTTAATCATATAATATCCTCCTATTTGAAAGTACTTTTACTTTTTCGCTCCGTTATGGTCCAGCCAGGCGCTGACTGAAGTAGACATATGCCCGTTAATCTCAGTAATTCCGTATGCCATATCTTTGAACACACCGAGCTGCAGCAGGATGAGAGTCAGACCAACCGCGACTCCATAGTGTACCCATGAGGTTCTCGGAGCTGTGCGGCGTCTAGCCGTCGTGGCTCTGACCGCACGTTCCCGGCGTCCCGTCTCGAGCTGCTCAATCTGAGCCATCACACCCGCAGTAATATCAGGATAGTCCTGTGCGTGCACAGACTTCTGATCCATCTCCATTTCATTCCAAAGTGCCGCCATTTCCCTGGCTTCCTCCAGCCACTGCGCGCAGTCCTGGCAAGACTCGATGTGCAGGCGGATTCTCAGCTCCACCTCGGGAGACAACAAACCGTCAATATAGTGCGGCATCCATTCTTTTACTGTTGCACAATTCATCGCCAATCCTCCCCGCTTTTGCGCATCATCTGTCTAGCCCGATACAGCTGTGATTCCACCGTTTTTACGGAAACACCTTTCTGGTCGGCAATTTCCTGATAAGAGTGACGCTGAAAATAATACATCTGCACGACCGACCGGTACGGCTCCGTGAGATTGTTTAGATTCTCGCCAAGCGCCTCGGATGCTTCCTTGCGAAGCAGCGCATGCTCAGGCGTTTGCGATGTCACCCAGTCGTTCTCGGTATAATCTGCCGTACTGCGGTGCCGCCATTCCCTGTCATTGGCCCGTTTCCAGTCCAGACAAGTCCGGTAAGCGATCCGGTACAGCCACGTGGAGAACGAAGATTGCCCTCTGAAGGAAGGGAGCGCCTTGTAGGCTTTGATAAAAACCTCCTGGGCCATATCCTTGGCTGACTCGGCTTCTCCTGTAATCTTAATGCATACCCGATACACCATGCCTTGATAACGCGTCACCAAATGCCCGAAGGCCTGATGCTCTCCGTTCAGCACAGCAGATATCCATTCTGTCTCTTCCAAGGTAGTTCTCCCCTCCTTCAGCTTCATAACGTTAGACGCCGGACAGATGACATCCCCTGCACCGAATAAAATAAATTTTTGAGCCGGCCAAAAAGCCCTCTCCCCCTATATCCTACAGCAGGTTCCTCCACTATAGAAGGAAAAACAGAGGTTTTTGTCGAAATTAGCTAATATTACTACTTAAAGAAATGGTGAGATAATAATGATTCGAGCGATGCTTGTAGATGATGAACGGCTTGCTCTAATGAAATTGAAGCTGATGCTGGAAGAATTGACAACAGTAGAAGTAATCGCCACTTATACCGATCCGGCCGAAGCTGTCAGTGCAGCGGCAAGCCTGGCCCCTGATGTTATTTTTCTGGACATTGATATGCCTGAAATGAATGGGGTGCAGGCGGCGGAGATCATGCAAAGCCAATACCCCCGGGCAAGCATTGTATTCGTTACCGCCTATAATAGCTATGCGGTGGAGGCCTTCGAGCTATACGCTCTTGATTATGTTCTGAAGCCGGCGCGGCGGGACCGCCTGCTCAAGACCATCCAGCGGGTGGAGGAACGATTGAGCCAGGAGCAGAGTCTTATCATGAAACCCGCAAATGAGATTATGATCCGCAGCTTTCAATCCCTGCGTTTTGAGCGGGGCGGCCAGCCGCTGCCGGCTATCCGCTGGCGCACCTCCAAGGCTCAGGAGTTATTCGCCTATTTGTTTCATAACCGCAACCGTTTTGTCAGCAAGGACAGCTTGATCGAGCTGCTCTGGCCGAATGCCAACCTCAAAAAGGCCTCAACTCACCTATATACAACTGTGTATCAGGTGCGTCAGTGTCTGAAGCAAGCAGAGATTGAGCTGCAGATCAGCAATGTCAGCGGCGGCGAGGGATATACCCTTGAGACGGGAGACTTGCTCATTGACAGCTTCGAATGGGAGAAAGGCATCCTTGCCCAGAATGCAATAAACCCCATGAACTATGAGGAGCATCAACGTTTGTTTGATTTCTACTCCGGAGACTATTTGAGCGATTACGATTATCTGTGGGCGGAGAGTGAACGCCAGCGCCTGCGGACCATTTGGCTCCATCATGCGATGGGGATCGCCGAATTCTATGTGGACAGCGGAAAAATTGCAGAAGCGGTAACCGTGTACCAGCGGATCGTGAAGCTCCAGCCTTATTTTGAGCAGGGCTACTTGGGGCTTATGAAGGTATATGACAGCATTGGAGAGCGCTCGGCGGTCGAAGACCAGTATAATATTCTCACGGAACTTCTAAACCATGAGCTCAGTATCGAGTTGCCGGCGAATATTAGAACCTGGTATGAGAATTGGAAAGAACATAACATGAAGAGCCTATAAGATATTCTTAAACAAAAAAATAAATGCCAAAGACACCCGAACTGCACGGAATGTCTTTGGCATTTTTTAATATTACTGGTCTGCTGCTTCTAGTCTTGCTTGAGGCTACTCCGGTTTCTTGGGTGACTTAAATCTTCTCGCCAGAATAGCTCCTAGAATAATAAGTCCACCGCCTGTTAAGTACAGCGGGAGAGGACTCTCTTCTCCGGTCTGTGGAAGCTTGCCAGGCAAACCATCGTCCGTAGTATCGGTTACCGTACCTTTTGGCACTTCATCGACATCTACTTCAATGACCACCTCTTCCTCATTGCCATCTTCATCGGTCACGATAATTGTAAATTTGTCTTTTCCCGTGTACCCCGGGTCCGGAGTATACTTCCATTTGCCATCAGGAGTAATAGTTACCTTACCATGGGCTGGATCATTACCGATGCTTGGAACGCCGCCTAGCGGGATCTCACCTTCGATCGGGATATCCTGAAGCGTAGTAGCAGATGTAGCCTGCGGAGCGGCCGGCGTGCTGGTTGCCTTTGGCGTCTGTACCGGCGTAGCAGTTGGTGATGCAGACGGCGATGCACTTGGTGTTATAGTTGCCGTTGGCGTCGCTGTTGCCGATGGTGCAGGCGTAACAATGACTCCTGGTATCGTCGAAGTCACTGGTGTCGGTGTTGAATAATCCGGCACCGGCACCGGAGTCGGCGTTGGTGTTGGTGTCGCTGTTGGTGCTGCTGTAGGTATCGCTGTTGGTGTTGCTGTTGGTGTTGCCGTTGGTGTTGCTGTTGGTGTTGCTGTTGGTGTAGGTGTAGGTATCGCTGTTGGTGTTGCTGTTGGTATCGCTGTTGGTGTCACTGTTGGTGTTGCTGTAGGTATCGCTGTTGGTGTGGCTGTTGGTGTTAATGTCGCTGTTGGTGTGGCTGTTGGTGTCGTTGTTGGTGATACTGTCGGTGATGCTGTCGGCGTTGCCGTTGCAATCTTTTGGTTAGGAACAGTTAAGGTTGTTGCTGCTGTTGAACCAAACGTCACAGGTATTTTGGCAGAATTAACAATATACCCGGCAGGGGCAGCGATTTCCTGTAATACATAGCTTCCCGGCCACAGGTTTTTAAAGACTGCCTTTCCTGCCGCATCCGTTGTTAGTGTGCTGAAGAGCACTTCGGTTGAACCGGATTTCCGGTAAAGCGCAAAGGTGGCTCCGCTCAGCAGTGAATGATCTGCCGCATCCTCTTTTACAACATTCAGAGTTTTTCTGGTGCCTTCTCCCACCCCGTCCGCTGTAGAGAGGGCAACGATGATATCCTTGGTGCTTTGCTTGGTAATCGTACTAGAGTTCTCTCCGCTCAATTTCACGCTGTTGGACACCTTATCGTTATTATTGGCCACAATCAGCGACTCGTACTCGAGAATGTAGGCTTTCTCAATAGGTGCCTTGAAGGAGAGCACAAATTGCTGTTTGCCCGTATCCTCATCAGTGCTGATTACAAGATCGTAGTCCGTTCCCTTGCTCAGGGGCGTTGTTACTTTGGTGATGTCGCCAGCCGCATTGACCGTGGTCGGGTACAGCTTGAACGAATCAGCCACCAGAATTTGATTGTCGCTTGGATCATCGGTCAGAACAGCTTTTTCTACATACGACAAGCTATAGTTGATGTTAACGGACCACTTGATCTTAGTATTGCTTTGTGTTCCGCTTTTCGAGACGAATTCATTCGCCTTCGGTATAGTCAGCGAAGCGGTCAAATCCTGAGATTCCTTGTCGCCTTCGCTGTACAGGTTCGCGGTATTGTAAATTGTCGGACTATCGACCAGCTCCCCTTGCAGGCTTGTTTTGAAAATAACATAGTAGGCCTTATTGATTGCATTTTTGAACTGCACCTCGAGCAACTTGCTGCTATCGGTATAAGCTACTGTATAATCTGTACCGAGTGTAAGCTTGGTCGAGCCTTTGGTGGAATTCCCGTCTTTGCCGACAGTCAGATCATAGACCTCTACCGAACCGGGAACGTACTTCTGCTGGTCAGTGAGAGTATCTGTTACTTTTGCGCTGGCAAGCGGGTTACGGTTGTAATTGATCCCGATCGTCCAGGTAATTTCCTTGCTCACCGCATTGTACACACCGTTCTTGAATCCGTTAGCCTTTTCCGAAGGGTTCGGATTAAAGGTAGCCGTATCGGTCTTCGTATTCACAGTGCTCGAGCCGGGATCTTTCCATTCAATTGCAGCTTTATTCTCAAATTGAGCTGCCGTAGTCAACCAATTGTAGTCAAGCCATTTGTTATCGAAGTAGGTCTCGTATGATATGGTATACGGTCCGGTGATCTGCGAGTCGAATTTCACGTCAAACCCGGTGGACTCATTCTGATTCTCAATCGTGAAGCCCGAAGTAATCGTGCTTGCACCCTTCTTAACAACAATAGTGCCTGGAACAATCTTTAGTCCCTTATGGGTAAAGACATCCTTAACGACTACCTCATCCATCGGATAGCTGTCGCCATTGATGGACACGGACCACTTTACAGTTTTCAAGGCATAGTTGTAGTCGGCAACACTTTTATTGATAATCACCTGACTGATGTCGCGTGTTGCTGAAGTACTTACCGTGCCTGATGTAACCGAGTTGCTGATCGTCTCATCGTTCAGTACGCGATTGATGGCTTTCGTCTGGTATTTAATTTTATAGGCGCTGTTGATATCGCTGTTGAACTTCAGTTCAAAACCGTTCTTGCCGCTAACCGGAACTGAAGGTGCACTCACCGTATAATTGTTCACCTCAGTGGGATCTGCAACGCCTGCAGAGTTACTCACGAAGCTCACCGGGAACACCTGCATAGAACCTGCTACCAGCTCTTGAGTGTTGTTGAAATAATCCTTGAGCACGGCGTCAGCCTGAGCAACGGTTGCCTCGTTATAGTTATAATTGATCTCCCAATACGTAACCTGTGTTGCGGATTTGTAGTCGCTGGAGATTTTCTTCAAAGGCGAGCCGTTGCTGACGTTAACTGTTGCCGACGCCGTCGCTGCCGCCAGCCCGGTACCGCTGAAGGATGCATTATTGGTGAAGCTCGTCTTGGTGGCATCGGTGATATCCGTAGTAAATTGAACCCGGTAAGCTCCCGTGATAGGGGAATCATTAAAAGCAACGTTCAGCTTCCCTCCCGGAGTTGTAGCCACATAACGGGAAGAAGCGATTTCCGCCCCCTGGGTGACTGAGCCGTCCAGCTTCACATTAAGCTCATATACTTTTACATCCAGCGGACTCACTAATGCAAGACCTGCCGGAAGCGTATCGGTTACGCTCGCTCCATAGACATTTGACAGAACCTTATTCACGTCCACGGACCAAGTGATTTTTTTGGCGTTTAGGTTGTTTGCATTAGAGCCGACAGCTACGCCACTTTTGCTAATTGTAGAGGGGACATCAGGAATAAATTGAAGCGTTACCGTCTGGTTGCCTCCGTCAATCGGGAATACAATCTTCTGCACGGTCGTTTCCGTGAAGCTGGCTTTATCGAATTTCGTGCTGATGGTAAAAGACCCATGCACTCCAAAAAATTTGTCAGTGTCATTGTCATCGCCAAAGGTCATTACAACCTTGTTGGGACTGCCCTTCAGCACATCGAAATGGCCCAGCGTAATGCCGTCCGACTTAAGCGGGGTACCCATGATGTCACTGGCAAGCACAAAGTTATTGGGCAGATTAAAACTATATGTAGCCCCGCCGTGATAAGTATCATCCGGAAGCGCCCAATCATAGCTCAGCTTAACCTCGGCTCCCTGCTTGTAGACCACATCCGTTACGGGAACACCATTATCGTATACGGACATGGTTACACTGGTAATGATATTATCAGTGATCTGTGTCGATGCTGCACTAACTTCTGTGTTGAAGCCAAACCCATAAGCACCTTGTACGATTAGTATAAGTAAACTAAGTATGACTGCTAATCTTCTTTTCAACATCGTTTTACAACAAGCCTCCCTTTCTTTAGTTCAAATATTTGTGCCAGCAACTGTAACTGTAATCTCCCCACATGAACAATTTCTGAACAGATATGAAAAACGTCACAAAAAAAAGCTGCCCAAACCGTAGATTTGCTCTACAGTCTGGACAGCCTCTATTAATTTTTTCTTATTTTAAAAAAAGAAGGGCTTTACAGGCTCGCGTGATCGCGTTGTGTATAGGTTTTACGCTTCTCCAGCAGCTTGTTCAGCGCATCCAGATAGGCTCTTGCGCTTGCCTCCAGAATATCCGTGCTCAGGCCGCGGCCCTGTGCGGCAACTCCGCCCTGAGACAGTACGACATGAACCTCGCCCTGCGCGTCTTTGCCCCGGCTTACCGCTTTGATCGAATAATCTCCCAGCGTAACTTCCTCACCGGTCGCCTGATCAATGGCATTGTAGATCGCATCCACCGAGCCATTGCCTTCGGCAACTGCAACAATCGGCTGCGGCTCCGGCCCGTTAATAATTACCTTGGCCGTTGGTGTAGCTTCATTGCCATACGTCACATAAATCGTCTGCAGACTGAAAATTTCCGGCGTATCAATCAGACGCGCTTCCAGCAGCGCCAGTATATCCTCATCGGAGACTTCCTTCTTCTTATCCGCCAGATCCTTGAATTTCGCAAAGGCAACGTTTAATTCTTCCTCGGTAAGTTCATAACCCAGATCACTGAGCTTGTCACGGAACGCATGGCGACCGGAATGCTTACCAAGCACCAGCTTGCTCTCCTTAAGTCCAATCGTTTCCGGTGTCATGATCTCGTAGGTGGTCTTCTCCTTCAGCATGCCATCCTGGTGAATCCCGGACTCATGGGCAAAAGCATTTGCTCCAACAATCGCCTTGTTGCCAGGGACGACCATCCCGGTCAGCTTGCTGACCAGGCGGCTGGTTCTGGAGATTTCAGACAATACCAGCGAGGTCTTCGCACCAAAAAATTCGCTGCGCGTCTCCAGCGCCATCGCTACCTCTTCAATAGCGGTATTGCCGGCACGTTCGCCGATGCCGTTGATCGTACCTTCAATCTGATCCGCACCATTCTGAATTGCAGCAAGGGTATTAGCGGTAGCCATACCGAGGTCATTATGACAGTGGGCGCTAAGCTGTACCTTCTCGATGTCTGGCACGGTGTCCTTGAGGAACTTGAAGATCGCTCCATATTCCGAAGGGTTCAGGTATCCCACAGTATCCGGAATATTGACTACACTTGCACCTTCACGGATCGCCATCGCCACCATTTCGGCCATGAAATCACGTTCAGTACGGCCAGCATCCTCAAGTGAGAATTCCAGCTTAGAGAAATATTTCTTGGCATAGCGGATCGCTGCCTGCGCGGTTTCCAGCACCTCTGCCTTTTCCATCCGCAGCTTATGCTGCCGGTGAATCGGTGAGGTCGCCAGGAACAGATGAATACAAGGGTCCTGTGCCCCCTTCAGCGCTTCGCGCACCGCGTCGATATCACTCTCTCTTGAACGGGAAAGACCGATCAGCGTGACGTTCTTCACGGCTCTCGCCACTGCATTCACCGCAGCCAAATCCCCCGGCGAAGCCGCGGGAAACCCTGCTTCCATACGGTCAATTCCCAGCTTCTCCAGCTGGTATGCGATTTCTACCTTCTCACGTGTGTTCAGATTCACACCCGGCGACTGCTCTCCGTCACGCAGCGTCGTGTCGAACACATATATTTTCCGCAAGCTGAGCACCTCCTGAAAAGATTGTCCCTAAACCCCAAATGCGGCCCGCAAAATAAGGGCCGCATCTGAGAATTACACTATAATACATTCATTATCTCAAGGATATGAGACTATTTTTTGATCCAGTGCATCATTTCGCGCAGCTGGCTGCCCACTACTTCAACCGGATGAGCGGCTTCATTGCGGCGTGTAGCAGTCAGGAAGGCACGGCCCGATTGGTTCTCAAGGATAAAGTCACGTGCGAATTTACCTTGTTGAATATCGCTGAGAACTGCTTTCATTGCTTTTTTGGTTTCATCAGTAATGATACGCGGTCCAGTTACATAATCGCCGTATTCCGCAGTGTTACTGATGGAATCACGCATTGTTGCAAGTCCTCCTTCATAGATCAGGTCAACGATCAGCTTCATTTCATGCAAGCACTCGAAGTAAGCCATCTCAGGAGCATAACCTGCTTCTGTAAGCGTCTCGAAGCCGGCTTTGATAAGCGCGGATACACCGCCGCAAAGCACTGCCTGCTCGCCAAACAAATCTGTTTCGGTTTCTTCACGGAACGAGGTTTCAATAACCCCTGCGCGGGTACAGCCAATACCTTTGGCATAAGCAAGACCGATAGCTTGAGCATTACCGGTTGCATCCTGTTCAATTGCGATCAGGCCGGGAACGCCGAAGCCTTCAACATAAGTACGGCGAACCATGTGGCCCGGGGATTTAGGGGCTACCAGCAGCACGTCCGCATCCTTAGGAGCAACGATTTGGCCAAAATGTACGTTGAAGCCGTGGGAGAACATCAGCGCCGCACCTTTTTTGAGGTTCGGTTCGATCTCATTTTTATATACGGATGCCTGTGTTTCGTCCGGCATCAGAATTTGCACTACATCTGCACGGGATACTGCTTCTGCTACCGGCAATACTTCAAAGCCGTCATTTTTAGCGGTTTCGAACGATTTGCCTTCACGAAGGCCGATGACAACTTGAAGACCGCTGTCACGCAGGTTCTGTGCCTGGGCATGCCCTTGGCTGCCGTACCCGATTACTGCAATTGTCTTCCCTTTTAATACACTGAGTTCTGCATCCTGTTCATAGTACGTTGTCACTGCCATTGTCAATATCCTCCTTTAATTTGGGACCCATCGTAAAGAGCGGGTGCTTCAAGAGAGCCGGCAAGCATGTAATGGAGTGATGGCTGCTCCTCAAGCCCCCGCTCTTTCGCGGGAATTACCATGCTATTATCTTATCAAATTAATGCAAACCAGCAGCAATCCGTTAAAGCCGTAAAATATAACGATTAGACGTTGCCGCGAATCATTGCTGTAACCCCTGTGCGTGAGAGCTCTTTAATGCCATATGGCTTGAGCAGCTCAATCATCGCATCAATCTTCTGAGTATCTCCAACCACCTGCACCAGAAGGCTGGTTGAGCCGATGTCCACTACTGACGCGCGGAAGGTTTCGACAACACCCATAATTTCCGGCCGTTCTGCCGGTTCAGCTTTGACTTTGATCAACGCCAGTTCCCGGGCAACCATTGGTTTGGAGCCGAGGTCCACGACCTTGATCACATCAATCAGCTTGTAGAGCTGCTTCTCAATCTGCTCCAGCGTATGCTGGTCACCCAGCGTAACGATTACCATGCGGGACAGCCCGGCTTCCTCGGACTGTCCGACGGTAATACTCTCAATATTGAAGCCCCGGCGGCCGAACAGACCGGAAACCCGCTGCAGCACACCCGGCTGGTCATTCACAAGCACTGAAATCGTATGCCTCATCACTGTCATTCATCCCCCATCAGCATTTGATCAATGGTTGACCCTTGAGTTACCATCGGGTAGACATTTTCGTCTTTGGGAACAACGAATTCTACCAGAACGGGTCCCGGCGTTTCCAGTGCTTCTTTCCACGCTGCGCCAGCTTCTTCCTTGTTCGTTGCCCGCAGTCCTTTTACACCATAAGCCTCAGCCAGCTTGACAAAATCCGGGCTGCCTCCGAGGTCGGTGTAGCTATAGCGCTTCTCATAGATGAGATTCTGCCACTGCCGGACCATACCCAAAACCTGGTTGTTGATGACAACAATTTTGACCGGTATATTGTTGAGCGCACAGATGGCAAGCTCTTGGGAACACATCTGCATGCCCCCGTCACCGTTAATGGATACTACCAGCCGCTGCGGCTTCGCCATTTGCGCTCCGATGGCCGAAGGGAATCCAAATCCCATTGTTCCGAGGCCCCCGGAAGTAATCCATGAACGGGGATGATTGAACTGATAATATTGCGCAGCCCACATCTGATGCTGGCCTACATCCGTAGTAACAATCGCCTCACCCTTAGTGGTGTCATTGATCATTTGAATAACCCACTGCGGTTTCAGCTCAGTTTCCGAATCATTGTAACGCAGCGGATAATCCCGCTTCCACTCTGCAATCTGGCTTCTCCATGCATCGGCATTGTTAGCCCGGCTTACATCAGGAATCAGCATTTCAAGTACCGTCTTCACATCGCCAACAATCGGAATATCAGCCGATACATTTTTACCGATTTCCGCCGGATCAATATCAATGTGGACAATTTTTGCTTTTGGCGCGAAGCCGTCCAGCTTGCCTGTCACACGGTCGTCGAACCGGGCACCGATATTAATCAGCAGATCACATTGCTGGATAGCATTGTTCGCGGTATAAGTCCCGTGCATACCGGGCATTCCCATCCACAGCTCATCCGCACTTGGATAACAGCCCAGCCCCAGCAGGGTTGTGGTGATTGGGATTTGCGTCCGCTTCACGAATTCATGCATCGCCTCATGAGCTCCTGAGTAGATGACGCCCCCGCCCGCGATGATGATTGGACGTTCCGCTTCGGAAATGGCACGAACCAGCTTGTCGAGCTGAAGCTTGTTCGGAACGGTACGCGGATTGTAGCCGCGAAGATTGACACCTTGCTGCTGTACCGGTGTAAACAAGGTTTGTGCCGCCGATACGTCCTTTGGAATATCTATCAGCACCGGACCCTTACGTCCAGTATTGGCAATATGAAATGCTTCATGAATAATGCGCGGCAGGTCTTCAACATCGCGTACAAGATAGCTATGCTTCGTAATCGGCATCGTTATCCCTGTAATATCCGCTTCCTGAAACGCATCGGTACCAATCAGGCTGGAAAATACGTTCCCGGTGATTACAACCAGCGGAACGGAATCCATAAAGGCGGTAGCGATGCCCGTCACCAGGTTGGTTGCTCCCGGGCCGGAGGTTGCAATGCACACGCCCACTTTACCGCTTGCTCTGGCATAGCCGTCTGCCGCATGAATCGCGCCTTGCTCATGCCGTGTCAGAATATGCTTGAAATCGTCGAAGCCGTGAAGAGCGTCATAGATGTACAATACCGCTCCACCGGGATATCCGAATACCGTATCTACACCTTCCAGCACCAGACTGCGCAGCAGGACTTCGGAACCGGTAATCACCTCCGGCTTCTTCCATTTCTCACGTAACTGCTCTGTAGACCGCACTTCTGGTATTTGCGCGCTCATCAGTATTCCTCCCTTCGATAGTTAACATTCATTATGCAAATGACAGACCGTCTTTTATACAACAGTTAAGGTTCTTGGCAACAAAAAAACCTTTCGCCTCCCACGCGCAGAAGAGAAGCGCGTGAGGGACGAAAGGTTGATCTTCCGTGGTACCACCCATGTTTGCATTACATCTCACGATGCAACGCCTTATCAGGTAACAAAAATCCATCGATGTAGGCAGGGCCCAAATCTTTGTAACCTGAAGTCCCTAACGCGGACCAAACGATTCCCCCTAATAATTCCACCACTCTTGCCGATGGACCTTTCAGGGAAACAGCTCCGAGGTGAGCTCGTATATAAGGGATTCTGGTGGAGGTTGCAGCAATTCCTCTCACTCTCTGAGCAAAAGAGCCCTTAAAACTTCGTCCTCATCATTGCCGATGCATGTATATTCGATAAAATGTTTAGACACATTATATGATTCCTCACACGGTTAGTCAATACCCTCTTTTCCGAGAATGTCACAAAAACATGTTCTATTTTTTCCGGAACGCCCACACCACTGCGGGCATATGATGTACGACAATGCGTGGAGGGGGCGCCTATTATGATTCGTTACCGCAGACCCAAGCAGGATGACACCGTCATTCTTGACTTAATTGAAAAGCAGCTGGTGCCATTATCGCATCTTCCGCAGACCGTGATCAACCAGGTCCGAAAGGATCTGCCCCGGAGGCTGGGGCAAGGGGTTACTCTTGTAGCTTGTCCCGATTATGAGAGCGATCCGCTGGGGTTTGTCCACTTCATGCTGCACGGTGATTTGCTGTATATAGATATGCTGGCCGTTACCCCTTCCGCAAGACGAAAACGCTGGGGAAATTTACTCATGGACCGGGCGGAACGGTTTGCACTATCACGCGGATGCCTGAGGGCCAAAGTATCGGTGGATTCCGGGAATGCGCCAGGCATTTCCTTTTATCAAAAATTGGGCTACAGCGTAGCCCGTTATCAGCCGCAAAACTATTGCTATGAATTCGAAAAACAATTGGACAGCAGATTCAGAGCCTAAAAGAAGCCAATCGGCGGGATGCCAGGACCTGGTCCGTAAGGGCCATAAGGTTTAGCAACAGGGCCGTAGCCACCATAAGGGACGCCTGGATAACCATAGCCTCCATAAGCATAAGGAGCCGTGCCAATAGCCAGCAAATCAAACAGCACCAGCGGAATCAATGCCTTTGTTTGTACTTTTTTACCGTTCATTTGCTTTAAAAATAGGCGATTTCCCGAAACGCGAACCAGCTTGCCCATCACTTTGGAGCCATCCTTCTTAACTGCAACAATGTTTTTACCCACCAGCTTCATCACATGCTTCTTCGTTACCGGCTGTACCATAATTATCCCTCCTAAAATGACTTCATCTCAAAACAGTCTATTCGCAGACATGCATCTTCGCCTGTACGCTTGCCCTATTGTTTTCACTAGATCAGTTAACCTATAGATTTTCATATTGGGGTCTGGTCGTAACTGCGGGGAATGTTTGGACTTCCGGCCGCTGTTGTCTGCAGATTTCTTGATTATTACCGCTCTTCGCGGTGGAAATCCGCAGACAAAGGCGGACGCTACCGCTCCGTAAGTATCCAAACTTCCCCTCCGTCACTTCTGCCCTTTTTATGTTTTTTTAGTTCAACTGATAGATATTGCAACAAAAAAACGCATTTCCGAAAAAACCGGAAATGCGTTTTTACAAGTAATGACCAAGGACTAGCGCTTGCTAGGGTCGTAAGGTTCACCTAATGCCTTAGGCGCCGAAGAACGTCCGACCGCGCTGACCAGAACAATAATAGTCAATACATAAGGAATCATGAAAATGAATTCCTGAGGAATGTCCTTGGACCATTCGAACAATTGAACATAGTTGCGGATCGCTTGGGAAAATCCGAAGAAAACAGCCGCGCCGAAAGCACCAAGCGGATTCCATTTCCCGAAGATCATTGCCGCAATGGCGATAAAGCCCTGACCGGAAATCGTATTATGTGCAAAAGTACCTGTTGTCGTAAGTGTAATCGTGGCTCCGCCAATACCAGCGAGCATGCCGCTCAGCATGACGCCGATATATCTCATCCGTTTCACGTTGACACCCAGGGTATCCGCAGCACTCGGATGCTCGCCGACAGCGCGCAAACGGAGCCCAAACGGAGTTTTGAAGAGTACGAAATAAATTACAATAACCAGTATAATCGCCAAGTAGGTTGTCGGATAGGAATTAAATATTCCTTCACCGATAACGGGAATCTTGGAGAGCCCGGGAATCGCTACCTTGCTGAAGCCATCCAGAAGTGGTGTTTCACCGGCTCCGTCGAAGATCAGCTTTACAACATAAAGGGTGCTGCCGGCTGCCAGAAAGTTAATTACCGTACCACTGATGGTCTGGTCAGCCTTAAACGTAATCGACGCAACAGCATGAATCAGCGCACCCAGTACGCCCACTGCCATCGCACACAGCACGCCGATCCAAGGAGCCCAAGCTCCCATGCCGGCATCCTGAGCATAATATCCGCCCACCGCTGCGGCAAAAGCACCGAACATCATCAAGCCTTCAAGTCCGATATTTACAACACCGGAGCGTTCAGAGAAGATGCCCCCGAGGGCAGCAAATATCAGCGCTGTGGAAAAAACAAGCGTTGTATTGAGCAATTGGCCTAATACTACTACGTCCATCTATAACACCTTCTCTTTCTTGCGCTTGAGGTAGAACGGTTTAAGCACCCAACGCACTATTCCTTGAGCCGCAATGAAGAAAATAATTGAGCCAATGACAATACGGATCAGTTCGGGAGGAACATCCGCTCCAAAGCTCATTCCCGCAGAACCATAGGTTAAAGAACCGTACAGGATAGCGGCCAGGATTACACCCAGCGGATGCGTCAAGCCCAGCAAGGCAACAGCGATGCCGTCAAAGCCGTAGCCTGGCGATGCCGCAAAGACGGATTGGTAATGGAATACGCCAAGCACCTCTCCAGCTCCCGCTAATCCGGCAAAAACACCACTAATGAACATCGCCTTTATAACGTTGCGCCCGACGTTCATCCCTGCATACTCAGCAGCATGAGGATTCAGACCAACCGCACGCATTTCGTAGCCTTGTTTGGTTTTCCACAAATACACATAGAAGAACACGGCTGCGCAAAGCGCCAGGACGGTTCCCCAGTGCAGACGGGCATTATCAAATATTGAATTCAGAAACGTCATTGAGAGCGAAGCCGGAATGTCCTGTGAACGATTCTGTCCGGGAAGCAGCAGGAACGTTCTGACAATATAATTGGACAAGAAAAGCGCAATCCAGTTCAGCATGATTGTAGTAATAACTTCATTGATCCCGCGTTTCGCCTTCAGGTAACCGGCAATGCCTGCCCAGAGACCGCCGCAGAGGCCGGCAATGATCACCGCAAGCGGCACCAGCACAAATGTCGGAATGCTGCCGGCAAACTTAATGCCAACTACAGAAGCTGCAGTCATACCGATAAGCACCTGACCGTCCGCACCGATGTTGAACATCCCTGAACGGAAGGCAAAAGCCACCGCAAGCCCTGTGAACATCAGCGGCGTCATTTCGCGTATTGCTTCACCGAAGTCATACGGAGTGCCGAAAACGCGTTTAAACAGTGCGGAGTATGCGGCAATAGGGTCGTAGCCTCCGACCAGCATAACAATGGCTCCGACCAGGAAGCCCATTACAATCGCGACCAATGGAACAATATAGCTGTCGGTCGCAAAGATTTTTTTGAATCTAGACATCCGCATGGCCTCCCCGCTTCAAGCTTCCCGCCATCATCAGACCGAGCTCCTGATCATTCGTATCCTGCGGGAATACTTCGCCGACAATCTGCCCTTCGTAAATAACGGCAATTCTATCGGACACATTCATAATTTCATCCAGTTCAAAAGAAATCAGCAGCACAGCCTTACCTTGGTCACGCTGTTCGATGAGTTGCTTCTGTACAAATTCAATGGCTCCGACATCGAGACCACGCGTTGGCTGGGCCGCAATCAGGAGTATCGGATTCTTATCTATTTCCCGCGCAATAATCGCTTTTTGTTGATTACCGCCCGACAAGGAACGCGCTTTATTCTCAATAGAAGGAGTACGCACATCAAACTCCTTGACTAATTTTTCGGCATGCTGATCAATAACTTCTTTGTTAAGGAAGCCATTCTGGTTATAAGGGCTCTTATAATACGTCTCCAGAACCATGTTCTCACTTACCGTAAAGTCGAGTACCAGGCCGTGCTTATGACGGTCCTCCGGAATATGAGACACGTTCATCTCAGAAATTTTGCGCGGAGACAGATTGGCAATTTCTTTGCCGGATACCGTGATGGACCCGGAATCAATTTTGCGCAGACCGGTAATCGCCTGAATCAGCTCGCTTTGTCCATTGCCGTCGACTCCTGCGATGCCCAGAATTTCGCCAGCCTTCACTTCAAAGCTAAGTCCATTGAGTACAGCGACACCTTCCTTGCTCTTGCTGCTGACATTAGACAGCTTCAAGACACTGGAGCCGATCTGCGGGGCCTGCTTGTCCACCTTGAAGGTTACGCCGCGTCCCACCATTTTTTCGGCCAGCTCATTGGGATTCGTACCTGAAGTGTTCACAGTATCTATGACTTTACCCCGGCGGATAATGGTAACCCGGTCAGAAATCTGCATAATTTCTTTAAGCTTGTGTGTTATAAGAATAATGGATTTGCCCTCTGCAACGAGCCGCTTCATAATCGCCATAAGTTCCGTAATTTCCTGCGGCGTAAGCACAGCGGTAGGCTCGTCGAATATAAGTATATCCGCTCCGCGGTACAGGGTCTTCATAATTTCTACCCTTTGCTGCATGCCGACCGAAATGTCATGAATCTTCGCATTCGGATTGACTTGAAGGCCATACTGCTCCGATAGCTTGCGGACCTGCTCCGCGGCGGATTTATAGTCGATTTTAAGACCTTTTTTCGGTTCCATACCCAGAACGATATTCTCGGTTACCGTAAAAGGCTCTACAAGCTTGAAATGCTGGTGAACCATCCCAATGCCAAGCTCAATCGCTTTATTGGGACTATCAATAATAACCGGTTTCCCGTCGATTTCGATGCTGCCTTCATCGGGCTGGTACAGTCCGAATACGATATTCATCAAGGTCGATTTGCCTGCCCCGTTCTCACCAAGCAGCGCATGAATCTCCCCTTTTTGCAGCGTCAGACTAATGGAGTCGTTCGCGACGATACCGGGAAAGCGTTTTGTGATTTGCTTCAACTCTACGACAGGAGCCGCAGCACTCATGGAATCACCCTCATCACAGAATATATATTGCCTTAGACACGGCTGTACCGCCCCTTAAGGACGGCACTGCTGTGTTCCTATTACGGATACTTTAACAGGGAACAAGGCCAGCTCAATAACCGGCCTTGTTCTTGTTTATTATAGTCCAGCTAGAAAATGTGAATCGGGATTACTCAGTAGGAACTTTGATTGTTCCGTCAACAATTTTTTTGCTGTATTCGTCAACTTTGGCAAGAATTTCAGCGGATACGTTAGCTTTGGATGTTTCAGGAAGGCCTACGCCGTTGTCTTTCAGACCCAGTACGGTTGTAGTGCCGCCTTTGAATGTTCCGTCAACAACCTGTTGGGAAACTTTCTTAACAGCTTCGTCAACACGTTTGATCATGGAAGTCAAAGTTACGTCATCGCCAAATTCCAGGGATTGGTCTTTGTCTACGCCGATTACCCATACTTTAGTGCCGCCTGCTTTGTTGCGGGATTTAGCTTCGTTGAACACGCCGTTGCCTGTTGCGCCGGCAGCAGGGAAGATGATGTCATTGCCAGCATCGTACAGAGTAGCTGCCAAGGATTTACCAGTATCTGGTTTGTCATAAGCACCTGCATAAGTAATGGTTACTTTTGCCTTAGGGTTTACAGCTTCTACGCCGGCTTTGAAGCCAACTTCAAAACGTTTGATAACCGGGCTCTCCATACCGCCGATGAAACCTACTTTGTTGGTTTTGGTTGTCAAACCGGCAACCACACCAACCAGGTAGGAACCTTCGTTTTCGGAGAAAGTAACAGACTCAACGTTAGGAGCTTCTACTACGCTGTCGATGATCGCCAGATTAGCGTTAGGGTTCTCAGTAGCAACCTTCTTAACGGCGTCGCCAAGATCAAAACCGATACCCCAAGTCAGGTTGTAGCCGCCTTTAACAAATTGGTTAAGGTTCGGTTCATAGTCAGCATTGGATTTACTTTGCAGATATTTGATTTCAACGCCGGATTCTTTTTCAAGAGCCTGCAGAGCTTCCCAAGCGGATTGGTTAAACGATTTGTCGTTTACTCCGCCTACGTCAGTTACGAGACCAATTTTAACATCTGTTTTAGGAGCTTCAGTTGGTGCTTCTGTTGCTTCGGCTGGTGCGTTAGTTGCTGCTCCAGCGTTAGTGCTTGCTGCATTGTTTGTTTTGTTGTTGTTTCCGCAGCCTGCCAGAATGACAGTGAATGCGAGCAACATAACAAGAGAAAGCTGATAAACCTTTTTCATTGATCGAGTTCCCCCTTAAGAAATTGGATGTCTTCTGTGTTCTGCTTGGACATACCATTAGCTCAAATTATACCTGCTAAAAAACCTAAAATCCAGTCTATTAATGACCTCAGGTCAATAATTATTTGCATTTTTTCACAAGAAATCGTTTACTATGACACGACATGTCAATAAAAAGCTCAAATCATGTTAGAAATCCTCGAATTTCCATCTTCAGCTCTGGGGCACTATAAATAGTATTGCACAGAGATTGGTTTTCTATTATCATGAATGTTTACATATTGTATGAAAAGGGAGTACTGACAAATGGATGACAAGAATCAAAACAATCCTCAAGCTGCGCCTGCCTCTAAATTCTGCCGTGAATCCCGTGTTTTCAAAACAGGACGTGTGTTTCCTAATGATGTAAACAATCACAAAACACTGTTCGGCGGCAAGCTCATGAGCACCATTGATGAAGTCGCCTCCATCTCCGCCATGCGCCACTGCCGTACCAACGTGGTGACCGCCTCTGCGGATTCCGTGGACTTTCTCCTGCCGATCAGACCTTCGGATTCCGTCTGCTTCGAATCCTTCGTCTCCTGGACAGGCCGAACCAGTATAGAGGTATTCGTCAAAATCATCTCCGAGAACCTATATACAGGCGAGCGCGCTGTTGCCGCGACTTCCTTCCTGACCTTCGTTGCTGTTCATGAAGACGGCACTCCGGCCCCTGTTCCGGCGATTGTCGCCGAGACCGATGAAGAGAAGCTCATCAGCGAATCTGCAGCCGAGCGCTCTGAGCTGCGAAAGATCAGAAGAACAAGCAGCAAAACACTGGCTTCCCAGCTTAGTACCACAAAATATTGGGAATAGCAAGGCGGTTATTTACGCCACAAAAAAGCACCGTCACACGGGATACCCCGCAGGCGGTGCTTTTCGGTTACTTCTAAGCTTTACGCGTTGATCTTCTCTTTGGCTACTACAGCCAGGGAGTTGAATGCGTTAATGTCGTTTACTGCCAGGTCAGCCAGCATTTTACGGTTCACTTCTACGCCAGCCAGCTTCAAGCCGAATACAAGCTTGCTATAGGAAAGACCGTTCAAACGGGCTGCAGCATTAATACGAACGATCCACAGTTTGCGGAAGTTACGTTTAGTCTGACGACGGTCACGGTATGCGTATACCATCGACTTCATTACTTGCTCGTTAGCTGTTTTGAAAATGCGATGCTTGGAACCGAAATAACCCTTTGCCAGCTTCAATACTTTTTTATGTCTACGACGAACTACAAATCCGCCTTTAACTCTTGCCATATTAATAAACCTCCCAAAAATGTGTGATAAAACTATTTCAAGTTAGCTAGTCCTTGTTTCAAACGTCTTACATCCCCAGGGGCCATTACTGGATTGCCGTTCAATACGCGTTTTGCGCGTTTCGATTTGTGGGACAGCAAGTGGTTCTTGTGAGCTTTGTAACGCAGTACTTTGCCGGATCCGGTAATCTTGAAACGGCCTTTCAGACTGCTGTGGGTTTTCATTTTAGGCATGGTGTTTCCTCCTTGAATATTATGCGGCGCCAAATTGCTGTGCAAGTGGCTCCAAATTTATTGGGCTTTGGGAGCCAAGATCATAATCATGCTGCGGCCTTCCAGCTTAGGCTGGCGCTCAACAACAGAAATCTCTTCCACTTCACTCTTAACACGTTCCAGGATCTTCTGGCCGATGCTGGCGTGTGTAATCTCACGTCCGCGGAAACGCACGGAGCACTTCACTTTATCGCCTTCACCCAGGAACTTGACCACATTGCGGAACTTGGTCTGATAATCATGTTCCTCAATGTTAGCACGGAACCAGACTTCCTTGATGTCCACGACCTTCTGGTTCTTGCGTGCTTCCTTCTCTTTCTTCTGTGTTTCATAACGGAACTTGCCGTAATCCATGATGCGGCATACTGGCGGCTTCGCCTGCGGCGCTACGTTGACTAAATCCAGATTAAGATCAATCGCCATTTGCAACGCTTCGCGAATTGGCTTGATGCCAATTTGCTCGCCTTCCGCTCCAACCAAACGGACCTCTTTGGCCCGAATTTCATCATTGATCATATGTTCCTTACTGATAACTCTCCACCTCCGGATCTACTTAGGCAATAATTTGTTTGCGGTTCTCCATTAAAAAAGGGGTGCCGGTAACTCCCGACACCCCGTTTGATCAACGTTCATGAATTATACATCCATAAAGCATTGAGATCAAAACCAGCTGGCGTATTTGCCAGTCAGGTGAGAAGCCGGTGCTTCTGCTTGCAATCCCTATGTTTTGCACACTTGAATACTATACATCACTCAGGCAAGGAGTGTCAATAGTACCCGGAAATATTTTCTCAAAAACTTCTGCAGCCAGTTCTTACGATACCTGTTTGCTCTGCACTTCCTCAAGCCTTACGACACGCGTATGCTTGGTATGGCTCCATTGCTTGTTATTCTGCGTGAAGAACGCATAGAACGTGATGGGATACCAGGAGATCAGGTAAATTGGGAAAACCAGCAAATACAGATATACCTTCTTGAATTTGACCTTCTCCAGCGCCATTGCGAGCAGGAACGTCAGAATGTTGGCTCCAACCGCGAAATAGCCAAGCCAAAGCGGCAGCTGACCATAGATATTGGCAATATGCGGACCATCGAACAGCGAATTGTCGACCCACATCACGGCAGTCATCAGGAACGTCAGCAGCACGATGTAAACATTGGCTCCGTAGAGCGCCAGGTCAAACTTCGTCAGGCTGCGTTCTTTAATACTTTGCCACAGCAAAGGAAAGAAATAACGGCGGGCAACTGTAAAGTGCCCCTGCATCCAGCGCAGCCGCTGTCTCGAGGAGGCCTTGAACGTCAACGGCTTCTCATCAAAAACCTTGGCGTCATAGTTGAATCTTGGGTAGACGCCCTTCGATGCGCTGCGCATCGTAAATTCCAAATCCTCAACGAGACTTGTTGCTCCCCAGCCCATTTCCTTCAGCAGGTTGGTCTCGAAGCACATGCCGGTACCGCCAAGAAAGTTAGCCATATTCAGATTATGGCGCGACAGCTGCCATAACCGGTTGATGTACCAGTAAGATACGCCGTAAGCGGCGGTAATCCAGGAATCCTCAGGATTCTTAGTATCAATGTAGCCTTGAATAACCCGCGCCCCTGTGCAGAGATCATTGTTCATCTCCGTCAGGAATTCGGTATGCGCCAGGTTGTCCGCATCGAACATAACCACAGCGTCATATTGCCGTGGCATCGCCCACAGCTCCTTGAGCATCCATTCAATCGCATAGCCTTTGCCGCGCAGATTGGTGTTGGTGCGGACGCAGGCATTCATGCCATGCTCTCTTACAATTTTTGCCGTACCATCCGTACAGTTGTCGCAAATAACGAATACATCGTACAGTTCCTTAGGATAATTAAGCTGCTTCAAATTCTCCATCAGCGCGCCGACGACTTCTTCCTCGTTGTGTGCGGCAACCAGTACAGCAAATGATTTTTCCGGAGCGAACTTAGCCTTGTTCTTTTGCTTGTGCAGTCCGAACAATGAAAAAGTAAACTGATAGACTGCGATTGCCGCCAAGATCACTTGGAGCGTAACAAACACTGCGTCTGCCATGACCTTTTGATGCCCCCTTTTCACTCTTGGTGTTCTTTTTTTCTCTCTTTTGCTTGATAAACGTTCTTTCTGACCCTTTTGTTGCATCCCTTACAGTAAGACCAAGAGCATTCCCTTTTGTTGGTGAGGCAGGCTTGCTGTTTATTTATCACGTTAAAAGACGGGTACGGATTCCAGTTAAGGGGACTCCTTTTTTCTCTGTTACCTTTTAAACGTGTTCTGCCTGCTTGAATCATTGTAAGGCGTAAGGGGTTCCCAAGTCAAAACTGGCATTTTCCGAGCTTAACCGAGCTTTTCCTTGAAATGGACTGCCTGAAAAAAGTATGATAAAGACAGCTTTAAGGGATATACCAGATTACTGCAGCCTGCGCGCCTGTTATCTTCAGCCGTACTATTCGGAGGGAACAAGATATGAGACATTTATTTATGAGATTACATCTCTTGGAGCGGCGCCTGTTCAAGTGGATTAACGGAAGCTTGCACAACCCATTTCTGAACTTCTGGCTTTTCTATCTTACCCATCTGGGAGGAGCTACAAGCGCCATCGGCATAAATGTGCTGGTCTGGGCGCTGTCTCCGCAGCCGTGGAGAACGACGGGACTTCAGGCTCTTGTTTCCTTGACGGTCAGCCATATTCCCGTTGCCATCGCCAAGAAGCTCTACCCGCGAATGCGGCCGTATCTGGCACTTCCGGGAACAAATACATTTCGCAATCCGCTTAAGGATCATTCTTTTCCTTCAGGCCACACTACAGCTATCTTTGCCTCTACGGTTCCCTATATGGCAGCCTTCCCTGCCCTGACCGTTATCCTGCTGCCGCTCGCCTGCATCGTCGGATTCTCCCGGATCTATCTTGGACTGCATTATCCGTCCGATGTTGTTGCAGGGGCCGTAATCGGTACCGGCGCCGCTGCAGGCACAATTGCTTTGTGGTTCTGATGCCCGGCACTGCACGTACAATTCGGACCAGCGAAAACCATTGCGAAAACAGGTGAAATATAAATTGCGCAAAAAAAGAATACTCTTGCTGTCGGAAGGTTTTGGCGCTGGGCATACGCAAGCAGCTTATGCGCTGTCGAGCAGCCTGCGCAAATTGTCGCCCCATATACAAACGAAGGTGCTGGAGCTTGGAAGCTTCCTGAATCCCAAGATGGCACCGCTTATTGTATCGGCTTACCGCAAGACGGTAACCTCCCAGCCCCGGCTGATGGGTTATGTGTACCGTCACCAGAAATCATTTAATCGTCTTACCACACTTGCCCTGCACCGCTTATTTTATACACATACGCAAAATATTGTGAAGCAGCTAAAGCCGGACATTATCATCTGTACCCACTTCATTCCGAGTGCCGTGGTCTCCCGTCTCAAACGGCTGTACCCGGCGTTCAAGGTGCCGCTCATTACGGTCATAACCGATTATGATGCCCACGCCACCTGGATCAGCCCTGAGGTAGACCGCTATTTGGTCTCCGCCCCGGAGGTCAAGGCCAAGCTGCGCCGCCGGGGCGTTGCTGCAGCCAAAATCCAGGTCACCGGCATGCCGGTGCATCCGAGCTTCTGGGAGCATCCCGGCAAGGAGGGCATTCTGCAGCAGTTCAGCCTGCAGGACATGCCGACTGTCATGGTCATGGGCGGCGGCTGGGGCATGATGAACGATGAGGTCGTGAACGAAGCTCTTGCCGGCTGGCGGGAGAAGGTTCAGATTGTTTTTTGCCTTGGCACAAATGAGAAGCTGATGCGGCAGATGCAGGAGGACCCGCGCTACAGTCATCCCAACATTTCCCTGATCGGCTTCACGCGTGAAATCGACAAGCTGATGGAAATTTCCGATCTCCTCGTCACGAAGCCGGGCGGGATGACCTGCAGCGAAGGGCTGGCCAAAGGCATCCCCATGCTCTTTCACCATCCGTTGCCCGGCCAGGAAGAAGAGAACTGCCGGTACTTTACGGCGGCCGGGCTCGGCGAACCCATTGCTTCACTGGACGTCATTGACAAATGGATGGAACGGCTGCTGTACAACTATGACGATGTACAGGCCAAGCGAAAAAGCCATCTCAAGGAAATTGCTCGGTTCCATCCACTGCAAAGCGCCCAGAGCATTATTGATATGCTTGAACAAAGCTGGTAAGAACATCAAAAGGCATCCAGGTCGCCCGCCCTTGGAATGCCTTTTGATGTATTTGGCCTACAGGCGGTATTTATCCAGGCGGGAAGCCTGATACCGCTCCAGCGCCTGCGCACCAACAATGGCCTCGCAGCGGTGAATGTTGACGCCGCGGCCAAAAAATTTGGTCTCGTATTCTGTCATAACATGCTCTTCATTCATGATCCCGTCCGGGTGCAAATCCAGGGAGATGTTCTTCATTTGCAGGCCGTAGTCGGCAAAAGCATTCAGCGAGAATTCAAACAGGCTGCGGGAATCCGTCTTTAGATGAATTTCGCCAAGCGGGCTGAGCAGTCCGCGGTATTTGTCGAGAAACCGCGGGTGAGTCAGTCTTCTACGCGCATGCTTGGCCTTGGGCCACGGATCGCTGAAGTTCAGATAGATCCGCTCCAGCTCGCCGGCTGCAAAAACTTCCTCGGCGTAGTTAATATTGGCCAGCGCAACCTTCAGGTTGGGCGGCGTATCCTGCCCTGCCGGCTCCCAGACCGCTCTCGCCTTCTCCGCCGCACGGCGGATCAGCTCATCATACATATCAACGCCGATAAAATTGATATCGGGATATTTAAAGCTCATTTGGCTGATAAACTGTCCCTTGCCCATTCCAAATTCAACATGAATCGGATGATTGTTGCCAAAAAGTTCAGACCACTGCCCCTTGAGGCTGCGAGGGTCAAGGATGACCAGGTCGGTCTGCTCCTCCAGACTTTCACGTATTCCTTTTCTTCCGCGTAAACGCATAGGTACTCCTCCGCTTTTCTCTGATACAAACACTGTCACTTGCAATATTGTGCCGAACTTGTCCGCAAAAGTAAAGGATTTTCAATACGAATACAACCTCTATATTCATGGAAAAAGGAATTCTCCGCCCGGCTGGGGAACAGCCGGCGAAAAATTCCTTCTTTGTTGTATTTGGAATTGGGGTCCACTTGTCGGGGCGGTTCGTAGCTTACCGCGAAGGAGTGTTAAAATCAAATTTCTTCTCGAATGCGTTTCTGATCTTGCGCTGTGCTTCTGTCTTGATCTTATGGTTGCCGTTAAATTCCACGCCCGTCAGCGCGAGCGCTTCGTCGGGAGTCAGCTGTACATCAATGGAGCCTTTTCCTTCGGCATAAGCCGTTTGAGAATTCATCATGATCACCTCTTGGGTTATATTATTGACCTTGCGACATGAAATTATGAATTCAAGAAATAGAGATTATAGTTGCTGCTGCGGCTTTTTCACACTTCAAATATAACATAATGTGTAAGCATTCGCAAGGTAAAACCGCTCTATTTCAAGCCTATTTTCAAGTGGAAAATCCGGGTGGAAATGTTACGTTCGCCGCCGATCTTTGATACAATGGAAAGGTTAAATAGAAAGGAGCAGTCCATGTCTAACCTTCTACAGACCTCCTCCCCGCTGCTGTGGGGGGATAAACGTTTTCATACCTGGAACTACGAAATGCGTGAGCAGATGGACACTAAGGTGTTCAAAGTGATGCTGGACGCAGGCTTCACCTGCCCGAACCGGGACGGCTCCATCGCCAAAGGAGGCTGTACCTTCTGCAGCGCCAGAGGCTCCGGCGATTTCGCCGGCAGCCGCCGTGACGATCTGGTTACACAGTTTGGTAACGTGCGCGACAGACAACATCTGAAATGGCCAAACGCGAAGTACATCGGTTATTTCCAGGCCTACACCAATACGTACGCTCCGGTTGAGGAGCTGAGAGAATATTATGAGGTAATTCTGGAGCAGCCGGGTGTCGTCGGCCTGTCTATCGCTACCCGCCCCGACTGTCTGCCGGATGATGTGGTCGAATATCTCGCAGAGCTGAACCAGCGTACGTATCTCTGGGTGGAGATGGGCCTGCAGACCATACACGAATCCACTTCGGAGCTGATCAACCGTGCTCATGATACGGCTTGTTATACCGACGCTGTCCAGAAGCTGCGGCGTCACGGCATCCGGGTCTGCACCCACATTATTCACGGGCTGCCGCAGGAAACACATGAAATGATGCTGGAGACGGTATCCGCTGTAGCCAATATGGATGTGCAGGGCATCAAAATCCACCTGCTGCACCTGATGCGCAAAACGCCAATGGTTAAGCAGTACGATGCCGGACTGCTGCGTTTTTTGGAGCAGGACGAGTATGTGAAGCTGATTGCCGACTCGCTGGAAATTCTGCCGCCGGAGATGATTGTGCACCGGCTGACCGGCGATGCGCCGCGCGACCTGCTGGTCGGACCGATGTGGAGCCTCAAGAAATGGGAAGTGCTGAACGCTATCGACAATGAGCTGGTTAACCGGGACACCTGGCAGGGTAAATATTGGAGGAAAAGCTAATGGGCTTCATGTCGGTCCTTAGCTTTGCCCATAAATTGACCGCCGAGCGCCTGCAGCAAGGCGGCCGGGCCATTGACGCCACCGTGGGCACCGGTGCGGACACATTGTTCCTCGCCAAGGCGGCCGGGCCGCGCGGCGGGGTGTACGGCTTTGACATTCAGCCTGCGGCGCTGAGTCTTGCCGAGGAGCGCCTGCGGCTGGCCCGGGAGGAGGCGCCTGCGGCGCTGTCTCCCGTAACGCTGCTGCAGCGCAGCCATGCAGCAATGGCGGAAGCCGTTCCGCAGGACTGGTGCGGAACGGTCTCGGCGGTGATGTTCAATCTCGGCTATCTGCCCTCGGGCGATGCCGACAAGACCATCATCACCGAGCCGGAGAGCACGCTGGCCGCGCTGGAGGCGGCGCTTGCGCTGCTGCGCCCCGGCGGCATCATCACAGCGGTGCTCTATCCCGGCCATGATGGCGGGGACCGTGAAGCCGCCGCCGTCACGGCCTGGGCGGCGGAGCTGCCGTCCGTGACGGCCCAGAGCATTGTGTACCGCCAGCTTCAGCGGGACACTGCCCCTTATGTAATCGCGGTGGAGAAGAAAAAAGGAGCTGACCATTAATGACAGTAAGCAAAGTGGAGCACATTGGCATTAAGGTGGACAAGCTGGAGCGTTCACTGAGCTTTTACCAGGAAGTCATCGGCCTCACGCTGCAGGATATTGTGGGCGAGCCCGGTGACGCTCTGCGCCTGGCCTTCCTCAGCTTCCCCGGTCAGACCAGTGTTGAGATTGAGCTGATTGAAGGAGTGTCCGAGGGGCTGCCCCAGGAAGGAAAAGTCAGTCATGTAGCCTTCACGGTGGAAGGCATTGAGGAGGAGCACAGACGGATTGCCGGACTTGGCCTTCAAGGTCTAACTGCTGTCTCCACGGTGGCAAACGGCAGCCGCTATTTCTTTTTTGACGGTCCGGACGGAGAAAAGCTGGAATTCTTCGAGCCGGCACGCAGCAAGTAAACTTTATATTCGGGAAGGAAGATGCAATGATGACTAAGCCATATCCATTAAAATTTCAACCGGAGTTCAAAGAGCGTGTCTGGGGAGGCCGGGCTTTGGAGAAGTTCGGTCTGGAGCTGCCAGAAGGGCACATTGGGGAAGGCTGGATGATCGCCGATCATCCGAACGGCACCTCTTCGGTGCTGAACGGCGAGCTGGCCGGACAAGGACTGGATCAGATCCGTGAGCAATTCGGGCATGAATGGTTCGGCAGCAAAGGCAGTCCCAAGGACGGCGGAAGATTCCCGCTGCTGATCAAGCTGCTGGACTGCAATGACAACCTGTCCGTGCAGGTGCACCCTACCGATGACTACGAAGGATTGCCAAAGGGCGAACTGGGCAAAACAGAGATGTGGTATGTGCTGGACGCCAAGCCAGGCGCCAAAATCATCTACGGTCTCAAAGACGGTGTAACCCGTGAAAGCCTGCGCGAGGCGCTGGATAACGGAACAGTTATGGACACCATGCAGGAAATCACGGTCTCCGCAGGCGATGCCTTCTATATCCCTGCCGGAACTGTGCACGCCCTCTGCGCCGGAGTGGTTGTAGCGGAAATTCAGCAGAACTCCGACACTACATACCGCATTTACGACTACGACCGCCCGGGTCTGGATGGCAAGCCGCGTGAGCTTCATATCGAGGATTCGCTGAACGTAACCGCCTATGAAGGCGCAGGCGCCACTTCCATGAAAACCGATAGCGCTGTAGCTGGTGAGTGGCTGCAGATTGCCGTCTCGCCTTATTTTATTGTTGAAAAAGGCGTTGTGAACGGGGAATGGAGCCTGTCCACCACTCCGGACAGCTTCACGATTCTCGTTATCTGCGAAGGCAGCGGGCATCTGACCTGGGATGGCGGCTCCCAGCCTTATTCCGCCGGGGAATGCTACCTGCTCCCGTCCACCCTGGGAGCCTACGGAATCGAAGGGCATTCCACTGTACTCCGCTCGTATCTGCCATAAGCCAGGCCGGAGCAGGCATAGAATTAATGGGTAGCGCGTATGCTTCCGAAGTAAGTTTTGCACGCAGTATCTCCAAGAAGTATTCCTTACAAAACTAAGCATATGCTTTCGAAGCAAGTTTTGTCGCAGTATCTCCAAGAAGTATTCCTTACAAAACTTTTAGGAGGAACGGTATGAGGGAAAACAGCTTTAAGATGACCGATCCCCTCGGGGTCCCGATTCATGTCTATGAATGGCTGCCGGAGCCGGAGGCTACGGTCCGGGGGATTGTCCAGATTGCCCATGGCATGTGTGAGACGGCTGCCCGCTATGCCCGTTTTGCAGCGGCGCTTACCGGCGCGGGTTATGCTGTATATGCCAATGACCACCGGGGCCACGGCCAAACGGCAGGCAGGGTAGATTTGCTGGGGGACACCGGCGAGGACGGCTTCTACTGGATGCGGCGCAATCTGCTCCAGCTCGGCGGCATTGCCCGTTCCCGGCATGAGGGCCTGCCGATTTTCCTTCTTGCCCACAGCATGGGCTCTTTTCTGGCTCAGAAGCTGATGTGCGAGGAAGGCCATGAAGAGTACGCCGGCTTTATTCTCAGCGGCACCAATGGACCGCGCGGCCTGCTGGGACTGGCGGAAACGCTGGCAGGGATGCAATACAAGCTGCAGGGCGTACGCCATCGCAGTGTCCTGCTGAACGGTATTGTATTCGGCCCTTATAACCGTTCCTTCTCTCCAATAAGAACAGCTTTTGACTGGCTCAGCAGTGACCAGGAGGAGGTGGACCGCTTCATTGCTGATCCTTTTTGCGGAGCGATCTGCACCACCCGCTTCTTCCGCGATTTTTTCCGGCTGCTGCGGGATATCCATTCCGGCGAAACGCTGCTTACATTATGCACGGATAAGCCCGTATACTTATTCGCGGGAGCCAAAGACCCCGTTGGAATGAACGGTCAAGGCGTTCTGCGCCTGGCCCAAATCTACCGGGAGCGGGGGATTACGGATGTGGAATACAGGCTGTACCCGGAGGGCAGACATGAAATGCTTAACGAGGTGAACCGCGATCAGGTTACCTCCGACGTGCTGGATTGGCTCGTCCGCCATCTCCCCGCCGAATCACTGCTGCTTCAGCCCACCGCTCATTAGAACAAATGCAAAGACAGGCACTCCGGAATCCGGTGAATGCCTGTCTTTGTATTTTTCCGCTACAAATCTACTAATGCTCCATTTTTTAACAGAATTATTATGTTATGATTTCCTTGTACAGCACTGCTCGTGAGCTGCCGGTCTCTCCCTTGGAGGAGGTGACGGTAATGGAGGTAAAAGATGCTCTTTCACTAATGTTCGTGTTCGGAATGTTCATACTTGCACTGCTGGGCTATATTAAAAAGAAATAGACCGCCCCGGCAAAGGTAACGGTCTACTCCAACAACACTGGATGGGACGACCCGCTGCTCTACAGCAGTGGTTGTACGCAGGGGCTGTGCTGCAACACAGCCCCTTTTTTTATTTTATTGTGACATAATCCATTTTATTACATATCCATCCAAGGAACAACTGTCAGCTCCGGCCATTTGCCTAGCCATTTCTGCGTCTTAGTAATGTAAATCTCCTCGTTAATCAGCACCTTGTTGGGCCTCAGGGTCAGAGTAAACAAATCCTGCAGGCCAAAGGGAGCATAAATCCGCCATTCGCCATCCGCAGCAAGTCTGGCTCCAAGCGAAGTCACTGTAGTTGGCCAACTGTCAATTGCCGCCTCAAGCGATACGTAAGGCTGAAGCTCTATGCCGAACTTATTCCGGTACCACAGATGCACCCGGGCCTGATTTTTCAGGTCCACCGGAATCGTTAGCCCGCTAAAAAGCTCCCGGCCCTTGGCAATCATCGCATCCTCTGCAGCATAGCTCAAATCATCCGCGTCATAATAGACGAGGTCTATGTCGCTGATTCCATACTCCGGCGCGCGGCCCGTAAGATGGTTCCATACCGTCTGCACCAGGAAACCCGCCCCAACATAATATGGGTAGTTTCCTAGCCCCTGCGCCCGTGTGAATACGTCCAGCAGCAGCGGGCTGCCGTTAAAGATCCCGATCAGCCGCTCCCGCAGGGCTTCCTCACTGCCCGTCATGGACCAGTCTCCACAAAAGCTTCGCCTAAAGCATACTGCAGCACCTTCTGCGTTCCCTTGTGTCCGCTGCGGCGAAGCCCTTTATCGAGAAACCCAGCCCGGGAATAGAGGTTCCCGGCAGAGGTATTTCTTTCATTAACTGCAAGAACGATCTCCTGCATAGTAGGAAAATGAGTCCGCAGGAAGTCAGGCAGCAGCGCCATAGCGGCTTTGGCGATCCCTTGGCCCTGGCAGGCATAGTTGATCAGAAACGCACGCAGCAGTACCGCGCCGGAATAATCACTATAGAAGTCTGCAATCTCCTCACCGCGGTGCAGAATAAAAAAACCTACCGCCCGTTCTCCCTTTGCAATGACAACCGCAGTTTTGCCGGGATTGGTTAAAGCTTCAGTCAGAGTCTCTTCCGGCAGTCCGGTAAATTGCTCCTGTTCCGGGGGAAGCTCAAAGGCAAGCAGGTCCTCTTTGTACTTTTCCTCATACAAACACAATGAGACCGATTCATTTGCATTCATCCTGCATCCCTCTTCTCTGCCCGCATGAAGCGGCCTGTCTTATAAGGGCAGCGTGTAATACTGCGCCCGCTGGCTCTCATCCTGCTGGTACATTACGACCAGCAGTGTGCTTCCGCCCGCTGCCGGCTGAGCGTCGGCCAGCGCAGTGGAGGCACTGTCCGCAACCGTGCCGGCAACTGCCGCATGCAATTCCCGGCTGACCGGTACACTAAGCCGCTCTCCCCTGCCGCCAGCATTTCCAGCTGCAGCATCGGCAGTGTGATCCGCATCGGCTGAAGCAACCGCCGCAGCACTTGAGGCCGCTTCAGCCTCCACAGCAGCCGGATCAAAGCGCAGTCCGCTAATGGACTCCAGCACCGGCTCTAGCTGGAACGGCAGCACCTCAAGCACGGTGAACTTTTGCAGCTCCCGCTCGCTGAACCCAGCCTCCGCCAGCTTGGCTGAGAGGCGCTCGGGGTGGTCGGTGATCTCCTTCATATATTTCGCCCAGTCAGACTTGTCCAGCGTAATATCCCACCAGATCTTGCGCGGCTTGTACTTGTGGCCCAGGAAATAATCCAGCTTCATCAGTCCGGTGACGATATCCATGGAACCCGTTCCACGGTCCGTAAGGAAAGCATGCAGCCGGGTGAACAAATCCTCTAGCTGATGGCCAATCTTCTGCCAGCCCTGCTCTTCCCAGTAATCGCCGAATTCCTGAAAGAAATCGAACGGCGATTTGAACACATGGCGGATGAGGTATTTCACCGAATGATCCAGCCGGTGGCTGTTCCAGTATTTCTCCAGCACATCCTCCAGCCGCTTGAGGCGGATAATGTCGGAGAACGGCATGACATGGCTGCTCAAAATCTCGTAAGGAGCGTGCTCCATGTACGTGTAGTCATATTTGGCCGCCTGGGCACGCAGGCCGGTGCCGCGCAGCATTTTGAGAAAGCCGAGCTGCAGTTCTTCCGGCTCCATCGCGAACACATCGTTGAAGGTTTTACGGAAGGTCGTGTAATCCTCCTGCGGCAGTCCGGCAATCAGATCGAGATGCTGGTCGATGTTGCCGCTGGCCTTGATTTTCATAACGGTACGTGACAGCTTGGCGAAATTCTGGCGGCGCTTGACCAGCTCGTTCGTCTCGTCATTGGTCGATTGCACGCCAATCTCGAAGCGGAAGATGCCCGGAGGCGCGTTCTCAGCCAGAAAATCAAGCACCTCGGGGCGCATAATATCCGCCGTAATCTCGAACTGGAATATACAGCCCTGATGGTTGTCGATCAGGAACTGGAACATCTCCATCGCGTAATTACGGTTGATGTTGAAGGTACGGTCAAGAAATTTGATTACCTTGGCGCCATTCTCAATTAGATAGAGCAGATCGGACTTCACCCGCTCAATATCATAATAACGCACGCCTACCTCGATGCTGGACAGGCAGAACTGGCAGTTGAACGGACAGCCCCGGCTGGTCTCGAAATACACGATCCGTTTGCCAAGATCCGGCAGGTCCTCCGGGAAACGGTGCGGCGTGGGCAGCGTGTTCAGATCGCTTTTGGGACGCGGAGGATTGACAATCAGTTCCTCGCCCTTGCGGTAAGCGGCCCCGTAGACGAAATGAAACTTGCGCTCATCCCGCAGTTCCTGCAGCAAATGGTGAAAGGTCTCTTCCCCGTCGCCATTCACTACAAAATCAATGCCCGCCTCCCGTTTCATCCAATAAAGCGGCTCATAGGATACCTCCGGCCCGCCGAGCACAATCGTGACCTCAGGCATCACCTGCTTGAGAATCCCGACCAGCTTGACGGTCTCTTCAATGTTCCATATATAGCAGGAAAAGCCGATCACATCCGGTTTCTTCTGGAACAGGTCGGACACGATATTCATCACGGGATCTTTGATGGTGTATTCTGCCAAATGAATGTCCTGAAACTCGTGCTCACTGTACGCCTTCAAGAGACGGATCGCCAGCGAGGTGTGAATATATTTGGCATTTAAGGTGGCCAGGATGATCTTCATGCCTACTAACCTTCTTTACATTTCATTTTGAAAAAACTCCAAAAATTCCTTGCCGTATTTCTTGTATTTCAATTCGCCTACCCCTTTGACTCTCAGCATTTCCGCTTCGGTCTGCGGGCAAACCACACTCATCTCGCGCAGCGTGGCATCATTGAAAATAATATAGGACGGCACATGCTCGCGCCCCGCCAGCTCGCGGCGGATCAGGCGCAGCTGCTCGAACACCGTCTCGTTGACCGCCGACGGTGACAGGTCGCGCGCACGGCTGCGGTCCCGGCCGCTATAGCCGCCTCCGGTGCTGCGCTGGCGCGACACGCGCTGCAGCACCTGGCGCTGGCCGCGCAGCACCTCGGCTGCCAGCGGCTGGAGCCGCACCACAGGATACTGGCCTTCCGACAAGGCCAGATACCCCTCCGAGATCAGCACATTGATGCTCTCGGTAATCTCCTTCTCGGTGCGGCTGGACATCGCCCCATGCGTAGGAAGCTTCTCGAAGCCGTATTGCAGCACCTTCTGGTTACGCGAGCCCTTCAGCACCGAGGATACCAGCGCTACGCCATAGCGTTCACGCATGCGGTGTATGCAGGAGAAGATCTTCTGGGCATCCACCGTCATATCCACCAGCTCGCGTTCATCCGTACAGGAGCTGCATATGCCGCATGGCTTGTCCCCATGCTCCTCGCCGAAATAATCCAGTTGCGCGCTACGCAGGCAGCGAGTGGTATAGCAGTAATCAATCATCTGCTGAAGCTTGCGGTAATCATTGGCTTTGCGGTCCGCATCCTGCGGGTTCTGCTCGATCAGGAACTTCTGCGTCATAATGTCCTGCGCGCTGAAGAGCAGAATACATTGGCTTGGCTCACCATCGCGTCCGGCACGGCCCGCCTCCTGAACGTAGGCCTCCATATTTTTCGGCATATTGTAATGGATAACGTACCGCACGTTCGACTTGTCGATCCCCATCCCGAAGGCGTTTGTCGCTACCATTACGCGGATATCGTCATAGAGGAAGCTTTCCTGCATCTCCGCCCGTTCCTGGTCATTCATCCCCGCGTGATAACGGCCGGCGGCGATTCCCGCAGACTGCAGACGGCTATACAGATCATCGACATCCTTACGGGTGGCCGCATAGACGATCCCCGGCTCGTGGGAGTGCTGCGCCGTATAGTCCATGACGAATTCGCGTTTGTTCTCGCCGCGCAGCACCGACATCGCCAGATTATCCCGGCCCAGGCCGGTCACGAAGACGCCGGGCTGGCGCAGCCGCAGCAGCCGGACCATATCCTCCGTAACCTCCGGCGTAGCCGTTGCGGTAAAGGCGGCGAGTATCGGCCGCTCCGGCAGCTCCTCCACAAAAGGAGACACCGCCAGATAGCTGGTGCGGAAATCATGTCCCCACTGGGAGACGCAGTGCGCCTCATCCACAGCGACGCAGGAGATGGACAGACCCGCCATTTCCAGGCGGAACCAGTCCAGCTCCAGCCGCTCCGGCGCCACATACAGCAGCTTCAGCTCGCCCCGCCGCGCAGCCCGAATCCGCTCATTGACTTCCTTTCCGCTCAATGTGCTATTGATATAGGCGGCCGGAATTCCAGCCGTAGTCAGCGCATCCACCTGGTCCTTCATCAGAGAAATCAGCGGTGAAATGACCAGCGTAAGCCCCGGCAGCAGCAGGGCCGGAACCTGGTAGCAGATGGATTTCCCGCCTCCGGTCGGCATGATGCCCAGCGTATCGCGGCCCTCCAGCAGATTCATCACTATTTTCTTCTGGCCTTCCCGGAAGTCGGGATAACCGTAATATTTTTGCAGTTCAGCCTGCGCCTGTTCCATAGTAGGTGCTTGCATCTTCATCTCTATCATAACTCCTTAAAAACTTTCTATCTTTAGCTTACATAAAAACCGCCGCCCGAAGCAACACTTTATGGTGATCTCCTGTGCCCCCGTAATCAGGGCAATCGCTTACGAAATGAACCGCGAGATTGGATGAAGTGGAAAAAGGAAACCTAATTTGCGAATTTCACTGATTTTTTGGTGATTAGATGGAAAAAGTAGACTTAATTCTCTCCATTTCCATCCATTCAGTGATTTCAGAAAGAAATAAGTGGAGTTTTTCCGCTAACCATCCGGGGGTGAGGTCACTCAGCGGAATGAAGTGGAGAAATTCCACCTCAGTTATAAGCGATTGCCCTCCCCCCGTAATGGCTTCCGTGGTATTTCATCACCGCTCATGGTATATTGAGGAGTACATTATTAGAGGACGGAGAATGCTTCCATGAACACAAGACGAACAAGAAAACCTAATCATAGATCAGCCGGCAAACCGGGAACATCCGCCAAGACTCCGGCACCCTCCAAAACCTATACGGTTGCTGAGCCCGCTGAGCTGCTGGCTTTTTTGCTGAAGACTCTCGCTAACCGGGGCCGCAATGCGGTCAAATCCATCCTCTCCCGGGGGCAGGTATCCGTGAACGGCAAATTGGTGACCCGGCATAATTTTCCGCTCCAGCCCGGACAGACCGTAACCATTGACCAGGAGAAGCCGGTCGAGGCCAAAGAAATGATCGGATTGACCATCGTACATGAGGATGATGACCTGATCGTCATTCAGAAGGACGCCGGATTATTATCCATCGCAACAGGGGAAGACAATGAACTGACAGCCTACCGCCAGCTTATGGAGCATGTCCGCCTGAGCAATCCGCGTAACCGCGTTTTTGTAGTGCATCGTTTGGACCGTGACACGTCCGGCGTGATGATGTTCGCCAAGAGTGAACAGATTCAGCAGAAGCTGCAAAATTCGTGGAAAGACACTGTTAAGGAACGAACCTACGTGGCACTCGTGGAAGGCGCAGTCAAAAAATCCGAAGGGACAATCAGCTCCTGGCTGAAGGAAACCTCGACGCTCAAAATGTATTCCAGCCCCCATGAAGGGGACGGACTGCACGCCGTAACCCATTATAAGCTGATCCAGGCCAACCGCCATTTTTCTCTGCTAGAGGTACAACTGGAAACCGGCCGCAAAAATCAAATCCGTGTGCACATGGCAGATATCGGACATCCGATTGCCGGAGACAAGAAATATGGTGCGGCGACAAAAGCTGTGGGCCGGCTCGGCCTGCATGCCCGTGTGCTCTCTTTCATTCATCCGACAACCGGAGAGCTGCTGAGCTTTGAGAGTGCCATCCCTAAGACCTTTCTGAAATATACCGCACCTGCACCGACCAACTGACACTTATTGATTATAGACCATCCCCCGAAAAGGAGGCCGATTCACGTGGAGCTTACTGCACAGCAATCGCCGAAATAACCGGCGGTGATCTTTATGAGAACCGCCGCATGAAGAAAGGGCGGAACATAATGACAGCAATCATTGAGCTTATCGAAAGACTCCCCACAGTGGAGGAGCACTCCATGCTATGGGAGGCCGTCGGCTGGAGCAAGGTGAATACTGAGATGACGGCGGCTTCGCTAAATGGCTCCGTATACGGACTGGTCCTCTGCCATGAGCAGAACGCCATCGGCATGGGCCGGATCGTCGGAGATGGAAGCATGTATTTCTACATTCAGGATGTTGCAGTTCTGCCAGAATATCAGGGCCAGGGGCTCGGCAATCGTATCATCGGGCAATTGCTCGAATATATCCAAGCCCATTGCTATCCGGGTGCATTCGTCGGTCTGTTCGCCTCTCATGGCAACGATACCTTCTATGAGCGGCACGGCTTCCAGAATCACGCCCCGGGTATGACCGGCATGTTCAAGGTGATGGAATAAGATAATTGCATTTCATACAGCTATTATTTGGATTTTTCGCCGTATACGCCATTTCACACAAATATAACTGCACGAAGTACAACTAAAGGTCAGCTAGGCGGCGGGAAGGCCGAAATAAGTGTACAAAGTGCAGTTTGAGACCTCCTGTTTCAGCAGGCAACAGAACCGGGCGCGACAAAACCAAGGGTACCTTTCAGCTGACTGAACAGGTGCCCTTTTTTTGCGCACAAATATGTGTAGGGGGCTGCGGCAGGCGGCAACATTTTCACTCCATTTCGCGTCATGATACAATAAAGAGAAACTTAAGAAGGTGACTCTTGATGTTCCATCCTACTGTCTTTGACAACATTAAAATTGCTTTTGAGAACCAAATCTACGACTATGATAATCTGGATGGGATTCTTGTTGTGACGGACCGTTCCGATGTACTGGACCTTGCGCTGATGTCACGTGAATTCAGCTTGTCCTTCAAGCTGGTTAACGGCAGAAATGTGACGTCCGAGGTTGTTCTGCTGTCATCAGTAAAAGAGCTGAGCGACGAAATACTGGAGACTCCGGGCAGCGATCCCGGCTGTAATCTCCTGCTGCGCTTTTATATGGAGATTGAAGATGCTGAGGTGCAGTGTCCGGCCATTGAGCGTATCCTCGCCGCAATCTGGGGACCGGAGCTGGTTCCGGTGCAATCGCTGAGCTTTCTGTATGGCCAGGAAACAGATACGTATAATAACTGCATCGAGCTGCGGTTCAAACGACAAATCAACGAAGAGCAAATGGAAGATATTCCGAACCTTCTAAACTTTCTGCTGCAGAGCGCCGAGGAGCTGGAGGAAATATAACCTAAAGACGAGGTGAAGGGATCATGAGCTTCCTGCCATCAGCAAAAAGCAAGCGCTGGACTACCTGGTGTCTCCTTTACGCATTGATTCTGTGGCTGCTGCTTGTGCTGGACCGGTTCGTTCTGCTGGGTAATGAGTTCAGCCTTCCGATTATGGCACGATTAGCCGTGCTTGCCCTGGCGGTCTCCGTCATTGTGAACAGCTTTGGCTGGTTCGGAGCAAAGCTCGTCTGGCTGATTACCACGGCAGGCCTCCTTATCGGGCTGGTTCTCATGTTCACCTACACCTACCGGGATATGTCGGGCTGGGAGGATCTGGCGGGCTTTCTCGCTTTTGCAATATTCACGGCGGGCGGCTTTGCAGCCGGGTTAATCGTAGAGGGCATCTATCTGCTGATCAGGCAACAGCGCAAGCAAGGTTAGCTTACCCGCGACAGATCAGGTACACCATTCCCAGGATTACATGTTGAGGTGATTGCCTATGTCCAATTCCTTTCTGACCAAAAAAGCACTCGCTCATTCGTTAAAAACGCTGATGGAGCATACCCCGCTGAACAAAATCTCCGTCAAGCATCTGGTGGATGATTGCGGACTGAACCGGCAGACGTTTTATTATCACTTTCAGGATATTTTTGACCTGCTGGGCTGGATTTACCGGACCGAAGCCGTAGAGAGCGTTGCCCAGTACCGCAGCTACAGCACGTGGACGGATGGCTTTTACCGGATCTTCTGCTACATTGAGTCCAATAAAGCCTTTTGCTATAACACGCTGAACTCGCTTGGGCGGACCCATCTTGATGCTTATCTTTACGAAGTGACCAATGAGCTGATTATGGGGGTTATTCATGAGCTTGCGGCCGGCCTGGAGGTTAGCTCCGAGGACAAGCGGTTTATCGCCAATTTTTATACGCTGGCTTTTACCGGCCTTATTATCCAGTGGATGCGGGACGGGATGAAGGAGCAGCCCAAGCATATCATTGAACAGCTCAATGTGCTGATTGAAGGGAATTTCACGAAAGCGCTGCATAAATACGAGAATAAGCTGTCGTGAAAACAGCAAGAAGGCCTGTAGATTTCTGCAGGTTTTTTTGGCGTGTAAAGAAGAAGCTTGTCAAAAAACCATACAGATTGCCTCAAGTGACCAATTTTCTTACATTCCCGGACTTTTGATCATACCTTCTGTGCAAGCCTTGGATTACATTAGGGACAGCAACAGCTATCATTAACCCTATGGAGGCGACAGTTGTGAAAAAAGAGTACGGTAACAGCCAGGTATATTTTGTCGGCGGCGGAATTGCATCCCTTGCGGGAGCGGCATACCTCGTCAGAGACTGTGACTTTCCCGGACAGAACATTCACATTATTGAAGAGATGAAAATTCTCGGCGGCAGCAACGACGGCGCAGGCAGCAGCGAGCACGGCTATGTGATCCGCGGCGGACGGATGCTGAACGACGAAACCTATGAGAATTTATGGGAGCTTCTCGGCACTATCCCTTCTATCGACCATCCGGGGAAAACTGTGCGGGAAGAAATTACAGAATTCGACAACGCCAATCCCACACATTCCAATGCCCGCCTGATCAACCGCAATGGCCAAGTCGAAGATGTGCTGTCGATGGGCTTCGATATGGCGGACCGTCTGGCGATGGGAAAGCTGATCATTACACCGGAAGAAGCAATGGGCAAAGCGCGGATCAACGACTGGTTCGGCCCGCATTTTTTTCAGACCAATTTCTGGTACATGTGGGCAACGACCTTTGCCTTCCAGCCTTGGCATAGTGCGGTTGAATTCAAAAGATACATGCTCCGCTTCATGCATGAATTCCCGCGAATCCAGACGCTTGAAGGCGTAACCCGCACGCCATTTAACCAATACGACTCGATTATTCTGCCACTGCATAAGTATCTGGAGCCATTCGGCGTAGATTTCACCTTGAAATGCACCGTCACCGATCTGGACTTCAAGGACGGCGACGGCATTACTGTTACAAAGATGCATGTATTGCGCCAAGGTGTTCCAGATGTCATTGAAATTGGTGAAGAGGACCGCGTTATCGTTACGAACGGCTCCATGACCGAAGGCTCCAGCCTTGGCTCCATGACAACCGCTCCGCATCTGAACGGCAAAGGCAGCTCATGGAAGCTGTGGGAGAACATTGCCGCTAAAAAGCTAGGCCTCGGCAATCCTTCTTCCTTCGACGATCATGTGGATGAGTCCAAATGGGAATCGTTCACCGTTACTTTCCAGGATTCGAAATTCTTTGACCTGATGGAAAAATTCACACGCAACCGTGCCGGTACAGGCGCGCTTGTAACCTTTAAAGATTCAAGCTGGTTCATGTCCGTTGTGCTGGCCTTCCAGCCGCATTTCCGGAACCAGCCGGAGCATGTAAGGGTCTTCTGGGGCTACGGGCTGTATCCCGACAAGGTCGGCGATTTCGTGAAGAAGAGAATGTCCGACTGTACCGGGGAAGAAATCATGCAGGAGCTGATCGGACACCTTCATTTTGAAGAGCATAAGGAAGAGATTATGGCTACCGCCAACTGTATCCCGTGCATGATGCCGTACATCACCTCCCAGTTCATGCCAAGACTAAACAGCGACAGACCTCAGGTCGTTCCGGCGGGCTCCACCAATCTGGCTTTTATCAGCCAATACTGCGAAATTCCGGACGATGTTGTCTTCACTGAAGAATATTCCGTAAGAGCGGCCCGAATCGCCGTATATACTCTGTTTGGTATTGGCCTTCCAATTGAGCCGATCAAGCAATATCAATACGATGTGCGGACGCTGTTCTCCAGCTTTGTGACTTCGTTCCGTTAATATAACTCAACAGTAAAAGAAAAGCCGCTCTCCATTGGATTACTCCAGGAGAGCGGCTTGCTGCATGTAACAAGGCTGCTGATTATGCTTGGGTTAGATACTGCAGGACCCATCTTCGCAGCCCTCGGCATCTGCTGCCTTGGCCTTTGGCTGACCGATGGTCTGAAGCACGGGCGCATTCTGCTCCTCCGCCCACACCGTATCCAGTACCTCAGAGAATACCGGACCAGGCTGCGCGCCGGACACAGCATATTTATTGTTGAAGACGAAGAATGGTACGCCGGTAATATTCAGACGCTCACCTTGGGCAATATCGGCTTTCACTTTATCCGCGTAGGCGTCTGTTTCCAGCATCGCCGCTACATCAGCCGCATCCAGCCCAACTTCAGCAGCCATAGAAGCCAGCTCTTTGTGGTCTGCCAAATTATGCCCATCGGTGAAATAGGCCCGCAGCAGCCGTTCGGACATCTCGGGGCCTTTACCTTTAGCAGCCGCATAATGGCTCAGACGGTGGCTGTCAAAGGTGTTCGTATTCTGTACGCTGTCAAAGTTGAACTCCAGATCAACCCCTTTGGCTTGATCAGTCAATTGGGCATTCATCTGGACCGCTTTTTCACGGGTCATTCCGTATTTGGCCGCCAGCATATCATGCACATCCTGGGTGGCATGTGCCGGGGCATTCGGATCGAGCTGGAAGCTGCGGAATACCACCTCCACCTTGTCGCGGCCTTCGAACTGGCTCAGCGCGTTCTCCAGCCGTCTTTTGCCGATATAACAGAACGGACAAGCATTATCGGACCATACATCTATTCTCATGGGTTAACCTCCTAAAATTAAGTAACTATTTATATCTCACTTACGATTATATAGTTAAAAACCGAAAATTACAAACACATTCTCTCCGACATGTAAAGTGCCGCCAGCCCTCATTTACAAATCGGAGGAAATTGGCGGCAAGCGAAAGATCAAGTGGTGAACTGCTTCAGTCTGTCTGGCATGCAGGGGCTGAAAGCGCTGGGCCTCATGTTATTATCGGGTACAACCTAGTGCGGTGTGCTCAGCTTCTTGGCGAAGCCGTCTCCGACAAATGGTGTTGCCAAAGGCTCCAGCCCAAGGCTCTCCTGCAGCAGATTGTACAGCCTGGCCCCGATAATTTCCTCCGAATAATTCGAGCGGACGATCTGCAAGGCGGCTTCTCCCATCTCTGCGCGTAAAGCGGGATTTCCCAGCACCGTCTCCATTGAGGCGGCAAGCGCAGACGGGTCCAGTCCTTCCGCAAGCAGGCCGTTCACCCCATGCTTCACCAGCCCCCGTACGCCCATTACATTAAAAGCAACCGTCGGGAGGCCGCAGGCTCCGGCCTCCAGGATGACAAGCGGCAAGCCCTCATAACGTGAAGGCAGGACAAAAAACTCAGATACGCTGTAATAGCTGGCTAATATATCCTTGTCGCGGATGGTGCCGAGCAGAATCATGCGATCCTCTAGACCCTTTTCCGTGATTAGTGCCTTGAGACTCTGCTCATCCGGCCCGCCGCCGGCGATCAAGATTTTCAGATTGGGAATATGCTTCAGCTGCTCAGCAGCCTGAACCAGCAAGGAATGGCCTTTCTGGTGCTCAAACAACCGGCCGACGGTAATGACATAGCGGTATTCCGGGTCAAGACCAAGTGCGGCCAGCGCCTCCTCCTTATCCCGCCGGTAGAACACCCCGGAATTCACAAAGTTGGGCAGCAGCCGGATCCGCTCCGCGATCTGCGGGAAATGGCCGACCATGCTATTCTGCTCATCCTCATTAAGTGTGGTAAGAAAAGCCGCCTTGTGCAGCGTATGCTTTTTAATCGGCAATATCCATTTATGAATGCTGCCTCCATGATAAGCGGCAATAATGGGGATGTTCAGTTGCTTCGCAGTTGAAGCCAGGCGTTCAAAACGGCCGGAGGCATATTCCTGGGCATAGATCAGGCTGATGCCATCCCCGCGCAGAATCTCACCCAAATTTTTTTGAATGGTGGATACATATTGGGAAATAAATTTACCGATGGGCGTGCGGTGGGACAGCGGGATGAGACAATACGATTTGTATAGTTTCCCCACAGGAATAAATTTTATTGTACAATCTACAATTCCATGCTGGTAGGTGCGGACCTCATTACCGACCCGGGTGAAATTATAAATGGTGGTACGGATGCCTTTGGTATGTAAGAGACGCGCATAGTCAAATGAGAAATCATTATGATACGAGCTTACATATTCTTCTTCACTGAGACCCAGCCCTTTTACGAAGAAATCTTCAAAGTAATTGGTATGCATAAAGATCCCGACATGCATAACGTCTCCTCCTTAAAGTTTTTTAGCGTTTACTTCCTGTATCAGCTTCGTAAAAAACTGACCTCGGAAGCATAGGCTTAAAGTTTTGTCCGAATAGTTCATATTACTTAAAATCAAATACAACTAATTTCCTAATCATTATAATTGCAAACGCTATAAAAAAAAGTAAACGAAAGTGGTATATACGGCCTACCTGAAGGGGGGGTAAACTTAGAGCAACAAGAACTTTCGGCGCATTATATTCTCGTTAAGCGGACGCTTGGGGCGTCCCGGAAGGAGTCAGCAGGCATGCATGATGTGTCTATCGTAATTCCCACCCGCAACCGGATCAAGGATCTTAAGCTGTGCATTGAGTCTATCGGCAGACAGACGGAGCTTGAGGACGTCTCGATTGAGCTGCTGATTGTTGACGATGGTGAAATTGAGAATAATGTACTGGATTATTTCCGCAGGGTGCTGGCGCAGATGCCACAGGCAGAACTGCGGTATTACCGTAAAACCAAACCCGGTGTCTGGCTCTCCCGCTATGAAGCGCTGGGACTTATTGACGGAGACATTCTGCTCACCTTTGACGATGACGCCGAGCTGGATGATCCGCTGTATATTCGCCGGATGCTTGACACCTACGCTGAGGACAAGTCTATTGTTGGTGTTGGCGGTATTGCCAAGGGCCTCTCCAGCAGCAGATCCGGCAAATGGCTTGGGAGACTTACCTTCCAAATGTCGGGTTCCCCCGGCAGGCTGTCAGCCAGCACACTGGCAGGTTCCCTGCTGCTCTGGGGCGAGACAGAGAACACCTTTGAAACGGACTTTTTTCACGGCTGCAACATGTCTTTCCGGGCTTCCGCACTGAGGGATATGAAGCCTTACCCGTGGATGACCAGCTATGCTGTGGCTGACGATATCTACATGTGCCATTTGGCCAGCAAATACGGCAAGCTCGTCATAAATCCCGATATGAAGATTACCCACCATGAATCTCCAAGCTCGCGCGACAAGGCGGGCCGGGTGGCGCGGGCAACCGCGGTCAATCATTATTACCTGCTGAATTTGCGCAAAGCACCGGCAAAGAATTACGCCGCCTTGCTGTGGACGCTGACCTATCTAACGGGCAAAGCCACACTTAAACGCAACTTCAATGCGGTCTCGGGCTACGTCAGCGGCATCCTCTTTGTGCTGAATCCCCGTAAGGACAAGTACCGCGAATTTATGCTGGACTAACCTTGCCGTGTTACGGTGAGACAAGCCAAAAACCCGCTCCCCGGAAGGGGAAGCGGGTTTTGCTTGTATAACTGGGCTCCTGCATATGAAGTATAAAATTATGCCGTTACCTCTTGGGTTACGTTAGCCGTGCGTTTGTTCTGGCGCAGGAAATACAGTGCAGTCAGTGCCAGGAAAACCACTGCATAGCTGAGCAAATAAACGATTTGCTCCCTCATCAAGGCGTAGTCGCCGCTGGCGACAATCGCTTTATAGCCGACGATGCTGTGTGTCATGGGGAGCCAAGGATTCACCTTCTGCATCCATTGCGGCAACAGCTCCAGCGGGAAAGTGCCCGCACTTGAGGTTAGCTGGAAAATCATCAGCACAATCGCCAGGAAACGTCCCGGGTTATCCAGCCAGGTTACCAACGCCTGGACAATCATCGTGAAGGTGAAGCTGACAAGCAGAGTGAATACATAGAAAAGCGGTACACTCTGCACCTCCAGCTTAAGGCCATACAATAATATCAGATCGGCAAGAACCGATTGAAGGACACTTACCAGCACAAAAGTCAGTGTACGGCTGACAAATCTGCCCATCGGCGTTGCCCCTGGCACACTGGATTCACGTAAGGAGAACACAGTCGTAAATACGAGTGCACCCATAAACAGTGCAAGCGACAGGAAATACGGCGCAATGCCACGCCCGTAGTGATCCAGCTTATAATCGGTTTTCTCCGTCAGCTTCACCGGCTCGGCGAACATATTCACTGTGTCATCGTCCGACTTCACCTCAGAGGTTTTGGCTGCGGCATCGGTCAGCTTCTGCGCCAATTCGCCGCTGCCGCTGGTCAGCTTGTCCGCACCGTCTTTCAGCTCACCTGCGCCATCCGTGAGCTTGCCTGCCCCTTGCGACAGGCCGTCCACACCGCTGGACAGCTTGCTTAGCCCTTGCTCAAGCTTCTCGGCGCCTTTGTTCAGCGCCGCTGCGCCATCCGCCAGCTTGCTGCCGCCCGCAGTCGCATCGCTCAGCTTCTGGCCAAAGGCCGTCAGCCCTGCGGCCAGCTGCGCGCCGCCATCCGACAGCTTCGCGGCGCCTAGAGCCAATTGCTGCTGTCCCTGGTCCAGCTTCGTGCTGCCGGCCAACAGCTGCTCCTGGCCCGCGTGCAGCTGCTGGCTGCCTGCGGCAACCTGCTGGCTTGCCGCCAGCAACTGCTTGAACTGCTCATTCTCCTGCAGTCCGGGGGTCGCCGCCATCATCTGCTCCAGCCCTTTGGCCACCTGCTCCGCTCCAGTGGCCAACTGACCGCTGGCCGCTTCGGAAGCCGTTAGTCCATCCTTGAGCTGGCTGCTGCCCGCCTTCGAGGACTGCAAGCCCATCTTAAGCTGCGCAGCACCGCTCTGCGACTTCACAGCGCCGTCCTGGAGTTGCTGCTCCGCCTTGGACAGCTTGCTTAAGCCGCCCGCCAGGTCTGTCGCCCCTTGCGTTAATGTGCCCGAACCCTGATTCAGGCTGCCCGCCCCATTGTGCAGCAGCTTGAGCCCGCTTTTCAGCTCAGTCGTACCGCTGGCAAGCTTGTTCAGGTTGCTTTTCAGCGTAGACAGGCCATCGTTCAGCTTACCTGCTCCGTCACTCAGCTTCGTTGCGCCGCTACCCGCGTCGCCGAGGCCTTCGGAGATCGTATCCACCTGCTCGAACATGCTGCGGGTATATGCCGCCGTAATTTGTGCGGAGAGCTTCGTTTTCAGCTTGTTCATCGCACTGCTGCCGATCTGACCGGCGACAAAGTTGTAGTCGCTGTTCGGCTCGAATATAATTTCAGCCTGCACCGGGTGCTCCTCGGTCAGCGTTGTGGCATTTTTGGAGAAATTCGCCGGAATCGTAATCGTCATATAATAGCGGTTATGGGCCATGCCATCCTTGGCTTCCGCCGCATTAACAAAATCCCACTTGAAATCTCTGTTGTCCTTCAGCTCCTTCACGAAATCCTTACCCACTTCCATAGCTTTACCTTCATACTTCGCACCTTGGTCCAGATTAACAACAGCAACAGGCAGCTTGCCGGTATTTCCGTAAGGGTCCCAGGAGCCTTCCACGAGAAAACCGCTGTACAGCATCGGCAACGCCGCCACGCCGAGTAAAGTGAGCAGCAGCATCGGCTTGCTCACGAGCATTTTCAAATCCTGCAAAAACACATTAATCGCTCTCATCTGCTCACACACCTTTCATATGGGGTCTGGTCGTAACTGCGGGGAATGTTTGGACTTCCGGCCGCTGCCCGTCTGCAGATTTCTTGATTTGTCCCGCTCTTTGCGGTGGAAATCCGCAGACAGCCTAATCATCCGGCCAGCTTTCCTGCGGAAAGCTCTCAGGCGGACGCTACCGCTCCGTAAGTATCCAAACTTCCCCTCCGTCACTTCTGCCCTTTTTATAATCTGCAAATTTATGAAAATTTTTCACAGACAATCATTATAATTGTAAAAAAATAGCCTTTACAGGCTGAATGCTTGGATTCTATGCCAGAATGCCATTTGAAATGAACAGGATCATATGCTCCTTAATCCGGCTTTTGTCCAGCGGCTCATGCTCCTTGTTCCATTCCGTGGTCAGCGCCAGATACAGACGAAGGATCATAAATGCAGCAACACTTGGATCGCAAGGCTTCGCTTCTCCCCGGCTGATTGCCAGCTCGATCTGCTGCCGCAGGAAATCCAGCGCATATTCCTCCATCCGCTTGACCCCTTCCAGTGCCTGGACTGTACCGATATCCCGCACCTCCTGGGCCAGCTTGATGAATAACTCATGATCAGAGCGGAATTCCAGGATGGAGTCCAGCAGATTGAAGAGCTTTTGGATAAAGCTGTTATTTTCCGCCGCCAAACGGCTCATGACCGAAGTCAGCTCTTGGGAGGCCTTGTCCAGAATTTCAGCGAACAGCTCATCTTTGTTTTTGAAAAAAGTATAAATCGTGCCTTTGCCCACATTCGCGATCTTGGATACCTGATCCATCGTTGTGGCTTTATATCCGAACTGTACAAAGGACTGCGTCGCCGCCTGCAGAATTAACGATTTGCGGTCAATGGACATGCTTCTTTCTCCTTCCTGACAGTTAAAATTGACTAAATTTTATTTTTGGTCACTCGGTCATAAATCAATTTACCACGTCTCCAGGCATATGACAAACATTTTAATTAAATTTTTATTTATGTCGCGGAACTTATGCAGATCTTATACAGGACTTATGCCAAAATGTCATGAATTAAGTATCCATTACCAGCTTGTCTGGGTTATGATAAGAAGGATGTGATCAAGAAACTAACTTTATGGATGGTGGAACATGTTCAAGAACAAAAAATCAGCGCTTATCCTGCTCACTCTCGTTCTTGCCAGCGCTCTTGCTGTCACAGCCTGCAGCAGCAATAAGAACAACAGCAGCAGTCCGGCTGAAACCGCCAGCGGCGCAAAGGTATCGACGGATGGGGGAACCAAATCCCTGGAGCAGACCTTTTATATCTATGACACTGTAGTGAACATCAAGGTGTTCGGCGACAATGTAACGCAAAAAAATATGGATCACATCCAGCAAATGCTGGAGCGAATGGATAAAGAGTTCAGCCGCACCAAGCAAGACGGAGAGCTGTATGCTGTAAATCAAGCTGCGGGCAAAGAGGCCGTGGCCGTCTCCGATGAAACTCTGGATATAGTCAAGCAATCGCTGAAATACGCCGAGGAAATGAACGGGCTGTTCGATCCGACAATCGGACCTCTGGTGGACCTCTGGAATATCGGTAATGGGGGAGATCATGTTCCTCCTCAGGCGGAAATCGACAAAGCCAAAGCGTTGACCAATTATAAGGACGTTATTGTGGATGATAAGGCGAAGACGGTCAAGCTGGCCAAAGAAGGCATGGTGCTGGATATGGGCGGGATCGGCAAGGGATATGCAGCCGACCGCATTGCCGATTATTTGAAGGAGCAGGGGCTCGACAGTGCGATGATTAACCTTGGGGGCAGCAGCATTATCGCGCTTGGCAACAAGCCTAACGGATCGCCGTGGAACATCGGCCTGCAGGACCCTGACCAGAGCCGCGGCACCCAGCTTGGAACGATCAAGATTTCTGATGAGGTTATCGACGCTTCTGGCGTATACGAACGTTTCTTCATGCAGGACGGTGTGCGTTATCATCACATTCTTGATCCGCGCACAGGTTTTCCTTCCCAGAACGGGCTGAAAAGCATTACGATTATGAGCCCTAACGCAACGGATGCGGATGCCCTGTCTACCGGCGTGTTCCTGATGGGCCTCGAAGACGGCATGAAATATCTTGAATCGCTGCCGGAGAAGGTCGATGCCTTCTTTATTACCGACGACAACAAGATTTATGCCACCTCAGGACTGCGGGACAGACTGCAGCTCACCGATCCTACGTATACTTTTGCTAACTAAATAATACCTGCAGAGCAATAAAAGAACGGCGGAGCCTGAGCTCCGCCGTTCTTTTTGCCGCACATAAGATTAAATGATAGGAAGTTCACTGAATTCCCGGTAGTTCGTGAAAATATAGCTCGGCTGATGATCCGTTCCCGGCTGCCGGCCGCGGGGATTGTACCAGATTGCCTTCCAGCCCGCCGCAAGCGCGCCAACCACATCATTGTCCCACGTATCCCCGACATAAAGCGATTGCTCCGCTGTTGTTCCGGTTACCTTATTCACATGGGCAAAGATTGCCGGGTCCGGCTTCGCCAGCCCGACGGCGTCCGAGATGAAGATCATCTCCTCAGGAATCAGCTTGTCTATGCCAAGTCCGCGCAGCTTGTTCATCTGATGCTCCTGCGGCCCGTTCGTAATGATGCCTACCTTGTGCCCAAGAGAGATAAACCGCTTAAGCTGCTCGGCCACACCCTCAATCATTTCAATACTGTATTGACGGCTAATGTACGACGCCTGGACTTTTGCCGCTTGCTCGCGGTTCAGCTTCAACCCATATTCGGCAAAAGCCAGCTCCAGCCGCAGCACCCGCGTCTCCTCGAGCGCAAGCTCTCCCCGCAAATACTGCGGCCAGAGCAAATCACTGTGATGCCTTACCTTATAAAACAGGTCGGCATAATTCAACGTGCTCTCGTCCGGTTGCAGCACCTCGCGCACAGCTTCCCGGAACGGCACCAAATGATCGTACAGCGTATCATCCAAATCCCAAAAAATCGCCAGTTTATTATTGCTTGTATTCACATTAACGCTCCTTACCAGGTTCTTTCAATTAGAAAAAAACAAATCGTAAGTATAAAATTCATCATCGCGGATATAGCCGTTCGCTTCATAGAGACGCTGTGCCTCGGTATTATGAGTCATTGTGGTCAGGGTCACGCCTTTGGAGCCTGTGCTCAGCGCAAAGTTCCGAACCCCCTCCAGAAGCAGAGAGCCCAGTCCGTGGCCGCGCTGCTCCGCAGCAACAAACAAATCATTCAATATCCATAGCCGCTCGGCCGTCACTGACGAAAAGGATGGGTACAGCTGTGCAAAACCTTCGGCCCGCCTGGATGATCCCTCACCCGTTACCGTCATGAACAGGACCGATTCCTTATTTTCCAGCCGCTCTTTCAGAAACCGCCTTGCTGTTTCCAGATCAGAGACCTGTCCATAATAGACACGGTATTCATCAAACAACGGAGCAACCAGCTCTACATCCCCGCAACCCGCCTGTTCCAAATAATAGCTTGCCATAAGTATTCCCGCTTCCCGGCCTTGGCCCTTTTACCATTATTTTAGAATAGCGTTCCTGCCGCAGACCATAGAGAGAATGACGTTTCATTTGGACAAAATCACCGGGTACTGCTCTAGTCTCTCAAATCGTAGAATACGTGGCGGGCGCTTACCTTACCCTCTTCAATATCCATGAGGCCGAAGGAATACTGCTTCTCCCGCCGCTTGTCCGTAGGAGAGCCCGGATTGAACAGCAGAATGCCGTTCTCCTTGCGCAGCAGCGGCTGATGGGAGTGGCCGAATAGAATGCAATCCACATCCTCACCTTCAAAAGCGAGCAGCGCATTCCCGTCAGTTCCCTTGCGGGAGTACGGCGCATGCCCGTGGATCATCCCGATGCGCACGCCTCCCAGCGTAATAATCTTGCGCTCACCAAGCCGCCGGATAATCTCAGCACCGTCATTATTGCCGGCAATCCCCTCCACAGGAGCAAGCTCTGCCAGCAGGTCATAAATCTCCATAGATACCCAATCACCCAGATGCAAAATCATATCCACCTTGCTGAATTCCTCAATAAGCACGGATGGCAGCCCTTTGGCACTGCTGGAAAGGTGCGTATCCGATACTACTCCTACCTTCATCTGCTTCAACTCCTAACCCGTATAATCATGAACACATATCACATATTGCAAGTACTTATTTTCAGCTAATTGTACGATTTGCCGGGGGGAGAAGCAAGTAAAGCGCTCATGCCAGGCGCATGGTGGGCTCATAGAAGACTCATGGTGGGCTGTAATTCTGCGCGCCGCCCCGGCAAGTCTTAGTGGAATTTCTCCAACTAATTTCGCTCAAATGGCGTAAAAAGAAGACCTCAGCTGTAATTTCTCCATCTAATCTCTATGTTTTAAGCCTCCAAGCCGCCTGGAGCGGCTATTAGTTGGAGTTTTTCCATTTTGTTCTTATAACAAGGCATATAGTGCGGAATTAGTTGGAGTTTTTCCATATAATCTTGCAGAATACGCAGCTTTCGGGTCGCACAACCGGGCCACAGGGATTGCCATAGCCGATCATCAAGCAGAAGCCTTATTTTTATGAAAAAAGGAGAGCCGACCGGCCCCCCTTGTAACTCCCGCTTAACTATTTAACTGCAGCAATCAATAAAATCCAATCGTGGATGAAGCCTCCTTCATCCATTCCCGCTTGCGCCCTTTGTCCAGCTCCCCGCGCATGCCGCGCACAAGCGCCTCGACATCGGCCCGGCCGTTCTCATGCCATTCCAGCGCTGCGCTGACATACAGCTCTCCGAGTTGGGTCAAGGAGAAGTCTGCGGTTAGCCGCGCCGCCGTGGCGACGCCCTCTTCACCGGCAAAAGCCGAGAAGCCCCGCAGCTTCAGGTACTCCAGCCGCAGCTCCTCGTCCGGCATTTTAATCTCATAGGCCCGGTCGAAACGTCCGGCGCGGTTCATGAGACCGGGATCTATTTTCTCCGGATAGTTGGTCGTACCAATTAGAAAAATACCTTCCTTCGAGGTGGCCCCGTCCAGCGTATTCAGGAAAAAGGATCTGACCTCCTGCGGCATGGAGTCGATATCCTCGATCACCAGCACCATCGGCGCCAGCCTTGCAGCGGCTTCAAATACCTCATTCACCGATTCGCTGCTCGTATATTCGGTGATCTGCCAATAGACTACAGGCCCAGGAACACTGCCGGCAATGGATTTGACCAGTGTGGTCTTGCCGTTGCCCGGATGGCCGTAGAGCAGAACACCTCTTTTGTAGGGAATATCATAGGTAACATAAAAGCTGCGGTCCGAATCGAAAAATTGGTCAAGCGAGCGGAAAATCTCTTTTTTGATGCCCGCCTCCAGCACCACATCCTCGCGTCCGACAGAACGTGTAATCGGCTCATCCTCACGGTAAATCCCGTTACGTCTGTCGGTGAAGACCGTCACCTTGTTGATATTCTGCTCCCGCTGCCGCTTGCGCACATTGCCCAGAAAACCCTGAAGCTGCTCGTCTGATGCGGCAAATACATAGTCCTGAAAGTTGATGCCGTTCTCCTGAAATACAGGAACCCGTGCCAGCGCTACGCCCATCTCAGGATAGGCCAGCACGTTGTTGCGGATCGACAGGTGAATGTTGTATTCCGGCTGCTCCTTGTCATCCTCATACACAAACGTCCGGTCCTCCAGAAGGTCGAAAATGCGCGCCACATGCTCCACACCGGGATGCCCGCTCTGCACATCATTCAGCAGCAGCGTCCAATATTCACTGTTGGGATCATCACTGGCGTACAGCTCATAGCGGACACCATAACGGGTGTACAAAGCTTCAAGAATTCCGTTCACCAGGCGTGCATAGGCATCATAGCCTTTGATCATCCCGGTGGTGTTCTCATCGTATTCGTAGATTACAGTCTGTTTCTTGTACTCCTTCTCCATAGTTACTTGGTCCCCTTTATCGCTGCGAGCGGCTTGCATTTGGCCACAACGGCAGCCAGCCCGGCACCCGTAACGCTTTCTATTATCTCATCTACATTCTTATAGGCTTGAGGCGATTCGTCAATGATAGCTTCCAGAGAATGCTGGTTGACGACGATCTCATCCTCTTTGCCTACCTTAAGCGCTTTGGAAAAATCATTGACGCTCACCAGCCGCTTCGTTGCCGAGCGTGAGCGGATGCGGCCCGCGCCGTGACAGATGGAATAATAATTCTCTTCCCCGCCGGGCTGGCCGACCATAATGTACGAAGCTGTGCCCATTGAGCCTGGAATCAGCGCCGGATGTCCGGTATCGGCATAAGGGCGCGGATTATCAGGATGTCCGGCGGGCAATGCGCGCGTTGCCCCTTTGCGGTGTACGAACTTGGCCCCGGAAGCGGTCTGCTCCATCCAGGCATAATTGTGCATCAGATCGTAGAGGGTGCGCAGCTCGCATTTCGGTCCGAACACATCGCGGAAGCCCTCGCGGACCGCGTAGGCGATCAGATGGCGATTCACCACCGCATAATTCAGCGCCGAATACATCAGATTGACATAGCGCTGCGCCTGCGGATGCGCAAGCGGTGCATAGATCAGGCGCGGATCGGCGCTGCCCAGCCCGAGCTGGCCCATCACCTTCGCAAAGGCCGGTGTGCAGAACTGGTTGACTATACCTCCCCATGCTCTGGAGCCGGAATGAATCATCACGGCAACCTGCCCGTCGCGCAGCCCCCAGGCTGCCGCCAGCTCCCGCTGCTCCTCGGCGACCTCAATCGCCTGAATCTCCACGAAGTGGTTGCCGCCGCCCAGCGTTCCGAGCTGCCGATGCCCCCGGTGCCAGGCCATTTCCGGAAGCTCATTCAGAATGTCCTCGTCAAAATTAAGCTTGCTGATCTCGACATGTGACAAAGCGCTCGACTTCTTCGGCGTATAGCTGTCCGGCACATATTTGTTCGGCAGTCCGTGCAGCCCCTTGCGGACGATGTTCTCCAGCCGGATATCGCTGTAGTGCCCACGTTGCTGCTGCTCCATCGGCAAGTATCTCTCGATGGCCCGCACCAGCTTCCGGCGCAGCTTCACCTCGCGCAGATCGTCCTTGTGGAGCGTGGTCAGATGCACGCGCATGCCGCAGCCGATATCGCTGCCGACGATAGACGGGGACACATAACCGTCAGCGGCATCCCACACCGCCGTGGTACCGATGCAGGTTCCGACGCCAACATGCACATCCGGGGTGTAGCTCATATATTCGATATTCGGGATTTGCAGGTTGTTGTTCGCCATCTCAAGTACTTTATAATCCAGCGAAGCAAACAACTGCTCACTAGCGTAAACCTTCAGATCGCCGCCCGGCAGGGCAAGCTCATGTTTATAGCGGGCCTCATAATCGCCCGTGTGCTGCATATTCATAATTGTCGTTCAATTCCCTTCAAATTGTAAATTCTAAATGTGTGGAGCGAATAAAATTCGCACGCAAAAAAGCCGCAGATCATGATCTGATCCACGGCTCCTGACATTGCTAAGCGTGTTCTAAAAACCAGCCTAAGGCCAGTATTCATCATGCGGGCATACCCGTACTGTTAAGCTTCAACAGAACAGGCTGGTGCACATCATGTTTCCCGGACGAGGTCGATCAGATCAGATCTTCCATATGCGGTTGTAAGCTGTAAATTTCCAATCATGACCCATCGGCCTCCCTTCTAATTTCGATAAATCCAATAATAAACGGCGTTCCTGCTTTATGTCAACCCTTTTATTGGAAAAGTAATTATTTGAATTTGTGCCAGTCCTGGCTGCTGTTCTCCAGCAAATGGGCAAAATCATTGTCCAGACGTTTCTGCTCCGCCTTGCGCTGATCCTCTGCCGCCTTTCTCGCGGCCTCTTTTTTGTCGTTCTCTTCAGCCTTCAGCGCATCTGACTGCGCCTTCAGCTTATCCAGCACATCGCTGCTCAGCAGATCCTTCAGGGTTGCCGGAGCATCCGCAGCCGCCGGGCGCGGCGCAGGAGTTGTTTTTTTCTTTTTTGCCACTTTCAATCATCCTTTCGGGAGAGTGTATCTATATAAATTGAACTAGAGATTTTCTACTTTGGGATTTGGCCGTGATTGCGTGGAATGTTTGGACTTCCGGCCGCTACCGCTCCTACAGTTCCAAACTTCTCCTCCGTCACTCTTGCCTTTTTGTTAATTTTTCAAGTTCAATTTATATAGTTATTTATTTTTCTAATATTTCAAATTTGTTTTAGTGCAGAGCCTTTTCGTTTATAATGATCTGTAAGAGGTGAGCCTTATGAAATCTACAGATTTGTGTCCACGATTACAAAAAAGCATGGATATCATCGGCCGGCGCTGGACGGGCTTAATCATCTATCAGCTTCTCCAGGGACCGCAGCGGTTCAGTGTCATCGAAGCCGCGCTCCCGGTCAGCGGCAGACTTCTCTCCGAGCGGCTCAAGGAACTTGAACAGGAGGGCATCGTCCACCGCGAGGTATTTCCCGAGACACCTGTAAGAATACAATATTCCCTGACAGATAAAGGCCGCGCGCTGGAATCGGTCATCCGTGACCTGCAGATGTGGTCGGAATCATGGATTACGGAGGCAGACTGCCAGCCTGAGCCGTCTCCCCACCATAAGCACGGCCAGTGATCTGTCACTGCTCCGGCGGCATTTCCCTCACAGATTAAAGCTTGCGGCCAACAATCACCAGGTCACGCATGACCCCATCCATTTCGGCAACGCCCGGCAAGAGGCCCCATTCTTCAAAACCAAACTTCCGCAGCAGCGACAGACTTGGCTCATTATGGCCAAATACAAAGCCAACGAGATTCTGCAGGCCAAGGCGCGGGCATTCTGCAAGCGCTTTGGTCAGCAGTAGCCTCCCTGCCCCTGTGCCGCGGAATTTTTCATTTACATAGACACTGATCTCGGCGGTGCCGTTATAGGCCGGTCGGCCGTAAAAGGACTGAAAGCTGAACCAGGCGGCGATTTCGCCATCCTTTTTGAGTACCCACAGTGGCCGGTGGTGGCTGTTATGCTCATGGAACCACTTTTCTCTGTCCGCAACACTCACTGGCTCCAGATCAGCAGTCACCATCCGTCCGGCAACCGTCGAGTTATAAATATCCACTATAGCCGCCAAATCCCCGGCTGCCGCATCTTCGATGCTGTAGTCTTGCCACACCATGCTGTATTCCCCCCGCTTATTGCCTTTTCAAAATATATGATTATGTTACAACATATCAGGGGATTAAGAAAAGCTTCTTACAATCACGACACAAAAAGGCTGGTCCGCCCGGGAATGATAATCCACGGGCAGGCCAGCTTTTTAAGGTTAATAAGACAGTTTCTACTTCAGTTGATATAGTCTGTAGATCAGAGCGGCTGCTTCTGCTTTGGTTGCCGTTTGTGCCGGACGGAAGGTACCGTCCTCAAAACCTCCGAAGAGCTTGGTGCTCTTGGTTAAAGCAACGCCTGCTGCTGCCCACTTGGCAATTTTACCGCCATCGGTGAAGGCTGCATTCACATTCCCTGGATCAGTAACTGCCTTCGCTCCATTGTAGAGCGTAAGGGCGCGTGCCAGCATCGTGGCGATTTCCTGACGGGTAATTGTAGCCTCAGGGTCGAAAGCCGCAGCGGATTTGCCTGTGATAATTCCTGCTGCATAAGCAGCGGCAATTTCATTGTAGCCGGAGCTTCCAGCCGCGATATCTTTGAATGGCAGGGTCAGTCCCGTGCCATCCAGACCATAGGCTCTGGAAATCCATGCAGCAAACTGAGCACGGGTTACCTTGTCCGAAGGATTAAACTCCCCGGTCTGGTCTACAATTCCCTTGGTTAACAAGTAGTTGATTTCCTTCACAGCCCAATGGTTCTGCGCTACATCCGTAAAAGTACCTGTTCCGAGCATTACGGTATAACGGCTGAAATGGCCTCGCGGCGCACTCACGGTTTGGGTAACCGGATCATATTTGCCGCCAACCGATTCCCAGGTCAGGTTTGTCTCATTGAGCACATAAACTGTGAGATTCTCAAGATTTGCTGCTGCGTATTTCGATGTATCAATTGCGGAGACATCGAAGGTCACGTTGATCGGCTTCTCGAAGCTTTTAACTGCCTTATCTCCTACCGTTGCGCTGAATTCCATCACCGGCAGGGTAGCCAGCGGCTCCGCCTGGCTTGGCTTGCCGATCACGGCGTTCTCCACAACTTCCGCTGCAAGAGTAATCTTCTGTCCTGCTTCCACAGTGCCGAACGTGTCCGGCTCAATGGTAAATGCCGTTTTACCCATCTGGAGCTTGAGTCCGTCGACACCATTGTTTTGGATCATTGTCAGAATCTCCGAAGGAAGTGAAGTGTTCAGCTTGTTCACACCTTCACCGACCGGAGGAATCTCTACAGTCAAGGAAACTTTGAGTTCACTGGCCAGACCTGATCCGAGCTTGGCTGTCAGCTCCTCTGATACAGCAGCCAGAGCCTTCTTGGAGGCTTCAATCTGTTTGCTGACCAAATCTTCTGTCAATTGCGATGAGACGGAGTTCCCCGCTACAGTCACATTTTCCTTGGCGATTGTTACTTCGCCCGCTTTGTTCAGAGCCGCCTGGCTGGAAGATACCACGCCACTCTTGATTTGCTGGATATCCGCCGCAGCGACACCCTGTGCGTTGTTCAACACTGCCGCTGCATTCTGTATCAGCGTCTGTGCAAAGGCAACAGCCTTCTCACCTGTGTCCAGATGATTCAGCACATAAGGAGCACTGCCTACAAGCTCATTGATGGAGCTGACAATCTTCTGCTTCTCTGCCGGATCTTGAATGGTTGCGAGCAATTGGGCAGCACTGTCCAAGGCTTGAGACAGGCTCTTGCTGTTCTTCTCAGCTTCTTGAGGCGTTGTTACGGATTTGAGCGAATTAGCAATGCTGCTCAGTGCGCTTTGAGCTACGGCCGCCCGTTCTGCCGGTGTTCCGGCTGTATTCTTCACCAAATCCTGAAGCTTAGTGTTCTGTTCATTTACGCTTGCATTCGGCGCCGGGGTTGGTGTTGGAGTTGTAACTGTACCGCCGCCTGTGCCGCCATTGCTTCCGCCGGGATTTGTTCCGTTTCCGGGATTCGCTCCATTTCCAGGTGTGCTTCCGCCATTATCCAAATCTTCACCTGGAGGAGTGGTTCCCGGATCTACTACTGTGCCCTCTTTCGTTTCCAGTACGAATTTTTTGTTCAGGCTATAACTCTGTCCATTGATAGTAATGTTTGCTTTAATTACATAACTTCCGTCCTTCAACGTTACGGAGGCATTCAATGGATAGCTTAATGAGCTTCCTTCATATAGCTTGTTTCCCGCTTCATCTTCAATGATGTAGGAACCGGCCTCCGGATTAATAGTAGTATGACCGCTGGATGAACCATAGCTGGTAACCAGGATTCTTGGTTTGGACAGTTGGCCAATCGCATTGCCTGCTGTATCAACCAATCCAACCTTCAGCCAGTTATAGGAGCTGCTGCGGACCAATTTTCCATTCTGGAGTCCAACGATGTCCAGTCCGGCAATTGCGCCGGGACTCAACTCGGTGAACTTTCCTGCTTTGAGCGTATTTCCTGATAAGCGAATATTATATTGGTATTCCAGGCTGCCGATCATCTGGTCTAAATTCACAATAACTTCGCCAGGCGTCAACTGAACCTGTGTGGCATCATAAGCATAACCTCTAAGCTTCGATTGAGCTGCTGTGATGTAATCCACAGTGTAGATGCTTCCTGATTCCGGTGCAACCACAGTAGCCAGATCGCTAGCCGAATCATTATAGATCCATGTATTATCCCCTGCGGTAATCACTACATTATCACGATAAATAAAAGTGTCTCCGTTCGTATGGGCCAATACGCTGTAGGTTCCCTCAGTAGCATAAAAGTAGTTCTGGTCACTTTTGTTACTGTCAATTACGTAAGGAACATAATCCACGCCGGACAAGCCTTTACGGATAAGGGATAATTCCTCCATATACTCCGTAAGATTGACTTTACTTACCTCTTGGAGAGCATCTCTTGCATCAAGCACCAGTGAATATTCCTTGCCCGGCGCTGTTTGCACAGAACCGTACATGTAGTATCCGTATTTGGATTCAACTCCCATATTGCTGCGGTTATAGCGCATGAAGTCTACACCGACAACCGAAGGTGCTTCTACAATAAGGAAAGCCTGCTGATCGTCAATGTTGATAAACTGGGATTGATGAATGGTAGTTCCGTCGTTTTTCTTGATTCTAGCCTGTACGTAGGCATAATCCAGCGGCACTCCACCGGCATATGCTCCTTCCGGCTTATCCAGTCCCCGGACCCGTATTACGGATTGCGATTTTGGATCTATAACGGCTACCGATACTGTTTTGGACAGGTAGTCGGATTTTTCGAAGAAAAACTCTCCGAGATAGGAGCTTTCGCTTGCCGGGAGCGTGAATTGACCCTCTGCATCGGTCACTCCCACTTCTTTGCCATAGCGTGTAATTTTCACGCCCGGCAGAGCTTTGCCTACAGCCCCAGTTGTATGTTCACGTACGGTGAAGGTAATCTTTCCGGCCTGATCAACTGTTAGATAAGGTTTGTTCACCAAGTCAACCAGCTTACCTGCTTTATCACGGATTTCCACTTCCAGCTCTTGCTTCGGTAAAACCCGCAACTGGGCTTCAGCAAGAACCTCACCCTTCACATATCCGCCATTCTGATAGACATAAGGGACGAACTGGACTTTATAGTCTCCTGACTTCACAGGTTTCCATTCCCGTTTGTCAATGCGTTTGAGGAGGCCATCCTTTTCTTCAGTTGTCCAAGAAAGCGAGTTCTCTTCAACAATGGCTCCGTCTGCATCCAGAATCTGAATTCGGTAGTTGCCGTTCAAATCAAGAGCATTCTGATTCTCGTCAGACATAACCACCCGCATTTCCAGATTCTCACCCAGAACGATCTGGTTGCGGATTTCATCCTGAGCATAATAATTCGAGCCCAGCACTTTCAGAATAATCTGCGAATTGTAGCTGCTTCCAGCCTTAAGGGAATACTCATTGTCTGTTGGGGTGAAGAAGGACTTCAGAACAACCTGATTCGTATAGTTGCTGTTGCCTGCATTTCCGACTGTTGTTGCCGCAGTCAGACGGTGAATTTCTTCCCCTTTGTGAACGTACAAGATAGAATCTGCTGACGGCACAGATCCACTAGCCTGGTTGTAGTTCAATTTGTTATTTAAATAAGATACCTTTACCTGCCCTTGACCTTGTCCGCGATCCGGCACCTGGAGCTTCAGCGCACTAAAATCCTCAGACTTGGCTACATATTCTATGTTACTAACCGATTCATCCGGCTTTACCTGATGATGCAAAACAACCCTGCCGCTAGTCCCAGGAATGGCTGCAACGGCTGCGATATCATATTCCAGGCCTTTCTTAACGTATATAACATTTGCAGCTATATCCTGGAAGATACTTGAGCTGCTGTGCTGTTTATAGTGATTATTTGTTGTAATAGAAATGGATTTCACCTCTAAAGGTGCTCCATCCCAAGAGTACTGAAGGTTCAAGCGGCTGTAGTCACTGCCATTCTGGATAATAGCAAGATGACTTCCGTCTACGGCGGAGTAAAGCGCCGATTGGCTCGTATGGAACATATACGTTTCATTGTTCACGGCTTTAATAAGTGTTTTGTAATCCCCCGACACTCCGGCTGTTTTTAGTACCAGCACATCTAGTCCGGAACCCCCCAATCTTTGAACAACGCCGTTTGGCCAGCTAGTGTTATCATAGCTCTGGCGTATCAGATTGCCTTCCTTATCAAGGTAACGGATAGCTGCTGTATATGTCCCTGCCTGCTGCTTGTCGGTGATATACAAAGGCGTGACCTCATAGTTATCCGTTCCTGACTTAACAGAAATTATCAGGACAGAGTTAGCCAATGGGGAATCTGCTTTGCCAGCCAGTTCGATCTGACCCGATGCATTGGTGACAAAGCCATTATAATATTTAGCATACGCCCGTACTTCAATTCTCTCGTTTGCCAGCGGCACCCCATTGCTTAAGAACGAGACTCTAATGCTCTTATCATCACTGCGAACTTCCCCCGCAGCGGCTTCCACGTATGTATCCGAATCTTTTGCCATATGTTCTACGACAACTTGAATCTTAGTTGAAGCAGGAACTTTAATGCTCTGGGGATCTGTAACTACCTTCCCTGACTGCCCCTGATACTCTGCCTGCAGAGTGTATTCCTCCCCTGCTTTCAGCCCCTCAAAAGCGATGCCGGAATAATAGACCGAGTACACTGAATCTGTCGCAGACAGACGTTCTACCTGGTTTTTCCACTTCGTCTGACTGGCTACCTCATTCCCATCCTTAAGAAGTGAGAACTTCACCGTATTAAGTGTCTTATAATCTCCATAGGTAACATCCAGTACACTGTTCACGGAGATCTTTTGATTACCGTCCAGCGTCTTCTCGGAGGACACCACCCCCGCTTTCAAGGATGCCGCCGATACCTCCAGCACACCCATAAAGGACAACATGAAAACCAATAATAGCGAAACTGTACTTCTCAACCTTTTTGAATACATAGCTGTCTCCTTTTCCTCATGATAGTATAATTCTACCCATGACTTTTCCCCCAGCAGAATTGTCAAAATTAGATAGACATAGTGGAATCCTACCCAAGGACCTAGTTGATGTCAATCAATTCCTGTTATAAATTCTCATATTTTATCGTAAAAAAAGATATTTTGTTACAATTCGCCAGCATCCCCAAAATAAAGGCGGGACTTAAGTTGTAGGACTTCATGAATATGCAAATAAATGTATGATTCTCTCTAATTTATACGCACGTTAGATTCAGCAAAATCAGATGCCCGGACGCAGCCAGCAACTTCTCCTGCTTGTACGTGCACCCTGCAGGGTTATGATCTATAATGAGAACGTTGCTTTGTAACGTGAATCTGAAAGGGGAATTACTGAAATGAATGAAGCTCTATCCACCTTGGAGCAAGGAATGGCGGGCGGGGGCCTGGATGCGCTGCTCGTTACCGATCCGAAGCATGTGTATTATTTGACCAGGTTTGCCAGTAATCCGCATGAGCGTTTTCTGGGACTGCTGCTGATTCGCAGCGAGGAACCGGTATTGATTGTTCCGGCGCTGGACGCTGAAGCGGCGCATGCCGCCTCAGAGGTAACGAAGATTCTGACGCACAGCGATACGGACAATCCTTACGAGCTGCTTAAAGCTTGTTTTGGCGGCACAAAGCCCGGAACGATTGGCATCGAGAAGGAGCATTTCTCCGTGAGCCGCTACGAGCAACTGGCTGCGGCGGTTCCTGCAGACCGCTTCAATGATATCGGCCATCTACTGCGGGCCATGCGCGCCAAGAAAACACCTGAAGAAGTCAGCCGGATGAAGCATGCCGCCGAGCTGGTGGAGGAGGTTCTCCGCCGCGGGCTTACGCATGTCAAAGATGGGGTAAGCGAAATCGAGCTGGTCGCCGAACTGGAATATCAGATGAAAAAGGTCGGAGCCGCCGGCCCCTCTTTTGATACAATGGTGCTCTCCGGTCCGAAGACCGCCCTGCCGCACGGTGTGCCGGGCGACCGCATCATCCAGCCGGGAGATTTCCTGATGTTCGATCTTGGCGTATATGCCGCAGGTTATGCCTCCGACATTACCCGTACCTTTGCCGTAGAAGAAACAGACTCCAAGCTGGCTGAAATTTACCATACGGTACTTGCTGCCAATGAAGCCGGCATTGCCGCTTCCCGGGCGGGAGCAACGTTCGGCTCTGTAGACCGCGCAGCGCGGGAAGTTATTGAAGCTGCCGGCTACGGCGCTTATTTCATGCACCGGGTCGGACACGGCCTTGGCATGGACACGCATGAGTATCCTTCTCTTCACGGGTTGAATGAGGACATTATCGAGAACGGCAATGTATTTACCATAGAGCCGGGAATTTATGTGCCGAATCTCGGCGGAGTGCGTATCGAAGATGACGTATTTATTACCGCTGAAGGCCCGCAGACGCTGACAAGCTTTCCGAAAGAGCTGACGGTGCTGCATTTATAGGCGCGGCTAAGTAACAGACAGTTTACATAAGCTGCCTTTGCCTTTATCACTGCATATCTGTACAACAAAAAAAGCAGCATCCTTCCCCTGTCGGGGCGGACTGCTGCTTTTTCTGTTATTTTACATAGGCATAACGCCGTGATTATCCGAAGCTTGATGAACCTTCTGTTCATCCTCCGCAAACCGGAAGGAGCGGGCAATGTACAGAATCGGCGTTGCTGCCCCGGTCAAGAGGAATTTTACTATATAGGTGGTCAGCAGAATCTCCGTCCATACCCGCAAATCGTAGGTCCCGGCAAATGCAATGGTGCAGAAAATCAGCGTATCTACAAAAGAGCTGACCATCGTGCTGCCATTGGAGCGAATCCACATCTGGCGCGGACTTCCATAATAGCCCCGAATCCATGAGTACAAGCGTACGTCGAGGAACTGGCTGACAAAATAAGCGGTAAGGCTGCCCAGCGCAAGCCGTGGCATCAGACCGAAAATGGTCTGCAGCGAGGATTGGGCAATATCCGTTTCCTGCGGCTCGAACTTCAGCACCATCTGCATGATCACTGTAGTCATCAGCAGGGTGAAAAAGCCAAACCATACTGCATTCCGCGCCTCCGCGCGCCCGTATTTCTCATTCAGCAAATCGCTGGTCATATACAGTGTGACGTACATCGTATTGCCCAGTGTCATAACGATATCAAACGGCATGGCAATAGTTTTGGCTACCTGAATGTTGGCGATAACCGTTGCAACACCTACCCAGGCGTACAGCCCTTTTTTACCGAACAGCCGGTAGCAGAGCAAATAGAAGCCAAAATTGACCACAACAAATAAAATACCCCAAAGCAAATTAAACATGTATTTCACAAGCCCCCTAGTTTTGTTTACGCGGGATGGTTACGAACCGCGGTGTTCAGGCTGTTTAGACCAAAACATTACTACTCTACCACAAGAGAAGCTAACATGCTATGAAAATTTCAATTTTCAAGGATATCTGACATGATCTTTTTTTTTCGCAAAACAGGTAAAGTATTCGTCAATTATTCATTTTTTTCTGAAAATTCTGAGCTATTAATTAAATTTTCACTATTCAACCGGGGGTTAATTCTATAGAATAGTTATCAGTCACATTCCCGGAACAATAGCTTGATATATGACCTACACCTTTGGAGTATATTGCTGCTTGCCTGGCATATAAGCACTGGCATGGGAGGATGCATTCAATGATAAAGGAGAGAATGATATGGTTCAATTCAAGAAATCAATCAGCCGTAAATTTACGCTTTTGCTGTTCGTCGTTCTGCTACTGTCGTCTGCTTTACTGAGTGTCAGCTTTTATTTCATATCCATCAATACGATCAACAGCTACGTAATGCCGCAGATCAACAAGATTCTGACCGCCGCAGCCCAGGATACCTATAAAAATATGAATGCGACGCGTGCACAGCAGACTCTGGGCAAAAACGAACAGTCAAGAACAACGCTCGAATCCTATTTTCAGGATAAAAGAAAACAGCATGATGTGGAGACAATCTTCCTCATTAATCTGAAGGAAGACAAAGCTACCGTGCTTGCCGCAGATCAAGGAGCGCAGCTCAAGGCCGATGAGAGCATTGAAGTACAGTCCGCCATGGTGCAAGCCTCCAAGGGCAGGGCCGGTTTGAGCGAAATTTATAAAGACAGTCATGGCGTACATAAGACCGCGTATGTTGGAGTTCCCGGTTCAACGATGGTCATCGGAGTTAGTTCGGATGTCGGTTTTGTCGAAGATAAAATGCAAAGCATTCTCTGGACCAGTACCGGAATCACTTTGCTCGTGCTGGTAGTTGGCTTGAGCTCCGCCTTTTTGATGAGCCGCCGAATCACTCGTCCGCTTACACAGCTCGCAGCTTACAGCAACAAGCTGGCCGAAGGCGATTTCACCCAGCAGCTTGAGATCAAGGGTAGCGACGAAGTCGGACAGCTCGCTGAGAGCTTCCGGACCATGAGCCAGCGGCTTAAGGAAATGATCAGCCATGTTCTGGATACCTCCATTGTCGTGGTTGCAGATTCTAATGATTTGAAGGAACGTACCGATATTCTGAACGAGATGGCCGAGCAGTCCACCTTATCCGTTGTGGAAATCGGCAAAGGCAGCTCCGCCATCGCGAGCAGTGCGAAGGATAATTCCCGGGCGATGGACGAGATCAACATCGGCATCCAGCACATCGCTTCGGCGGCGGGAGAGGTTACCGAGCAGATCAGTGAAGCCTCCCAAGAAGCCACCGGCGGCAATGACATCGCGCAAAGCGCTGTAGATCAAATGCGCCAGGTTCAGCAGGCTTCAATGAAGTCAGTGGAGCAGTTCCGCATCATGAATGAACGCTCCCTGCAAATCGGTGAGGTTGTTCAGGGAATCACCGAAATTACGAAGCAGATTCAAATGCTCTCGCTTAACGCCTCCATCGAAGCGGCGCGCGCCGGCGAGCATGGCCGCGGCTTCGCTGTAGTTGCCGGAGAGGTCCGCAAGCTGTCCGAGCAGTCCAAGGAATCCAATGAACAGATCCGTGAATTCCTGCTCAGCCTGCAGGAGGACATGAACCGCTCGGTTGAGGAGATGAACCACGTTAACTCGGAGGTTGCTTCGGGAGTCGATAAAGCGGCGGAAGCCGGAAATGCCTTCAGTCATTTGCTTGTTCTTATTCAGAGCATCAACCACAGCGTTCAGTCCGTATCTGCTGCTACACAGCAAATCTCGGCCGGAACCGAAGAGGTCAGCGCCTCTGTGGAAGAAACCGCCCAGATTACTGCGAAGTCGCAGGAGAATGCAGATACACTTACCGGCAACTCCTCACGCCAGCGTCAGGAACTGGAAGTCCATGCACAGACTGTAGAGCATCTGTATGAGCAGGCTGTGAAGCTGCAGAAGGCTGTGCAGCAGTTCAAGATTTAACCGGCGCGAATAAGCTCCTTATACAAAAACGGGTGCCGTTCCTGATGAAGGACGGCACCCGTTTTTTGTAGTTGCACCAGTCAAGCCGCCGCGCAGCACCCTGAGGACGATTTCGGCGGAAAACTGCAGCAGCAGCGGAGTCAAAGGGATCTGCCGCTGCTGCTCAGTGTCTTGGCGCCCACAGAATAACCGACACGCCGATTACACAAATGCCGGCCCCAAGCCAGTCGTAGAGATCCGGCGTTTTTTTATCCACAAGCCAGCCCCACAGCACAGCCAGCACAATGAATACACCGCCATAGGCGGCATACACTCTGCCAAAGGAAGGAAATTTCTGCAGCGTGGGAATGATGCCATAGGCAACCAGAATCAGGGCTCCTACCACCCCGTACCAGAGCGGCCGCGATTCCCGCAGCCACAGCCAGACCAGATAGCCGCCGCCGATTTCGGCCAGACCGGCAACAATGAACAGCAGAATTGCTATGACCATGCTCAGCCCCCTTTTCGCGTTAACCCCATGATCCCATAAATGGCTTTCATGTCAAGGTTCGCACTCACCGCATCCGCCAGCCGGTCAAACTCCTGTTCACGAAGGGCTTCTGACGAGAAGGTGTTTGTGAGGGGCGCAAGTCCTTTGGATACCCTCAGGCCGTCAAGCCAGGCTCTGCGCAGTTCATCATTATGGAACAATCCGTGCAGATAAGTTCCCCAGATCCGTCCATCCGGCGTTCCCCAGCCTTCGGGCATCATTTCCCCCTCCGGTCCGTGCAGCATAAAGAGGCTTCTAACGGGTGTGGAATTATGGTTTGTGGTCGTTCCCATATGGATCTCGTACCCGTCAACAGAGATTCCTGCCGCCTCTCCGGCAGCCGGTTCCGCCAATTGCAGCGGATGCTCCTGAGCCAGCTTGCCGCTGGCACGCACCGTGGTTTTCTCCTGCAGAAAAGATGTGGACAGCGGCAAATACCCAAGCCCCTCTTTCTCGCCAGGTTCAGCGCTTTCTACGGCGAACGGATCAAGCAGCTTCCGGCCCAGCATCTGGTATCCGCCGCAGATTCCGGCGAGCTGCATAGTTCCCTGTTCCAGCGCGGCGGCAATCACCTCAGGGAAGCCCTGCTCCCTCAGGTAATCCAGATCAGCCGCCGTATTTTTGGTCCCCGGCAGAATGATGGCGTCCGGTGTGCCCAACTCGTCAGATGTGGTCACATAACGGACAGCAGTGTCCGGCTCGTCCGCCAGCGGATCAAAGTCGGTGAAGTTGGAAATTCTCGGATAGCGGATAACCGCGATATCCAGTTCTTTGCCGTGCTCTGCGCGCAGCCGCCCCGAGGTTCCTTCCAGAACTACGGAATCCTCGGCTTCAATCCGCAAGCGTGGCAGAAAAGGCAGAACCCCAAGCACTGGTATGCCTGTGCGTTGCTCCAGCCAGTCCAGTCCGGGCTGCAGCAGCGACAGGTCGCCACGGAATTTATTGATAATAAAGCCTTTGACCCTAGCCCGCTCATGCGGCTCCAGCAGCTCCAGTGTACCCACCAGGAAAGCAAACACACCGCCTCTGTCAATATCGGCGACCAGCAGCACCGGTGCGTCCGCCCAGCCCGCCAGATTCATATTGACGATATCCCGGGCCTTAAGATTGATCTCAGCCGGACTGCCTGCCCCCTCCATCAGCACGGCATCATAAGTCTCCCGCAGCCGCCCGAGCGCTTCCATCACCGTCTCTTTGGCTTCCGGGAGGAATTTCTCCCGGTATTCCCGCGCGCTAAGCGCCATGTGCGGCACGCCGTGGACCACGATTTGCGCACTCATCTCGCCCGAGGGCTTCAGCAGTATCGGATTCATGTCCGTGGTGGCAGTAATGCCAAATGCTTCAGCCTGCATGCCCTGGGCGCGGCCAATCTCCTTGCCGTCCTCGGTGACATAGGAATTCAGCGCCATGTTCTGCGACTTGAAGGGGGCCGTGCGATAGCCGTCCCGGGTCATAATCCGCCCAATTGCTGCGGTCACCAGGCTCTTGCCGACATCCGAGGCCGTTCCCTGAATCATCAGGACTGGCGCAGACTCTCTTGTTGCGGCTTGTTCTTTCATGTCAAGCCTCCTCGCTTTCTTCCTCAAGGCAATCGGAATCAATGATTTCGTAAGCGATTGCCTATCTACCAGGTAACTGAGGTGGAATTTCTCCACTTCATCCCGCTGAGCGAACTCCCCCGGGATGGTAGTGGGAAAAAATCCACTTATTTCCTTCTAAAATCACTGAATGGGGGGAAATGGAGAGAATCAAGTCTACTTTTTCCACCTATTCACCAAAAAATCGGTGAAATTCGCAAATTAGGTTTCCTTTTTCCACTTCATTCAATTTCGCGGTTCATTTCGTAAGCGATTGCCCTGCTTTCTTCCTGCTGCCGGGGTATTGGCGAAGCAGTTGTTATTTGGAGGAGCCGGGGTTCATCCGGCTCCGGGGTGGCACGCTCCGGCGCGCTAGAGATTATGCTGAAGCAGCACCAGCAAAAGCAGGAGCAGCGCCTCCAGCAGCTCGTTCAGCGCGCCGTACACATCGCCGGTGAGCCCGCCGAGCCGGCTGCTGATCCGCCGCGCCGCAAGCGTGCCGCAGGCCAGCGCGGCGACCGGCGCCAGGATGGCCGCAGCCAGCAGCAGCGGCCAGGCGCTTCCCGCGCCAAGCGCCAGCGGCGCGGCGGCCGCGGCCAGCGTGAGCAGCGCCGCCAGCAGCAGCGTGCGCCGCTCCTGCCGGGCAGGCAGCCCGCCGAAGCTGGCGGCCAGCCCTTCATTGCCGCGGGCGAGCGGGAAGCGGGCCATGGCCCGCACCATGTACCAGCGGCTCCAGACCGGCGGCAGCAGAAGCAGCGGCAGCTCCGCATAGGAGCCGCCTTCGATAAATGCCGCCAGCAGCGAGGCCTTCAGCAGCAGGAGCAGCACGCAGGCCAGCACTCCCATGGCCCCTACGCGGCTGTCCTTCATGATCTCCAGCATCCGCTCGCGCGTGCGGTAGCTGAGCAGCGCGTCGGCGCTGTCCATCCAGCCGTCGAGATGCAGGCCACCGGTCAGCCCCACCCACAGGATGAGCGTGATCACGGCAGCAGGCCAGGCCGGCAGCAGCCAGGCTGCCATACCTGCGCCAAGCGCTGCGCTCAGCCCGATGGCTGCGCCAACGAGCGGGTAATACACCACGCTGCGCTGCAGCAGCTCAGGCGAGAAATCCGCGTCTCCCTTGACCGGGAACCGCGATAGAAACTGAAAGGCGGCGGCAGCATCTCCCCGCACGCTCATAACAGGTACTCCCTGCTTTTCAGCTCAATCGGGATGCCGGCGGTAACCAGAAAGACCTGCCCGCTAATCCGGGCCAGCAGCGCATTCATCCGGCCGGCCAAATCCCGGTACAGCCGGCCAAGCGCATATTCCGGCACAATGCCGTCGCCCACCTCGTTCGTCACCAGCACCAGCGTACCCTGAAAGGACGATACACTCTGCTCCAGGCGGGCAATTTCCCGCTCCACCCGTTCCTGTCTGTCCTTCTGATCCTCCACAGCCAGCAGCACATTGGAGAGCCACAGCGTCAGGCAATCCACAAGCACGGCCTTGCCCCCGGAGAGCCGGTCCAGCAGCGCAGGCAGATCATACGGCTCCTCCAGCGTCTCCCAAGCACCGCCGCCCTCTTCGCGAAGCTTGCGGTGCAGGGCAATCCGCGCCTTCATCTCTTCATCGAAGGCTTGTCCGGTAGCCACATACACCGCCTGATCCGCTAGGGAAAGGATCAGCCGCTCGGCGAAGCCGCTTTTTCCACTGCGTGCGCCCCCCGTTACAAGGATGCTCATTTCCCCTCAGCCCCGGAGACTCCGGCACTTTCGAAGGTCGCCATTTCTGTCATGACGCGGCTGACCGCTTCAATCAGATGGAGACAAAGCGCGCCCCCCGTACCCTCGCCCAGCCGCAGTCCAAGATCAAGCAGCGCCTCCAGTCCAAGCTTGTCCAGCATCAGCTTGTGGCCCTGCTCATCCGACACATGGGAGGCGATCATATAATTCACCGATTCCGGCGCAAGCGCCTTCGCCAGCAGCGCAGCCGCACCGGAGATGAAGCCGTCGAGAATGACGGGAACCCGGGCCTCAGCCGCTCCAAGAATCAGCCCCGCCAGTCCGGCGATTTCCAGGCCTCCCACCTTGGACAGCACATCAATCGGATCTGCCGGATCGGGAGTGTTCACCCGCAGCGTGCGCTCCACGACTTCAATTTTGTGCCGCAGCCGTTCATTGTTGATTCCGGTTCCGCTTCCGACAGCAGCCTCCGGCGAGATGCCCTCCAGTGCGCACAGAACCGCCGCGCTCGCCGTAGTATTGCCTATTCCCATTTCACCGGTGATAAAAATCTCCGTCCCGTTCTTCACCGCTTCCCGGGCTACATCCACCCCGACCAGGATCGCCTGAACAGCCTCTTCCCTGCTCATTGCCGGACCTACTGCCATATTATCCGTCCCGCGCCGCACCTTGCGGTTGATCAAATCCGGGTGCTCAAGCTCAGCATTGATGCCGATATCCACGAACTGCACGCTTGCCCCGCCTTGGCGGGCCAGCACGTTGACCGCCGCTCCGCCGCTCAGGAAATTGTAAGCCATCTGCACCGTAACCTCCTGCGGAAAGGCACTGACCCCCTCGCAGCAGACGCCGTGATCGGCAGCCATTACAACAACGGTGCGCTTCCCATAGCTGGGCTTCTCGCTCCCCGAGATGCCGGCAAGCCGTATGGCCAGCGCTTCCAGCCGTCCGAGGCTTCCCGGCGGCTTGGTCAGACTGTTCAGGCGGAGCACGGCCCGCGCTGCGGCCTGTTCATCCGGCGGAGTAATCCGCCCTGTTATTTCTTTTATAGCTGAAATCATAATATAACCTCCTGTTTGTTCTTACTGTTCTTCACAAATAAAGCTACAGCGATAATACAGCGGAGGGCCCCCTTCTCTGAAGAAGAGGGCCCTCCGCTGCGGCTGCGCCAGCTATTTCGTCACATCCCCCTATTTCTTCCTTAAGGATTATAGGGGATTGAGAATGATCTTACAATTACATTTTTACCTTCATGAAGCTTTCCATCCGCTCCAGCGCCTCTGTCAGCTTCGCCGTGGAAGCCGCGTAGGAACAGCGGATATGGCCTTCGCCGCCTGTTCCGAACACATGGCCCGGCACAGCGGCAACCCCTGCTTCCCGCAGAAGGCGAAGAGCAAATTCCTCCGAATTCATTCCGGTATGCCCGATGGAAGGAAAGGCGTAAAACGCCCCCTGCGGCTCATGGCAATGCAGCCCGATGGATCTGAGCCCTTCAACGAACAGCGAACGGCGCTGTCTGAAGCATTCCTTCATGCTGTCCTTGTCCGGCAGCGCATGACGCAGCGATTCGATCGCGGCAATCTGGCCCAGCACAGGTGCGCACATGGCGGTATACTGATGAATTTTCAGCATCGCGGCCAGCAATTCATGGTTACCACAGGCATAGCCGACCCGCCAGCCGGTCATGGCGAAGGCTTTGGAGAAGCCGCTGATCACAATCGTCCGCTCCTTCATTCCGGGCAGCGAGGCGATGCTGACATGCCTGCTGTCATAGGTCAGCTCGGCATAGATTTCATCTGACAGCACAATCAGATTGTTATCTTTTACAATTTCGGCAATTGGAAGCCAGTCCTCGTATGACATTACAGCCCCCGTAGGATTATTCGGGAAGTTCACCATCAGCAGCTTGGAGCGCGGGGTGATCGCTTTGCGCAGCGCTTCGGCGGTCAGCTTGAAGCCCTGCTCCGCGCTTGCTTCGACCTCCACCAGCGTTCCTCCGTTGATATAGGCGATAGGAGAATAGGCAATGTAGCTTGGAGCCGGGATGATAATTTCATCCCCCGGAGCGGTGAATGCGCGCAGCGCAAGATCCAGCGCTTCACTGCTGCCCACTGTTACCATCACCTCATTCATGGGATCATACGATAGTCCGAAGCTCATCTGCTGGTAGCGGGCAATCTCCTCCCGCAGCTCCGGCAGTCCGGCATTGGGGGTGTACATCGTCTCCCCCCGGTTCAAGGCGCGGACACAAGCTGCCCTCACATGCTCGGGCGTGGTGAAATCCGGCTCGCCTACACCAAGCGATATAATGTCGTTGTTACCGGCAGTAAGATCAAAAAAAGCGCGGATGCCCGAAGGCGCAATCTCCCGTACACGCGGAGCAATCTGCTCCCTTGGCAGAGAGCTCCTGTTCATCATCAGGGATGTATGCTGTTTATCCATAACTGATCACTCCTTGCTTTTCTTGTTCCACCGTCCCCCGCCGTTCCGCAAGCGAGCCGGAGATAATTTCATCCAGCAGCCCGCTGAAGGTATATCCGGCCGCAAGCGCGCTTCTCGGCAGCAGGCTCGTTTCTGTCATTCCCGGCAATGTGTTCACTTCCAGCACATAAGGAACGCCGTCCTTAACCAGCATATCCACCCGCGCGTACACCGTGCATCTCAGCGCCTGGTAGCAGGCCAGCGCCGCCGCGCTCACCCGTTCTTCAAGCTCTGCAGGCAGCCGGATTACCCGTTCCTCCGCTCCGCCCAGCTCATATTTGGCGCTGTAATCGAACCAGTCGGCCCCCAGCGAACGGATGCCAATGATGGGCAGCAGCTTTCCCCCGAGAATCGGGCAGGTAATTTCCTCGCCAACGGTATAGCCTTCAATCAGCACCGAGCGGTCAACGGCAAAAGCCTTCTCCACCGCACTCCGCAGCTCCGCGCTGCTGTTCACCTTGGTCATCCCAATGCTGGAGCCGCCCGAATTCGGTTTGACCATCACCGGATACCCGAGACGCTCCACTGCTTCCAGCGATAAATCCTCCATGCGGTCCAGACACAGCCAGGCCGGGGTGTGAATGCCTTTGCTGGCGAGAACGGTTTTGGTCAGATGTTTATCCATGCACAGGCTGCTTGCGAGCACACCGCTTCCGGAATAAGGAATGCCCAGCGTTTCCAGCGTTCCCTGCACCGTTCCGTCCTCACCATAGGCGCCGTGGAGGGCCAGCAGCGCGAAATCCAGGCCTTTTACACCCTCAATCAGCTCTTCCCTTGAATGGATGACCACCGGCACACCCTCATATTTGCTGCGGTCCAGGTGCTTCAGCATTTCTCTGCCCGTATTCAGCGACACCTCATATTCAGAGGATACTCCACCCATAATTACGCCTACTTTTATCATCCTCAAAACCCCTCTTCATCCCAGTAATTGCCGTGCTGTTCTGCCGATAATCTCAATGCCCTTGCGGATATTCTCATCAGCCACCCTGGAAAAGCCTAGCCGCAGTGTATTCTGCCCTTGCCCATTCGTATAAAAGATATCTCCCGCCGTAAAAATAACCCCCTGCTTCCGGCACGCCGCCAGCAGCTCTCTCGTGCTGAAGCCCTCCTCAAACGTTATAAAAAGATGCAGTCCGCCATCCCCGGTGATTGAGGCATACGGAATATATTCCTTACAGCAGGCCAGGGTCAGCTCGTATTTGCGTTTATATTCCATTCTGGCCCGCTTCAGATATTTCTCCAGATTGCCGCCCAGCAGGTATTGATACAAAATGGACTGATCCAGCGTCGAGGTGTGAATGCAGCGCGCCCGCTTAACGCTCTCCAGATAATAGATCAGCTCCTGATCCGCCAGCACCCAGCCTACCCGCAGCCCGGGGAACAGCACCTTGGAGAAGCTCCCCAGATAAATTACGCTGTTACCGCCGCCCGCCGCTGCAATCAGAGGGGCTACATGCGAACCCGAATACCGCAGCTCCTCATTGAAGCCGTCCTCGATCACCGGTACTTTGTACTCCGCCATCAGCTTCATCAGCCGCTGTCTTTTCTCGGGGGACATTACGATACCTGTAGGGTTGTGGTAGGAAGGAACAAAATACGCGCAATCATATTCACGCTGCTCCAGCGCCTTCTTCAGCTCCCCCAAATGGATGCCATCCCGCTCCATCGCGACACCCGTTATTTCAAAATCGTGCAGCTTCATATTCTTAATTGCCGTATGATGCGTCGGATTCTCGCAGAGCACCGCCCCGGCCTTGCGGCCAAGCGCAGACAGCACCACATCAAAAGCTTCCGTGAACCCGTTCGTAATCAGAAAATCCTTGCCGCGCGTGTCCACGCCCTTATGCTCCATATATTGCCGCAAATAGTCTATTAAAGGCTTATACCCTTTGGCATAGCCATAGTTCAGCAGAACATTGCCTTCCACCGACATGCGCGTAAGAAACGCCCGCTTCACATTGTCCAGATCGAACAGACTTTCATCGGGCGCAATGCTGGTAAAAGAAATCGTGCCCTTCTCCGCGCGAATCCCGCGCTTCATAATATCCAGTTCCTCGGCCAGCTTCGCCGTGCTGCTTAACCGTTCCTTCCAGTCCAGAGTCCAGCCGGAGGCTTCCGGCTCCATCTGGGTGGCGGCGGGTGACACATAACTTCCCTGCCCCCGCATCGCATAGGCAAAACCGTCATCCTCAAGCCCCGCATAGGCGGAGATGATCGAATTGCGGCTTACGTTCAGCAGGAGGCTGAGCTCGCGTGTGGACGGCAGCTTTTGATTCCCCTGGAGGGCGCCCTTGATGATCAACTGCTTCATATAATCTTTGACCTGAATATATACCGGCCGACCGGCAATCAGCTTGAAATCCTTGAACATGCTTCAATCGCCCCCATAGCTATCATGTCACAGTCTTCTCCGTAAAAAAAGAACCACTGCCCCGGGATTTTCTTCCGGAGGTGGTTCTTTGGCAGGTTAGCTTGTCTGAGCGGCAAGCCGCCCGCCATTCCTGTTTAGCCATCCAGCGGCGTTATCAGGTCAAGCGTCAGCCAGCACCAGCGGCGAAAAGCGGCCTGCGGCTAACTGCCTGCTGGCCGCTTTAGTATGATCGGCATCACCTGTCCCGGCGGTGGAGCTGCTGTCGTACGGAAGGTGGCGCCAGCCTGGGACCGGGCTGTCAACTGGCGGATCACTCCCCCGTGAGTGACAACTAACACACGTTGCCTAGGACAATTCTTGAGGGATGCTGCGTCCGCTTCGGCCTCACGGTACAAATCGTCCAGGAAATGCTCCAGCCTGGCTGCAAAAGCCTCCCAAGACTCCCCGTCCGGCGGTGTATACGCCGCCGGATCATCAATCCAGCTTCTGTAGTGGGGATTATCCTTCAACTGCTCATAGGTGCAGCCTTCCCACTCGCCAAAGCCGGTCTCACGCAGGCGGGAATCATAGATGGCACTTTGCTCCAGTGAAGGGGCAATGAGGGCCAGAGTTTCCCGGCATCTGCGTAAATCGCTGCAGTATACACGCCAGAAGCTTCCCGTCAGCTCAGGCTGTTCTCTTAGTACAGCCAGCTTCTCCCGCTCTTCCGGCAGCAGCGGCAGATCCATGCTGCCCAGATAGCGGCGTTCCCTGTTCCACTGCGTATACCCGTGGCGGACAAGCACCAGTTCCAGCTCAAGTTCACCTTTGCGTTCAATTTCCGGTTCATGCCCTGGGTATAGCTCATGCCCTATGTACAGTTCATCCTCAGGTTTCAATTCAACCGCAGCGTCCGGTTCATGCCCAAATTCGGGTGCGGCTCGGTCATTGGCCATCTTCTCCGCTCAACCTCCGATCCCGTGCCACAGCAAGGCTGCCGCTGCACACAGGCAGACAAATATGGCAGAAGAGCGCAGCATCAGCCGTGAAGCAAGGATGATATCCTCCGGCTCCATAGTTCGCAGGGGATCACCCATGTAGGCACGGAACGAAGCCACGCCGTGGTATACATTTTCGCCGCCCAGGCGGATGCCGAGCGCTCCAGCGACCGCCGATTCGGGATAGCCGCTGTTCGGGCTGGGATGCAGGCGGGCATCGCGCCACACCATGCGCCAGCAGCTCCGCCAGTCCAGCCGCAACAGCCAGGCGCTGAAGACTAACAGCAGCGCTGTAATCCGCGCCGGTATGTAATTTGCCACATCATCGAGCCGGGCGGATGCCCAGCCGAGGTCGCGGTATTTGTCGTTTTTGTAGCCGACCATAGAATCAAGCGTGTTCACCGCACGGTAAGCCATAGCCAGCGGCGCTCCGCCCAGCAGAGCAAAGAACAACGGAGATATAATCGCATCGACGATATTCTCCGCTACAGTCTCCACTGTGCCGCGGACAATTTCCGGGCTGTCCAGCTTTGTGGTGTCGCGGCCAACGATCATGCCGACCGCCCTGCGGGCTGCCGGGATATCTCCCTTGCGCAGCTCCGCGTACACGGCCATCCCGGCATCCCCCAGTCCCTTGGAGGCAATGGTGGTCGAGATCAGCCAGATCTCGGCCGCCCAGGCCAGCCAGGGCGAGACCCGGGACAGCAGCCAGACCAGCGCTGCTGTCAGCACCCAGGCTCCGCCTGCTACGAGCAGCGGGAGCAGCACCCCCGCGCGCTTCAGAGCGAGCGGCTGTGAACAGAAGCGGCGGATCAACCGCTGGGTGGCAGAAATCGCCTTTCCCATGAGTACCACTGGATGCGGCAGGCTCTGCGGATCGCCGATCATCCGGTCCAGCACATAGGCTGCAATCAGTATAATAGCCACTGTCACCGGGCTTCACCCGGCAGCGGCTCGCAGCATAAACCGCTCATTGGCTGCCCTTCCTTACCGGTTGCGAGGACGCAGCCTGAGCCTGCTCTGGCGCGGAGACCGGACTGTGCGGCTTCGCTGGCTGGGCTGATGCAGCCTGAGCCGGGTCCAGCGTGGAGCCCGCCGGCTCCGGCACGGCGACCGGACTGTGCGGCTTCACCGGCCCGGCTGCCTTTACTGAAGCGAGGCTGGCCGTTACAGCGGCGTACACCAGCCGGCCAATGGCCCCGCCGAGGTCGGTGGCGGTTCCGGCGTAGACATGCTCCGCCCCGTAGCGGCGGCTTCCGCTTACCGCCAGCACGACCGCATCGGTCGTTGTGCCGGTGGCAATCAGGCCATTCTCGGGATCGGTGACCCCGAGGTCGGCCAGGGCGGCAGCCTTCGCTTCGGCTGCCGTCATTACGGCATTGACCATCGCGGACGGAGTCAGGCGACCGTCAATGCCCAGCATGATGTTGATCGTGCCGGGGCGGTACGCCGCCAGCACGCTGCGCTCTACCCCGGCGCGCGCGGCATTGCCGGAAGCTGCGGTCACGCAGCAGAAAATCCCCGCCGAGCCGGTATCCTCTTCCACGACGGCGGCATGCTCTAACGGCACAGCCGTCATCAGGCCCGCGCAGCCCTCCAGCCGGTAGCCCCACTCCTGCAATTTATTCTCCATATCGCGTACCGGATTACTGCACTCATAATCACGGCTGACGAACTGGTTCACCGCCCGCTTCAGCCGGACCATCCCTCCGCCATACACCGCACTCGAAAGCCCATCTGCTTCAGCCGGAAATTCCAGCAGCAGATGCTCCTTTTTCCATTCGAGCGTAAGTCCAGGCCAGACGATGGAATGATACGCAGCCATACCGCCGCCAGAACTAAAAGGAAGTTGTACTTCACTCACACTAATCACACTCCTCTCACAGCATTTATTAACAATAGCTTCCTCGCCCTCCATGATAAGTGGAATTTCTCCTGCTAATCAGCGCCTGCCCTCTCTCCCGAAAGCAATAGTTGGAAAAAGTAAACCTAATCCGGCCCTAACCGGCCGATATACGGTATTTCGCCTGAATTAGTTGGAGAAATTCCCACTAGCGCCCGCTTCAGCAAAGATTCCAGCAAATTAGTTTTACTAATTCCACTTAACGGTTGAGCGGTAGCCCCAAACTTCCCCACCCGTTACCTTCCCCCGCGCTCCGGCTCACTCTGCCGCTCCAAGCCCCTTCAAGCCTCTCACACTCCTGCCCGCCAGCGTCTCCTCCAGCTGGCGGAGGAGGCGGGCGTTGTCCCCGCGGCCTTTGACGGCAACGCGGATGTGCCCCGGCCCCAGGCCGGGATACATGGCGCAGCTGCGCACCAGGATGCCGCTGCGGCCCAGCTTCTCCTGCAGGGCCGCAGCGCTCCACGGCGCGGGCAGGCCCAGCAGCAGGAAGTTCGCTTCGCCCGGCGGCACCTCGCAGCCGAGCCGCAGCAGACCCTGCCGCAGCGCTTCGCGCTCTGCGGCAATCAGCCCGCGCGTGCGCTCCTCATATTCGCGCCCGCTGCGCAGACAAGCTTCCCCGGCCAGCAGAGCCAGGCCGTTCACGCTCCAGGACACCTGCTTGCCGGTCATAGCCGCGGCAAGCTCCGGGGCTGCGATCGTATAGCCCAGCCGCAGCCCCGGAATGGCAAAGAACTTCGTCATCGAGCGGATCAGCACCGTATGCCGGTACGCCCCAAGCTCTGGCAGCAGCGATTGCCGCCGCTCCTCGGGGATGAAGTCGATGAACGCTTCATCCACCGCCAGAACCGTGCCGCAGCGCTCCGCCTTCTGCGCCAGCAGCCGCAGGTCGTCCAGCGCATACTGGACGCCGTTCGGATTGTTCGGCTGTCCAAGGAACAGCAGATCCACCTGCTCCAGCAGCCCGGCGATGCTGTCCACGCTTGCCCGGTACTCCTGCTCCCGCGTTCCCTGAACGGACAGCACCTCAGCACCGAACTGCTCCGAGAGCTGTCGGTATTCGGAGAAGCAAGGCTCGACAACGCCCACCCTGCGGGGCGCTGCAGCCAGCAGCAGCAGCGCCATGGACTCCGCCGCCCCGTTGCCCACTGTAATCCAGTCCCCGTGAATCCCCAGGCTCTCTGCCAGCAGAGACTTTAACCTGCGGTGGCCGGGATCGGGATATGCCGTTATGGCAGTTAATGAATGCCGAAGCAGCTCCAGCAAGCCGGGCGGGGGGCCGAGCGGGTTAATATTGGCGCTGAAATCAAGAAAAGCCCCGCCGCTGCCATCCCCGTACAATTCCGCCGCCGTCAGCAAATCGCCGCCGTGGCCGTATTTTTCAAGCATGCCTACACTCCCTCTAGTCTTTCTCCTCTATAGTCTTATATGGCTCATTGACCCCATTATTGACTCATTGCCGGAAATACGTCAATCCTCAAGGCCCCGGCAAGCCAAGCCATTCTGCCCGTTTCAGGCAGCGCTTTGGCCTGGAACCATCGTTTCTTTTGTACAAACCCAGCTTTTGGTTTAAAATAGAACCCGTATTCAATCATGTCTAAGCGGAGGAATTCACTATGCTTTTTATTGATAACACAGGAATCACAGATGCATCGGTCAATCTGGCGATTGAGGAATTTGCCCTGAAGAATCTGCCTATGGACGAAAGCTATCTGCTTTTTTATATCAACAGCCCGTCCATTATCATCGGGAAACACCAGAACACCATTGAAGAAATCAACCAGGAATATGTGAAGGACCACAACATTCAGGTGGTGCGGCGGTTGTCCGGCGGCGGGGCCGTTTATCACGATCTGGGCAATCTCAACTTCAGCTTTATTACCAAGGACGACGGACAGTCTTTTCATAACTTTTTGAAATTCACCCAGCCGGTTATCGACTACTTGCAGGCTATGGGTGTGAATGCTGAGCTGAGCGGACGTAATGATCTGCAGGTCGGTGAGCAAAAAATCTCCGGCAACGCCCAGTTCTCCACACGCGGACGCATGTTCAGCCACGGTACATTGATGTTCAACCTCAATCTGGACGATGTGCAGGCTTCGCTGAACGTGAACCCGGAGAAATTCAAATCGAAGAGCACCAAATCCGTACGCAGCCGTGTCGCAAATATCAAGGAACTGCTTGGTACAGAAATGACGATTGAAGAGTTCCGCGAAGGGCTGCTGCGTTCCATCTTTGGCATGGAGCCTTCGGAGGTTCCACAGTACAAGCTGACCCAGGAAGACTGGGCGCGGATCAACGAAATCTCGGAGGAGCATTACCGGAATTGGGATTGGAACTATGGCCTGTCGCCGAAAAGCAATGTGAAGCACACCCGCAAATTCCCGGCAGGGCTTGTCGATATCCGCATGGACATTGAAGATTCTCTCATTCAGGAGATCAAAATCTACGGCGACTTCTTCGGCGTCGGCGATGTAGCGGATGTAGAGAACGCGCTGCGCGGCAAGCGTTATGATGAAGCCGAGGTCAGAGCGGCTCTGTCCGGGCTTGATCTGAAGCATTATTTTGGCCGCATCGAGCCGGAGGACTTCATCGGTCTGATCTTCCTGGAGGAATAGCGTCTCCTCGGCATAAGTTACCCGGAGCAAAAGGCTTACCGGCTGCAACCACGCAGCGGTGAGCCTTAATGCTTTTAACCTGTTACAGACGTTTTCTCTGAACGGGAATCCATACTTCGCAGATAGAATCAGCTTGGCTCTCATCCGCCCAATAATATTTTTCAATACAAGGACCCTCAACCTGCTCAAAGTTCGCTGAAGGAAACCACTCCGCATAGATGCGTCTCCATACATTTATAATTTCTAGCCCAAGCTCAGCATCATCGGGAATTTGCTCCCTGCTGTCGAACACAGCATAGGTTTGAGCGGGAATATGAAGAACGGTTAAGTCCTGCGGAATCTCATTTGCCTCCTTTACCTCGAAGCCCATCAAATACCGTTTCGTTCCATCTTCGCTGAAATCGTAATGATAGCCGAACAGAAGGGAGCCGTGAGGCTTTCCTACAGCTTCATTGATGCGATCATGCGTGCCATCCTTCCAGATTGTCTCTACAAATTCAGGAATTTCTGCAGAAGCGTCCTTTCGAATAATAAAGTCCTTGCCCACCACTACCGAAGCACTTTCCTCCACAATGCGATAATTCATTTCCGTTACCCCTTTAATCTGAATTTGAAAGGAGATTCGCGGAAACGACTTGAGCTTCACATCCTTTTTCTTCGCAGCAGACGGTGTCATGCCATGCAACCGCTGAAAGGCTTTGGCGAACGCCTCAGGATTCTCGTAGCCATACTTCAGCGCCACATCAATGACTTTAATGTCCGTACTTGCCAATTCTTCGGCAGCGAGCGTAAGCCGGCGGTTGCGAATATATTCGGTTACAGTAAAGCCGGTCAAGGCATGAAACATCCGCTGAAAATGGTATTTCGAGGACAAGGCAGCTTTGGCAATATCCTCAATTTCAAGCCTCATCTGCAGCCGCTCTTCTATATAGTCGATAGCCTGGCGGAGCAATACCAGCGTCTCCATATTCTCATCTCCTTTCTCCTTCAAGGTACAGGAAATCGGGCAGTCGTTCCTGTCTTGGGATGCTCCGTTTTGTCCGGAAACTGTCCTCTTCTTTGGGAATACGCTTATGCTCTCGACAGCTTACGCTTCCGGTACAGCAGCAAGCCTGTTACAAAATAGATCACTGTGAGCAGAGCAATCATCAAGCCGTCGAACCACACATCGCCCAAGCCTGCCCCATAGTTCAGGATGCTATTAAATGCATTTGCGGTATGCGTAAGCGGCAATAGATCTGCAAGCCCGAAGGAATGCCCGCTTATTGTAAGCAGATTCAGCTTCGGAAGCGGAAACATGCTGCCCGAGAAGAACATTAGAATAAAGAATGGAAAACAGCCAACAGTCAGCACATCAAACACTGTGTTTAGGAAGCTCGCCACCACCAGGCTTATAGCAACCATCGAGAAGCTGGATAGAAGCCCTACGACAAGCACAGCGCCAAAACCTCCCCCCGGTCTGTAGCCCAGTCCAAGCGCCGTCCAGTAGGAAAGAACAATTGCTGCTGCGGCTACAATCGCTTGCGTAATACATATGCCGCCAAGGAAATTGAACGCTCCAAGACGGCTAAGCTTCAAGCGGATCAGTGTCTTTTTATCATTTTCCTTCACAATTGAAGCAGTTGCTGTAAAAAGAATCATTAGCACAGCCAAAGAAATCAAACCCGGCACATATCCTTCAAATTCATTGAGCGGCTGTTTTTTCTCAAGAAAGGTTTCGTTTATCCTTGTGGGCAGCTTTATTTGAGCTATCTCCAAGCCTTGCTGGTTCACACCATCTGCCGCCAGCACCGCCGCAACCGGATATCTCAAATTTCCCATGCTGCCATAAAAGTCTACAAGAGCGGGGTTCTCATTGTTATCAGCAGATCTGCGGGCTAATCGGTCCGAATAATCTTCTGGGATAATGATTCCTAGATCTATGGCCTTTTCTTTTACCTTTGCCTCTAATTGATCCTGGCTGCTGAAATCGGTTATCTCAAAAATATTGGCGTTGTCCTGCCCCTTCATATGCTCCAGATTTTGGATTAATTCGATGGATGCCCGGCCAGCATCATAATTGATAACGCCCAATTTATAGGTGGTTGGCTCCCCTCCATAAAACAGGTTCATCAGGAATAAAAAGAACGGGGAGAACAGCAGCACCAGCGCAAGAACCTTCCAATCCCTTAGGTTTTCCTTAAATGACTTTGTAACAGAAGCAGCGAGCTTCATTCACGCAGCCCCCTTCCCGTCAGAGCAATAAACACATCCTCAAGCGTCCGCTTTCTGACCGTCGTAATCTCTACATCTCCTGCCCCGTATTGATCCTTGAGCTTCTCAGGCGTGTCTACCAAAAGCACCTTCCCGTGGTCAATAATTGCCACCCTGTCTGATAGTCTATCGGCTTCATCCATGTCATGGGTGGTAAGGATAACCGTTGTTTCTTGGGCCAGCCCTCTGATGAAGTCACGTACAAGAAGCCTGCTCTGAGGGTCAAGCCCTGCCTGCGGTTCGTCCAAAATAATCAGCTTCGGATCATGCACAAGCGCCAGCGCGATGTTGAGCCTCCTTTGCATGCCGCCTGACAGCGTTTTGGCAAGGCTGTTTCTTTTATCCCAGAGTCCAAGCGATTGCAGCAGGCTTTCCGCCTTATTAGCAGCCGTTCTTGGGGTCAGCCCATAGGACATCCCGGCAAATTTCAACTGCTCCAGACAGGTCAGCAGCTCCCAGATAACAATATCCTGCGGACACAGCCCAATAATCCCTTTGATGCGCTCATAACCCGAAGACATGGAGATGCCATTGACCGTAATTTTGCCTGAATCTATTTTCAGAAGACCGCACAGCATTTTTATGGTAGTAGTCTTACCTGCGCCATTGGGCCCGAGCAGCCCGAACACCTCTCCCTTACGCACCGAAAAGCTTACATCATCTACCGCGCGCAGTTCACCATAGCTTTTACTTAATCCTTCTACAGACAAAATAATCTCATGCTCCATTCATTGATTACTCCTTTCGGTCATTTCAGCCAGACCTGCCCAAAACGTTCTGCCAGAAGCTCAATCTCTTCTTCGGGATGAATCATCGCGTAAGAAACAACCCCATCCAGCGCTCCCATCAAGGATATCCCATAGGCTTCAGGGTCCTTCATTTCAGCCTCGCCAGATTCGACCGCTTTTTGGAACATCCCCACAAAGAAAGCTGTACTTTGTTTTACATATTCTTTGTAGTACTCCATAAGGGCCGGAGCCTGTAATGCTTTGGACATGGATAAGAAAAGAAAGCTCAGCTCCCTTGGCCTGCTTGCCCAAAAGCTCAGATAATCGCTAATGTATTGTCTTAATCCGTCCATAGCACTGCTATTCATGCTCGCCTTTTCCGCCATTTCTATTAGCGGCTCCGACAGCTTCTGATTCGCCTCCATCAACAGCACCTCCTTATTGGGAAAATGATGATAAAAGCCGCCCTTGCTGACACCGGCTCTCTTGGCAATTGCATCTACAGATGCGCCATCGTAGCCCTTTTCGAGAAATTCTTCTACTGCTGCCAGGAGCAAAGACTCTACTCTATGCTCTTTCAACTGCTTTTTTGTCATTGATTATTCTCCATTCCGACCGTCGGTATGTTTAAAGTAACAAGCTCTATTGTTGGTGTCTATGAACTAAGTAACATTACAGGACAATCGCTTACAGATTTTTTTGAACCCCTGTACTCAAAGTTTCAGGAAATAATGGCTTCGGAAGCGTTAGCCCTATTTGCCAGGTAACGAAGGTGGAATTTCCCGACTTCACCTCTCCACGTTCCAACAACGGCATTTTTGCCGTTATTTCCGGGCGCACCACCCAATCTTGCCCCAACAACGGCATTTTTGCCGTTATTTCCGGGCGAAGCACCTACTCTTGCTCCAACAACGGCATTTTTGCTGTTATTTCCGGGCGAAGCACCTACTCACGGTTCTCCTTGTTTCACCTGTTTTTAGTTCATTTCGTAAGCGATTACCCTGATAACATCCTGCAGTGGCAGGCTGCGAAAAAAAAGCAAAAGGCTCCCCACTACTAAGCAGCGGAAAGCCTTCGGTGTCGGGTGTTGCATTCGGGTCCTTGCCCTTCTCAAGCGGTAAGCACAAATACATACACGACAAGTGCAAGTGTCAGCACAATGCAGACATTCTCCACCGCGCTGCCCTTCTTAGTTCCGGTGCTCATCAGCTTCAGCCGCAGCTTGAAGGGGAGCGGAGGCAGCGGAGTGATCCCGCGCTGGGTCAGGGCATCGGCCAGCAGGTGCAGCGCGTAGGACATGCCCCCGGCAATCCACAGGCTGCCGCCGTCATCCATACCAAGCGAGGCGAAGTATAGCAAGGTGCTCCAGCCGGCCACGCCGTACAGCGTATGCGTAAGTCCGCGATGCGGCACAACCGAGGAGACCACCAGCACACAGGCGGCAATGTAGTTCCAGGGATCATAGGCATCTGCGAACGCGAACAGCGCCAGGGCCAGAAGCAGCATCACCAGATGCCGCAGCCTGCGGCCCGGCAGGAAGGACACGCTGCCGACCAGCAGCGCCAGCGCAATATTCCAGGGCGGCGCGGCGACTCCGGCAAAATAAAGATAAACAGCCGTCCCAATGAGCGCTACCTGCAGTATCCGCAGCAGGAATTCCGGCACGGCCTTGCGCACCAGCAGCGAATTCGGCTCGTCGATATCAGGCAGCAGGGCGCTAAGCCCCGCTACGGCGACCGCCGGAATCGTAATGTCATAGCCGAGCAGGCTCATGGCGGATAGGGTTATCCCGGTGCTGATGATTAAATGGGATTTGCCCATCATGGTGTACCCGCTCCTTTCTAAGATGTAGAGACTATCCCGTGTAAAAATAAGAACAGGTGTACGGTTCTCGAAGTATACCAAGAGCTGGCTTTTTTGTCCAGCCATTGGCTGTATTTCGAATGCCGAAGCCCTTGGCGGCAAGCCTGATGAGCAGTTTCGTCTTGTCCTCTCCACTGTTTTAAGTTACAATTTTGACAACTTCAGTTGGCCTGTATTCTGGCCTGATTCAAGAAAGGATGACCTTGGTGAACCGCTCCCGAATCGCCGATTTCAGTCTGCTGCTGGTGGCGATGATGTGGGGTTGTACGTTTCTGATTGTGCAAAGCGCGGTCAAGGTGCTGCCGCCGCTCGCCTTCAACGGCATTCGTTTCACAGGTGCCGCCTTGCTGCTGGCGCTGATCACCACCGTTTTTTACCGCCGGGAATGGAAGATGATGAGCTGGCGCATGGTAATCCACGCCCTGCTGCTGGGTCTTTTTCTGTTTCTGGGCTATGGCTTTCAGACAATGGGACTGCTCTATACCACCACCTCCAACACCGGATTTATTACCGGATTGTCCGTGGTGCTTATCCCCTTCCTGGCGCTGGTGCTGCTCTGCGCAGTCGTCTTTGCACTGCAGGTCGCATATACCGGCGTATATGCTCCACGTTATCCTGCGCTGCCGCTCGCCACGCTGCAGCTTGCCTTTGTCGGGCTGCTCAGCGTAGCCGCCTCGCTGCTCGTGGACGGCCCCGCCCCGCTTGCGCACAGCGGGGCGCTGATCCTGAAGCCGGATGTGCTGTGGGCGCTGCTGGTCTCCATCGGCCCTACGAGCGCTTTTGCCTTCTGGATTCAGACCGCCTGCCAGAAATACACCACACCAGCCCGGGTGGCGATTATTTACGCCACCGAGCCGGTGTTTGCCGCCCTGACCGGGCTGATGTTTGGCGGGGAAACGCTCGGCATCACCGCAGCGCTGGGCTGTCTGTGCATTCTTGCAGCGATGCTTATTGCCGAGCTGAGCCCCGAGCCTGCCCGGCAGCTCAAGAGAATTAAGCCTGGCATCAAGCCAGGCGCCCCAAGCTGTTATAGAGAAAAAGGAGAGAACCCAAATGTACAAATTGATTGCAATTGATATTGATGACACGCTAATTAATGATGAGAAGGAAGTAACCCCCGCGACGCAAACGGCACTGGAGCAGGCTGTGGCCGCAGGCGTTGTAGTTACACTTGCCACCGGACGCGCTTATGCTTCGGCCCAGGCCATTGCCCGCCAGACTGGATTGAATGTGCCGATTATTACCTACCAGGGCGCACTTGTGAAGAACCTGATGGACGAAAAGGTACTGTACGAGCGTTATGTGCCGCAAGACGCCGTACGCAAGCTGTTCAACTATTGTGTGGAGCATAATCTGCACCTGCAAACCTATATTGATGACAAGCTCTACGCGCGCGAAGAGAACCAAAAGCTGATCGACTACTCCACCCTCAACGGAACCCGTTACTACATTGAGCCGGATTGGGAGAAGCTCGTCCCGCAAAAAACACCAAAAATGCTGATCATCGACGATCCCGCATTCCTGGATGAGCTGGCGCCAATTTTGCGTGAGCTTCTGGGCGATTCCGTGCATATTACGAAATCCAAGCCGCATTTCCTGGAGATCATGCACCGTGAAGGCACCAAAGGCCTCGCTCTCGAATTCCTTGCGGCGCATTTCGGCTGCGATATGTCCGAAACCATCGCTGTCGGCGACTCCTGGAACGACCACGAAATGCTGGAAGCCGCCGGCCTTGGCGTTGCTATGGCTAACTCTATTCCGGCGCTGAAGGAAATCGCCGACTTCGTCACCCTCAGCAACAACGAAGACGGCGTGAAATATGCCATTGATAAATTCATCCTGCATACTGCCGGTCAAGAAGCGTAATCAGATAGCAGAAATCCCTCCGCTCTTGAGCGAAGTGGAATTTCTCCCGCTAATCTGCTCAAATCCGTGGTAAATAAAGGTTTAGTGGGAATTTGTCCACCTATTTCGGACTAATTCATGATTTATCGCCTGACTCGAGCGAATTAGTGTTACTTTTTCCCACTATTGGCTAATCGGGAACTGGAACGCTCTAATTAGTGTTACTTTTTCCACTTCACGTTGTTATTCAAGAGAGGCCGCATAGGCCTCTTTTTTACTCCCTCCCGAGCCCCTGTACAAAAAGAAAAAGCCCATCCAAGAAGGATACCCGCCCCCCGTTTATGAGACAGGGATCATGTATTCTTCTTGCTCGTGGACCTTAGCCGTACTGTAGAATTTTCAATTTACTCCTGCAACGTGCTTTCCTCCCAGGCCATGCGGGCAAGCGGAAACGGAGAAATCGCTCTCTCCAAAATGCCTTGGATGTAGGCAATCGCCACACCATAATTGACAATGGGGACTCCAGCCTCAAGGGCTTGCTCCACCCGCCAGAGCATCTGTCTGCGGTTCATCATGCAGCCGCCGCAATGAACAATAAGCGAGTAGTCCTTCACATTGTCAGGAAACTTCATTCCGTTCGCAAAATCAAACTGGAGCTGTTTTCCCGTGGCCTGGCGAATCCAGCGCGGAATTTTCACCTTGCCGATATCATCTGGCTGCTGGTGATGTGTGCATGCTTCGGCAATCAGCACTCTGTCACCGTCCTGCAGCCGGTCAATCGCGCGCGCGCCTCTCACCATCTCTTCAAGATTGCCTTTGTGCCGGGCAAACAGGATGGAGAAGGAGGTGAGTGGAATGTCTTTTGGCGTATCTCCTGCAACCTTCAGGAATACCTGCGAATCCGTAACCACAAGCCGCGGCTTCTTGCCAAGGCTCTCCAAGGTTTCCTTCAACTCGAATTCCTTGGTAACCACCGCAATGGCGTCGCTCTCCAGCAGGTCGCGGATCGTCTGCTGCTGCGGAAGAATCAGCCTGCCTTTGGGCGCTGCTTTGTCAATCGGCACCACCAGTACTACTACATCACCCGGAGATACTAGATCCCCTATAATACGGAATTTATCATCTTGATCCGGCACAGCAGCAATCAGCGCCTTCATGAGGCCGCTAATCCCCTGCCGCTCCACTGCAGATACAGGGATCACCTTACAGCCCAGTTCCTGCTCAGTCTTGTTAACAAGAGCTGCAAGGTCTTCAGCATGGGATGATTTCTCGTCACCTAACAAATCTATTTTATTTAAAACAACAATAGCCGGGATGCCCTTGCTTCGGACGGTCTCAGCAATTTGCCGGTCAAATGAGACTACGCCGCAGGCGGCATCAACAACGATCAGGGCCATGTCAGACTTGTTAAGAACCTCAAACGTCTTCTGTTTCCGCAGCTCACCCAGCTCCCCTGCCTCATCCAAGCCGGCAGTATCAATAAATACAACCGGCCCGAGCGGAAGCAGCTCCATAGCCTTATACACGGGATCTGTTGTCGTCCCTTTAACCGATGACACGACTGCGGCATCCTGTTTTGTTATCGCGTTGATCAGGCTTGATTTCCCGGCATTGCTCCTGCCGAATATGGCGATGTGCAAGCGGCTGGAGCGGGGGGTATCATTCATATTCATGCGGCTCTCTCCTTCCCTTGACCGGTTAATGTGAGACTTCAATTATTTTCCGGGCACACCCGGTTTGGTCACTTGATAGGGATTCAGAATTTGGTTAATCTCAGCCTCCGGGAGAAGCCGGGCCTCCATCAGCACCTGCCGCACAGATTTGCCTTCTTGCCCTGCTTGCTTGGCTACCTCAGCACTTTTCTCGTAACCGATGTGGCTTATTAGTGCGGCGGCCAGAGCGGAGGAATGCACCACCCGTTCATGACAGCGTTCCTCATTAATACGGATGCCACGGACACAGCGCTCTTCGAACAGCCGGACGGCATTCGCCATAATCTCCAAGGATTCCAGGAGCGCATCAGCGATCAGCGGCATAAACGCATTAAGCTCTAGCTCCCCGCCCGCAGCCGCCATTGTTACGGCAGTATCATTCGCTATGACACGCATAGCTACAAGCCCTGCCATCTCCGCCATGACCGGATTTACTTTGCCCGGCATAATCGAGGAGCCTGCCTGCACAGCCGGCAATTCAAGCTCCCCCAAGCCTCCGGCTGGACCGCTTGCCAGAAGCCGCAGATCCCCCGATATTTTCAAAAGATTAATGGAAGCAGCCTTGAGCAGCCCGGACACTTCAGCGAAAACATCCATATTCTGCGTGAGGTCCATCGGATACTCGCTCCGCGCCAGACCATAGCCGGTCAAATCCTGCAAAATATCGGTGATGTAAAACGTATATTTTACCGGGGCATTGAGTCCTGTTCCAATCGCTGTACCCCCAATGTTGATTTCTCTAAGCCGTTCCTCTACTTTGTACAGCCGCCACCGGTCCCGGGCGATCGCTTTGGCGTAGGCTCCGAAGCCTTGCCCTGCCATCATCGGCAAAGCATCCATAAGCTCCGTACGGCCCAGCTTGAGCACGTCTGCGAAGGCATGTTCTTTTTCCTGCAGCGCTTCCTGCAAGGAAGCAAATGCCTGACTTAGCAGCCGCACCAGACCGATAGCAGCGATTCTTAGTGCCGTTGGATAGACATCATTGGTGGATTGGCAGCAGTTGACGTGATCCAGAGGATGTACCCGTGAATAGTCCCCGCGTTCTCCACCCAAAACCTCACTCGCACGGCTCGCGATAACTTCATTCACATTCATGTTTGTTGATGTCCCGGCGCCGCCCTGTAGCGCATCTACCGTAAATTGCTCTTTAAAGGCACCTGCCAGAAGCTCATCACAGGCCTGCACAATCGCCCGGGCAATGGCCGCCGGATAGGTATTCAGCTTCAAATGAGCCAGCGCTGCTGCTTTCTTCACTGTTATCATGCTATGGAGCAAATGAGGGTTAACCGTTCTGCCGCTTACAGGAAAATTGTCCATCGCCCGCGCCGTATGAATACCATAATAAGCAGCCGCTGGTATCTCCTTTTCGCCCAAAGCATCCCGTTCAATACGGGGAGATTTCCGCGATTCATCCATCGGATAGCCGTCCTTTTACGATGTTAAGGGTTTTGGTCGTACTGCGGGGAATGTTTGGACTTCCGGCCGCTGTTATGTTTGGATTTCCTGATTTTAGCCCGCTGGCCGCGGTAGAAATCCAAACATAAAGGCGGACGCTACCGCTCCTCCAGTTCCAAACTTCCCCTCCGTACTTCTACCCTTTTTTTGAATTTTCAAGTCCTCCTTATAACGCTTAGGCCCTCACCTGCAGAACTTCCAGCACACGCGGCAGAATCCCGTGGAAATAAGCAAAAGCGATGCCATAGTTGGTAATCGGCACGCCCTGCACTCCCGAGCTCTGCAGCCGCATCATCAGCTGCTTGCGATTAAAGATACAGCCTCCACAGTGAACGATCAGCTTATACCCGGAGATGTCCTCAGGGAAATCGGGCCCCACACTTGTCGTGATATCCAGAACGCCGCCAGCCATTTCCTGCAGCTTAGCCTTGACCAGCAGCCGGTCGATCTCTCCGTTATGCGGATGATGGATACAGGCCTCTGACAGAAGGACCTTGTCTCCGGGCTTCAGGGTGGAAATCATCCCGGCACCGGCTACAAAGGTTTCCAAATCCCCCTTAAAGCGCGCCATCAGAATCGCAAAGGTGGTTAAGGGCACACTCGCCGGAATAATCTCGTTCACTTTGTCGAATACCTGTGAATCTGTAATCACAAGATTAGGCATTTTATTCAGGCGCAAGAGCAGCTCCGGCAGTTCTTCTTCTGTGACAGACACCGCCATAGCGTGATGATCCAGCAGATCGCGGAGAATTTGCTGTTGCGAGGCAACCAGCCGGTATTTAGGGGCAGGGATCATTTCAGGCATTACCATGACCACCAGATCCCCAGGGTTGACCAAATCCCCTACAATGCTGTTGCGTTCAAACTCGGCAGGAGCATAGGCGCTCATGGCGTGGCGCAGACTTCCTAGGTTGGAGTTCCGCTTGACGCTGAGCTTCACGAAGGGGATGTTCAGTTCTGTCTTCAGAGAGTCAATATCTACATAATGATCGTCAGTTTTGGAAATGACCCCGATGACAGGAATATTCCGGTTAGCCAGCTCGCGGACCCATTCCTTTTCCAGCTTGTAGTCGCCTGGCTCATCGGAGAAAATCATCATCCCAAGATCGGTTAAATCCATAACCTCTCTCGTCTTTTGCACCCGGAAGAGGTCCGGATCATCAATTCCGGCCGTATCTACGATAATGGCGGTTCCGATATTTTTGACCTCCAAATATTGAAAGACCGGTTCGGTTGTCGTTCCCGGCTCATCGCTGACCAGCAAGGTCTTTTTCGCTGTGAGCGCGTTAATCAGACTGGATTTCCCGGCATTCCTTCTGCCAAACACAGCGATATGCATTTTGTTGGATTGTGGTGTAAATTGCATAACGTTTCTCTCCTTAAGATACGATTTTAGAAACGTAAATCCCGTTCGCCGTTTTCGATGCGCCGGAGGCGGTTAATCGTTACTTTTCTCGCGGCTTCCTTCGGAATATCATCAAGTCCCTTGCGGATGATCTCTTCCCCTAAGATACGGGTCTCCTCGTCTGCATAATCAAGCAAGTACTCCTTAAACGTTAAAAGAGAGTTCGGCTGGCACACATTATGAATCTGCCCGGACTTGGCAAGTCTCATAAAGCGGTCGCCTGTACGTCCTTCCCGGTAGCAAGCGGTACAATAGCTGGGAACGTATCCATCCCGGCATAGTCCGCGGATAATCTCCTCCGGCGAACGATGATCGCTTACTTCGAATTGCGGCTTCTCTTTTGGCTCGCCTGCGGTTCCCTGCTTGGTCTCCATGTAGCCGCCGACTCCCGTACTGGAGCCCGCACTCACCTGGGAAATTCCCAGCTTGATCACCTCGTCACGGAATGACGGCTCTTCACGGGTGGAAAGAATCATCCCGGCATAGGGAACAGCCAAGCGCAGAACGGCAACAAGCTTCTTGAAATCCTCATCCTTGACCAAATGCGGATAGGTTTCCAAATTCACACCCGCCGCCTCACGCAGCCTGGGAACAGATACAGTGTGTGGGCCGACACCGAACCTCTCCTCCAGGTGCTCCGCATGCATCAGCATAGCGACTGTATCGTACTTGTAGTCATACAGGCCATAGAGAACGCCAATGCCCACATCATCAATCCCGCCCATTTGAGCGCGGTCCATGGCCGTGGTATGCCAGTCGTAATCTCTCTTGGGTCCCTCGTGATGCAGAGCAGCATAGGTGGGTCTGTGATACGTCTCCTGAAATAAAATATAGGTTCCTATCTCCGCGTCCCTAAGCTTCGTGTAATCCTCAATTGTGGTAGCTGCAATGTTAATATTCACACGGCGGATGCTGCCGTTATCGACCTTCACGGAATAAATCGTCTTGATCGACTCGACCACATAGTCAATGTCACAGGCCGATGGGTCTTCTCCTGCTTCAACGACAAGCCGTTTGTGGCCTAATTCCTGCAGTACGCAGACTTCATCCGCTAATTCATCCATACTTAGCTTCCGCCGCTGAAAATCCTTGTTGCTGTGCTTGTATCCACAGTATTCGCAATTATTGACGCAGTAGTTGCTTATATATAATGGAGCGAATAATACAATACGGTTGCCGTAAATTTTCTCTTTAATGACCTTCGCTGAGCGGTTAATGCTATCAAGGACCTCTGTATCTGTAACCTCAAGCAGCACGGCTGCCTCCCGGTGGGTAAGTCCCTTGCACTCTCTTGCTTTTTCTAAAATGGACTGGACATAGGTCTCGTCGCCTGCCTTCACCTTGGCTTCTTCCAGACTGAGCAGAATCTCCTCGTCATTGATAAAATCAGCGGGTTCCCAATCTTTCCGCAACTTCGTCAGCCTCCTCAAAGTTTTGTGCTACGGAAGCATAGGTTTAAAACCTGGAACGCGTCACATAATGCGTGTGCAGCAATTCATGTGCAAGGTGACTGTTAGGCGCACCCAGGAACTCTTCATAAAGAGCTTTTATATAAGGATTGTGATGTGATTTACGGACCGTCTGAGCCTCATCCTCCGTGTAAATGGCTTTTGCCCGTTCAGCTTTAATATCAATCCGCTCGGAGGTTCCCGCATCCACGATCGGCTGGCCGCCACCTGTAATACAGCCGCCGGGGCAGGCCATTACTTCTATGAAATCATAGCTTTTCTCGCCGCGTTCCATCGCTTCCATCAGCTTGCGCGTATTGCCTAGACCATGAACAACAGCGGTACGAATCTTCTGGCCGCCCGGCAGCTCAATAACATTTTCCTTGATTCCGTCCATTCCCCGGACAGCAGTGTATTCGATAGTCTCCAGCTCCTTGCCTGAGGTGAATTCGAACACGGTACGCAGCGCAGCTTCTGCAACACCGCCGGTTGCACCAAAAATAACGCCCGCACCAGAGCCTTCGCCAATCGGATTATCGAACGCTTCATCCTTCAGGTTAGCAAAGTCGATTCCCGCTTCTTTGATCATCGCCGCAAGCTCGCGGGTCGTCAGTACCCGGTCGACATCCTGCAGCCCTTCATGTGACAGCTCTTCCCGCTCACCCTCGAACTTCTTGGCGGTACAAGGCATGATCGAGACGACGACAATATTCTGCGGATCAAGCCCCACTTTCTTGGCGAAAAAGGACTTAACCATTGCACCTTCCATTTCATGCGGTGATTTGCAGGTAGACAGATTACCCAGCATATCCGGGAAATTATGCTCCATAAATTTAACCCAGCCTGGACAGCAGGACGTCATAAGCGGCAGGTACTGTCCGCTGGTGAGACGGGAGATCAGCTCCGTGCCTTCTTCCATAATCGTCAGGTCCGCACCAAAGTTCGTGTCAAATACTTTATCGAAGCCAAGCTTTCGCAGGGCTGCAACCATTTTGCCGGTCACGCGGGTGCCCACGGGCATCCCGAATTCTTCTCCAAGGGCAACACGTACAGCAGGCGCTGTCTGGACCACCACATATTTGCCTGGATCTGCGAGATCATTCCACACCTCATTGATGCTCTCATGCTCACTAAGGGCGCCTACGGGACAAGCCATAATGCACTGGCCGCAGTTAACACAGGTTGAATCCGCAAGTGAGCGGCCGAACGCGGTCGAGATCACCGTATCAAAGCCGCGCCTAGCGAAGCTGATCGCCCCCACAGTCTGCACAGTACCGCAAGCCCCGACACAACGCCCGCAAAGGATACATTTGGACGCGTCACGAACAATGGATGGGGAAGTATAGTCCTTCTCCTGGCTCGATTTTTCACCGGTGTAACTCACCTTGCGGATATTGAGATCACTGGAGACGGTTTGCAGCTCACAGCCCCCGCTGCGGGAGCAGCTGAGACATTCCTGGTTATGATCGGACAAAAGCAGCTCTACGGAGGTTTTTCGGGCATCCCGGACCTTCTTGGTGTTCGTCCGGATGTTCATGCCCTCCTCCGCGATCAGCGTACAGGAAGCAATAAGCCTTGGGCCGACTTCAACCACGCACACCCGGCAGCTTGAAGAATGGTTGATCCCTTTCAAATAACACAGGGTCGGGATATGAATGCCCTGAGCACGGGCTGCTTCGAGAACCGTTGTCCCTTTGGCGACTTCCGCCTCGATGCCGTCAATCATTATTTTAATGGTATCCACTTGATCACTCTCCTCGTCAGACTATCGCTACGGCTTTGAACTTGCATACATCGAAGCAGACACCACACTTGATGCAGGCCGCCGTGTCGATGACAAACGGTTCTTTCATTTCGCCGGAGATCGCATCACTAGGGCATTTTTTCGCACAGAGGCTGCAGCCCCGGCATAGCTCAGGATCAATTTGATAAGAAATCAGGGATTTGCAGACGCCAGCCGGACATTTGTTGTCGGCAATATGGGCCATGTACTCTTCACGAAAATATTTAATCGTAGACAATACCGGATTGGGAGCAGTCTGGCCTAACGCACACAGGGATGCATTCTTGATCTGGAGCGAGAGGTCCTCAAGCTTCTCCAGATCCTCGATACTGCCTTTACCTCCTGTGATCTTATCGAGCAATTCAAGCAGACGTTTCGTCCCTATGCGGCAGGGCGTACATTTACCGCAGGACTCATCGCGTGTGAAATCCAGGTAGAACCTTGCAACGTCAACCATACAGGTATCTTCGTCCATGATGATCATGCCGCCGGAGCCCATCATCGAGCCCAGACTGGTCAGTGTATCAAAATCAATGGTGCAGTCCAAATGCTCTTCCGTCAGACAGCCGCCGGATGGACCGCCGGTCTGGACAGCCTTGAATTTTTTGCCGCCAGGAATCCCGCCGCCAATTTCAAAAATAACTTCGCGCAAGGTTATGCCCATAGGAACTTCGACCAGGCCGGTGTTCACGACCTTTCCGCCCAGGGCAAATACTTTAGTGCCTTTAGACTTCTCGGTGCCGATGCTTGCATACCATTGTGCGCCGCGCAGAATAATTTGGGCAATATTAGCCAGTGTTTCAACATTGTTGATGATTGTCGGCTGCCCCCACAGACCTTGAACAGCCGGAAAAGGCGGCTTGGGCGTCGGCATCCCCCGGTGGCCCTCAATCGAGTGAATCAAAGCCGTTTCTTCACCGCAGACAAAAGCTCCAGCGCCCAGCCGCACATCAATGTTGAAGGCAAAGCCGGTTCCAAGGATATTATCACCGAGCAGCCCATACTCACGGGCTTGGTCAAGCGCTTTCATAAAACGCTCAACAGCGATGGGATATTCTGCACGGACATAGATAAAACCTTGGTTCGAACCAATGGCATAACCGGCAATAACCATAGCTTCAATCACAGAGTGCGGATTGCCTTCGAGGATCGAGCGGTCCATAAATGCCCCCGGGTCGCCTTCGTCCGCATTGCAAATGACATACTTCTGCTCCTTATCCTGCTTCGCGGCGAATTCCCACTTCAGCCCCGTGTTGAAGCCGCCGCCGCCGCGCCCCCGGAGACCGGACTGCTTAATCGTATCAATTACCTCTTGGCGGCTCATGGTCTTCAGCACTTGGTCCAGCGCTTTATATCCGCTACTGCCGATATACTCATCAATATTTTCCGGGTCAATGACACCGCAGTTGTGCAGGGCGATCCGCACTTGTTTTTTGTAGAATTCGGTTTCTTCAAAGTTGAGGATTTCGCCGTCCTGCTTGGTCTTCTCGTAAATTTTCTTCTCATACGGTTTTCCTTGCAGCAGATGCTCTTCAACCAGCTTCGGAATATCCTTAACCTCTACGCGGCTGTAAAAAATCCCTTCCGGGTATACGATAACAACTGGACCAAGCTCGCATAGGCCGAAGCAGCCTGTACGCACGACCTCCACCTGTTCCTGAATGCCGTGATTTACTATTTCCTTGTTCAATTCAGCGATGATTTTATTGGAATCCGAAGATGTGCATCCCGTCCCCCCACACACCATTACGGATCTGAACTTGATGGAATCAGCGGATTCTCCCGTGATTTTCCGGTTATCGAGACGACCCTGCGCGAGCGTTTTGATTGCATCAAGATCCGTTACAAGCTTCATGCCCATACCTCCCGTATCAAATGCGCCTCTAGCGCAAGATCATCATTTGTATTCCTTCAGAATTTTCGGAATGCTATTCGGAACCAGCCGTCCATGCACCTTCTCGCCAATGGTCATGACAGGCGCAAGGCCGCAGGCTCCAAGGCAGCGGGTCGCTTCAAGCGTGAATTTGTTGTCCTCTGTAGTTCCTTGTACAGGCACTTTAAGCTCCGTGCTCAGACGGTCAAGCACACCTTGTGCGCCTTTGATATAGCAAGCTGTCCCAAGGCACACATGGATCACATTTTCCCCTTTAGGAGTAAGTGAAAAGAAATGATAAAACGAAGCCACACCATAGATTTCACTCATGGGCAAGTTAAGCTCTGTGGACACGATCTGGAGCACATGCTCCGGCAGATAGCCGTAGATATCCTGAATTTCGTGGAGCACTGGAATCAGCGCCCCCTTGAGCATTTTGAACTGAGTGATTGCCAACTGTACCTTCATAAGCTTCTCGTCAGCTTCGGCTACGCCTCCGCAGCTCTTGGCCTGTTGATGTTCCATTAAGAACGCTCCCTCCACTCAAAGTAAAGATTTGGGCTCAGTTATTTAAGAATGCAGCATCTTTTGCGGAAATTCGGATATAATGTATTGAGAATGATTTTCAATTACCTAGAGCAATGAATTCTCGTGTCTGAGCTTCAGCCTGCTCCAGCGGCGCTCGATTTCGGCTTCGAAGCTTTGCAGCAGCTCTTCATCCTTCAGCAGATGTTTGGTTTTACCCATTCCCTTCAGCCATTCCACTGCCGGGATGCGCTTGCCCTTAAGTTCCGGGTTGTATGTGATATTGGTGATGCCCTGCTCAATTTCATATAACGGGAAGAAGCAGGAATCAACAGCCGCTTTCACCAGGTCATGGCCGCTATGGTCAGAGGTTCTCCAGTTCAACGGGCAGGCGCAGAGAAGTTTGCCGTAGGCAGTACCCACATTATTGGCGTACCACTGGGCTTTAGCTGCTTTTTGCAGCAAATCCTGCGGATTGGATTCAGCACCGGTGAACACATAAGGGATGTTGCAAGCCGCCAGAATTTGCGCTGTATCCTTGTGATGGCCCTTTTTGCCCTTTTGCGTTTTCCCCACCCCTGAGGTGCTGGTCAAGTGACCTACTGGCGTGGAGTAAGACAACTGCGAACCGGTGTTCATGTAACCCTCGTTATCGTACTCAAGGATGATCATCTTATGGTTGCGAAGTGCCGCACCTATAGTTGCGCCCATCCCGATATCCATTCCCCCGTCGCCGGATACCATGATGAAGGTAACATCGTCGCTGACCTGAACTTCGCCACGGTGCTTCAATTCGTAGAAGGCATCGACCATACCGGCCAAGGTAGCTGCACCGTTCTGGAACAAGTTGTGTACAAAGGTCTGGTTATGTGAGGAGTACGGATAACTTGCGGTTACAACATACGCACAACCTGTTTGGAACAGGACCACCATGTCGCCTTCGATTCCTTTGAAGAACAGCTCCAGTGCAGAAAGTGCGCCACAGCCGGGACAGGCGCCATGTCCGGGAGCCAGACGATGCGGCTTGGCAGTCAGTTGCCGGAGCGGCGGAAGCTTAACCTTCAGCAGACCGGTATCTTCACTAGGTGTCACTTGGATGAGGCCGCTCTTGTAGGCGCCGCCATGCAGCGGTTCATGAACCGGAACAAGTGCATCCTTGGCGTCCCCCGGGTAATGACCATGATAGTCAAAAGGCTTCTCGGCATAGCCCTTTTCTGCCGCCTCTATAGCTAGTTTAAAGAATGCTTCTGCGTCATCTGCATAGAAATCCTTGCCACCGAGACCAAAGATGCGGGAGAGGACGATCGTCTTATTGTCTGGATCTACTTGAAGTGCGGAGCGGATTTCGTGAGTCAGATTGCCGCCTTTGGCTCCATACGAGTCTGCACGTTCACCGACAAGCAGCGCCTTGACGTTCTTGAGGGCTTGGCGTAGCTGTTCAGCCGGGAACGGACGGATAATGTTCGGACGAACCAGCCCTGCTCTGATGCCTTTGGCACGAAGCGCGTCAACGGTATCCTTGGCGGATTCTCCTGCCGAGTTGAGCAGGAACACCGCTACTTCGGCATCATCCATTCGATACAGGTCGAGAACCGGATATTCACGTCCTGACAAAAGAGCATACTCGCGCGCAACTTCCTCATAGACCTCACCCGCTTTTTCCAGCGCTTCGGACAACTGATAGTGGTTATTCAGCAGGTCATCGCCGCCCATATGCGCACCAATGGTTACCGGACGGGATGGATCTGAGACATTCGGATAATTGTGATTGGGATTCGGACCTACAAAATTCTGAACGACTTCGTTCGCTTTGAAGTATTGTACCTTGCGTTTTTGGTGGGAGGTGAAAAAGCCGTCATAAGCAACGATCACGGGCAAACGTACCTTAGAATGCTCGGCAATTTTGAGTGCCATGATGTTCATGTCATATACAGCTTGCGGTGTACTGGCCGTCAGGATGACCCACCCGGTATTAAGACCATAGTACAAGTCAGAGTGATCCCCGCGAATATCCAGCGGTCCGCTGACAGCACGGGTAACGAGGTTCAGCACCATTGGGAAACGTGTCCCGGACTGGGTGGGGAGCTGCTCCAGCATATACAGGAAACCTTGGGAGCTGGTCGCATTGATGACGCGCGCTCCCGCCATAGCCGCACCGTAGCATATCCCGGCAGAACCATGCTCGCCATCCGCTGCGATCAGTTCAATATCGTGCTGTCCCCTAGCTTTCATCTGGTCCAGGTATTGGGCCACTTCCGTGGAAGGTGTAATCGGAAAGTATCCCATGATGTGGTAATTAATTTGAGCGGCAGCGGTAGCCGCCATTTCATTGCCGGATTCGAAGCAGGTAACCTGCTCAGCCGGTACTGTCTCTGCTTGTGTATTTTCACTAATAGACATTGTCGTATCCTCCCTTTCCATTACTTGAACACTTGGGCTACGCGATGTTGCTCGGCAAAACCAACCTCTTCCCGGATACTGGTGAGGGCTTCTGTCGGGCATACTTCGATGCATTTCAGGCAGCCTTTACAGTATTGATAGTCGATGCCAAGCAGAACCTGCTGCGGCCGTCCACGCTTGTCTTCGCTTTCTTCCCAGACAAAGCAATTGTCAGGGCACACATTGTCGCATGCCGCGCAGCTAATGCATGACTCAGTATCAAGTACTGGCAGCATGCCTGCACGCGAGCCGCTCAAATCCTTGAGAGTACTATTGCCCTGAGCCATAATCACGCCGCCGGGGAGCTGTGTCTCATAACCAAATGGAGATCTGGCACGGATAAAAGGAACTGCTTCAGTGCCTGCCGGTACTTCATACGTTTTAAATTTCACTTCATTGTAGCCGCGGTCAAAGGTGCGGATGTTCGGCTCCACCAGGTGCGGATATTTCTTCTCAAAGGTTCTGCGGATCACCTTGCGCATGGCTTCGGGATCAAGGAAGTCGCAGATACGGAACATAGCGCCAAGCATAGAGGTATTTACTTTTGTCTTCTCTTCAACGGCAATCCCCATAGCATCTACCAAAGCAACCGTACCGTATTTCAGCTTCAGGTCTGCCCGCACATCGTCAAAGTCTCGCGTGGTGTTAACCAGAACAACTCCATCCGGCTGCATGCCGCTAACCACGTTAACCGTCTTGTACAGCGCTTCATGAAAAACCGCTACCAGATGGGGCTCTTCAATTGGACTGTGGTCCCTTATCTCAACCTCCGGGTCGCAGAAGCGAACAAAGGTTTTGATGGGAGTGCCTTTTTTCTCGGAGCCGTAAGATGAGAAGTTGGATGCATTGAAGCCAAGTTCAAGCGCGCCAGTCTCGGCAAGCATTTTACCTGCAAGGTTGGCCCCAAGTCCGCCGATGGATTCCAGACGGATTTCGTAAAAGCCAAGCGCATTCATTTTCGGCAAAGATGACATTAAATCTCCTCCTTAAAGCTTTGTCAGACCATAAAACGTGAAAATATTCACTTAAAGCGTAAAAATGATGCCCGCAGCATTCGCTTTTATCAGGTGTGCGAAATGAAGCTGCAGTGATCCCCTCTGCTGAGTTCAATCTTAAATCCGGCGGCTGCGATTCTCATTTCGATACAGCTCCTGCAATGTGCGGCTTCGTCGCCCATACAAATCTTGTTCTCATAGAGGGCATATTTCTCGCGCACCTTCAGGGGGGACAGAATAGGCATAACAACATTGCTTCCTGCCAAAAGCGCCTTCTCCCTACCTTCTCTATCAAGAGTCCCCATGGCCGTAGTAGCAGGCATCAGCGCATCCGGAATAAGCAATCTCGCCATAGCAATCATCACGAGTGTGTCTTCAACGGTTCCGCCTTGAGCAGCTTTTAGAGGAGTTGCGCTATGCGGGATGAATGGTCCGATGCCGATCATTTCCGGATGGAGCTCTTTCAGAAACAGCAGATCCTCTGCAAGATGCTCATGGGTCTGACCCGGAAGTCCTACCATGAATCCGGCTCCCACCTGGTAGCCAATCTCCCCCAGTGTCCGCAGGCAGTTCACACGGTTGTCATACGACATTCCTGGATGCAAAGCTTGGTACAGCGAACGTGAAGCCGTCTCATGCCGAAGCAAATAACGGTCGGTCCCTGCATCAAAAAGCGCACGGTAAAAAGCTTCGCTTCGCTCTCCAATGGACAGGGTAATTGCCGCATCAGGATAACGGGCCTTCATGTTCTTGACTACAGAGGTCATCCGTTCTTCCGTAAAATAAAAATCTTCGCCGCTCTGTAAAACAAACGAACGATATCCGAGGCGGTAGCCCTCTGTCACACACTCCAGAATCTCTTCCTCCGTCAGCCGGTAACGCTCTGCCCTGGAGTTCGATCTGCGCAGACCGCAGTACAGGCAATCCCTTTTACAGAAGCTTGAAAATTCAATCAGACCCCGAATAAAAACGCTTTCATTGTAATGCTTCTTCCGGGTTTGCGCCGCCAAATCAAACAACCGATACTTGAGATCAGGAGTCAAATGCTTAAGGAAATAAATTATTTCTTCCTTAGTCAGCTCATTCTGCTCAAATAATTTGCCAAGCAAATCTCCCATCGGGCATATTCCTCCATCCCATATGGCTGAACGAATTACTATACACTATGCTGGGGTTATGGGTTAAATGACGGCTTGATTCGATCATTTTTGTTAATCCGGATTTTAGAAAAAGTACAAAAAAACAGCGGGCATCCGCTAACCGGAGACCCGCTGTCTATCCGCAATATAAAGTTATCTAAAATTCAGCTCCGCGCACCTTCGCATACACCTTCGAGTCATGCAATTCCCCATCCATGCCACGGGTGCTGAGCCGCAGGATGCCGTCCAGTGTAAAGCCCGCCCGCTCGGCAACGGCAGCGCTTTTGGCATTGCGCCCGCTGCAGCGGATTTCGATCCGGTTCGCTTCAAGCTCCCTGATGGCAAAATCTACAACCCCATTCACCGCCTCGGTTATGTATCCATTGCCCGCGCAAGAGGTTCTAATCCAATATCCGGTCTCAAAACAGCGTGCCCCCCAATCAATGTGGTGCAAGCCGCTGCAGCCAAGGAACTTCCCGTCTGTTTTGTGAAAAATAAGCATGTTCAACTGTGTGCGTTTGAGAAAATTCAGCCGCGACTCCCTGACGAATTGCTCGGATTCCGTAAGGGGCGGCATGCTTTGGGCAAAAGGCATCCACGGCTTCAGCTCCTCCAGACTCTCCCTGATCGCCTCGTTTACCGCTGCCCCATCTCCCCACAGCGGAGCACGTACCAGTAGACGTTCAGTCTCAAAGCTCTCAGGAAAATCAAGCATAAGCGGAATGAAGGATTCGGAATTCATAGTAGTATTACGCCTCCTGTTCGGATTAAGATTTCCTAAATGACACTCCTCAAGCTTCCTCGCGACTTAGCTGAATCTGCTTCCCCGTTACCGCGAGCGTAACATTCTCCGGCAAAATGTAGTCTTTTCTCAAATCCACATCATGCGACATGTGTGTGTACACGGCCCGGTGCGGACGCACAATCTCCAGCAGCTCCGCCGCCTCCGTCATATCGTACACAGAACGGGTGGACAGCTCCGCCGATTCATAATAAAAGCTCGTCCCCAGCACCAGCAGATCAGCTCCCTGCATCCGCTTCGTCTCCTCCGGCGTGAGGGAAATGGAGTCCGGGCAATAGACCCAAGCGTAGCCGTTCTTCTCCAGCCGGTAGGCGTAAGAATATCCGTTCTTGCCGTGGTTAACCCGCCAGGTGCTGATCTGCCAGCCGTCAAGCGTAAGTCCGTCATCGCAAGGAATCATATCCATGTGGCTGCCAAGCCACGGATATTGCCGCTGTATAACAGGAATCACCTCCGCCGGGGCGTACAGCTCTCCCCTATACCCCATCCAGCGGCAGCTATCCGCCCATTCCGGCAGTCCGCCGATATGATCGAAATGGGCATGCGTCACCAGCAGCCTGCGCATGCTGCGCCGTCCCTGCATTTCCATCTGCCGCCGCCAGTCGGGACCGCAGTCAATCGCCCAAAAATCACTGCCGTTATCTATAAGCACGGAGGAGCGCAGCCGAATATTTTGCCCGCTGCTTCTTGCTTCCGTACAGGTCTCACAGTTGCAATACACCCGGGGTACACCCATAGCATCCCCAGTCCCCAAAAACACCAATGTGTCCATAAGCCAGCTCTCCCTTTTACCGTCACGGATGTATATATATCTTTTTATTATAGTACAGGTTCGCGAACCCAAACAAATAAAGAGCTGCCCCGTCCACAGTAATGCTGCGGATGTGACAACTCTTTTAGCGATGACTCATATCATTCCACTACACATGCTCCAAGCTTCAATCAATCCCGGCCAGCACCTGATACCAGACTCCCCGCTTGGAATACAGTGTTGAGCGCACTTTATCCCAGCCGCCGAGATAATTGATATCGAACAGCCCCGCAGGAACGGGGTATCGGTCCTCATGCTCCGCATAGACCATCTTATCTACAGGACGGAAGCCGTATTTAGCAAAAACCTCCTGCGCCTGCGGCGTAGTCAGGAAAGTGACCAGCGCCTCTGCTGCCTGGCGGGTACCGTGCTTATCAGCATATTTATCCACCACCGCTGCCGGGTTCTCAATCAGAATCGTATCCTTGGGGATAATCACCTCATACTCCACCCCTTTGGCGATCCGCGCCAGCAGCTCATTCTCATAGGTCACAATAACATCGCCCACACCATATTCAAAGGCTGCCATCGAAGCCCGCCCGCTTTTGTCCAGTGACTCCACGTTGGCATGTACGCTCTCCAAAAAAGCTTTGGCAGCAGCCGGGTCCTTCTCCCCCTTCTGCTCCTCAGACAGCTTCAGGCCCGCCCCATAGATGGCGTTGATGTCCCATTGCGCTCCGCCGGAGGTCTTCGGATTGGGATAGAGCACCTTCACTCCCGGCTTCGCTAGATCGGTGAAATCATGAATGTTCTTCGGATTGCCTTCCCGCGTGCCCAGCGCCACCACCGAGCGGGTCACCATTCCCTTCTGGCCCCGGTCCTTCCAGGCTTTGTCTACAAGCCCCGCCTTAACAAGCTTATCAACATCGCCTTCCATAGCCAGCAAGGTTACATCCGCTTCAAAGCCGCCGGCAATCGCCCGCGCCTGGGTTCCCGAAGCCTCATAGGACTGCTGGAACGTGATGCGCTGTCCGGTCTTGGCCTTCCAGTCCGCCGCGAACAGGGGCAGAATTTCACCCATGGCATCCTTCGCCACACTGTAGGCTCCAATGACAAGCGTCAGATCGCCTTGCTGCGGACTCTCAGCCGCCGCTGAGTTGTCATTCCCATTCCCGCAACCGGCCACAGCCAGCGCGAGCATTGCCAGCATTAGGACAGCTAGCCATCCGTGCAGTTGTCTGCTCCTTTTGAAAAGCCTCATCCCGGCCACACATCCTTTGACAAGATACCCCCACAAAGTGGAGATTTGACTTCGAAGCTTACTCAGGTACCTATTTATTAGATGAATACCGGCATTGGATCTTCCTTCAATCCGTTCTCCTGAATCCAGCTCCGTTCATCATTGAACAGATAAGCACGGTGGACAAGTACAGCGATTTCCTGACCCGGTGTAAGAGTCTCCTTTTCCAGAGAGCGGTAAGTCACCAGCTTATGCCCGTTCACTTCCACCTCTACCAGCCATTCGCTGCCGCGGAAGTGCAGATGCTTCACGATGCCCTGCTCCGTGGCCGATGCCATTTTGAATTCGTGCAAATGCCCTACCTCAATATATTCCGGCCGGATCAGCGCCTTGGTCGGCTTGCCGCCGCCTGCGTCCTTGAAACCCTTCAGCTCGGAGGCACGCTCGATCAGCGTCGATTCTCCGATAAAGGTCGCGACGAACGGCGTCTTCGGCTCCTTATAGATATCCCAAGGTGTGCCCTTCTGCTCCAGGCGTCCCTGATTGATGATCATGATCTCATCGGCTACCTCAATCGCTTCGTCCTGGTCATGGGTTACGAAAATAGACGTGATGCCGACACGTTCAATCAGCTCGCGCAGCCAGGAGCGCAGCTCTTGACGGATCTTGGCATCAATCGCTGCGAACGGCTCATCCAGCAGCAGAAGCTGCGGCTGTGGCGCAAGCGCCCGGGCAAAAGCAACCCGCTGCCGCTGGCCCCCCGAAAGCTGATGCGGATAACGCTTCTCAAAGCCCTTCAGTCCGGTAAGCTCCACAAGCTCGGCTACGCGGTCCTGGATTACGCTTTTACTTACTTTCTTGACCTTCAGTCCAAACGCAATATTCTCATATACGGTCATATGCTTAAAGAGCGCATAGTTCTGGAACACAAAGCCGATCTCGCGCTCCTGCGGCGGAAGATGATTCACCGTCTTACCATGAAAAACAATCTCCCCGCTGTCCGGTGTCTCCAGCCCCGCCAGCATGCGCAGAATCGAGGTTTTGCCGCCGCCGCTTGGGCCAAGCAGCCCAATGAGATGGCCTTTGGTAATTCCGAAGTTGACGTCCTTTACGGCATGAAAATCTCCAAAATGCTTATCGAGTCCCCGGACTTCCACATGCATATCAGTGCACTTCCTTTCTTCTTTTGCTCCATTCCATAAGCAGCAGCAGACCTGCGGAGAATGCGGCCAGCACCAGCGCTACACCGCCCGCAGCCGTTACATTGAAATTCTCGACGTCCTGATATACCAGCGTGGTTGCGGTCTGGGTTTTGTTCATGATGTTGCCCGAAACGACCAGCACCGCCCCGAATTCACCCAGCGAGCGCGCAACCGTCAGGATCACGCCGTAAATCACCGCCCAGCGGATCGAAGGCCAGGTCACCTTCCAAAAGGTAGTCCAGCCGTACGCTCCCAGCGTCGAGGCCGCCTCCTCCTGCTGCGAGCCGATCTCCTGAAGCACCGGCATCACCTCACGCACCATTAAAGGGAAGGTTACAAAGAGTGTAGCAATAACCATTCCCGGAAAAGCATATACAATCTTCAGCCCGATTTGCTCAAATAAAGCGCCCAGCGCGCTGTCCGGACCGAGCAGCAGCACGATCATCAGCCCGCCAATAACCGGCGATACAGCATAAGGCAAATCTACGATGCTGTTTAGCAGGCTTTTAACCCGGTTGCCCAGCCAGTTCGCCCGCACCAGATACAGTGCCAGCATAATGCCGAACAGCGTGTTCAGCAGTGTGACCACTACCACAACGAATCCGGTCATCATCAGCGCGTGCAGCGCCTCCGGCCGCGTCAATGCATCCCAGAACCCGCCGAAGCCTTCGCTGAATGCGCCAATCGTCATTTTCCCCAGCGGTGCGGCAATCAGGAGGAAAAATACAAGGTAAGTGAGTCCAATCCATAATCTTCTCATGCTCTTCTCCCCCGCATCTGCAGCATATTGATCAGCCAGAGAATGACAAAGGACAAGGTTAACAGAATAATGGAGACCCCCGCAGCCCCCACCGGATTGTCACTTTCAACTTCACCGAAAATAAAAACAGAGGATACAAGCGTGCGGCCCGGAATGTTCCCGGCTACCAGCACGACGGCCCCGAATTCAGCCAGCGCCCGTGAAAATGCCAGCATGCCGCCGCTAATCATCCCAGGTGCCATAGAAGGCAAAATAATCTGCCGGAATACCCGGCTGCGCCCCGCTCCCATCGTATAAGCCGCTTCTTCCTCGGAAGGGTCAAGCTCCTCCAGCAGCGGTTGTACCGCCCGTATCACAAAAGGAAAGGTTACAAAGATCATCGCGATGACAATCGCCGGTTGATGGAACACAATTTCGAAGCCCAAGGACTCGGCCAGACCGCCGATCAGACTGCCCGGACCGAGCAGCAGCAGAATCATCAGCCCGCCAACCGCCGTCGGCAGCGCAAAAGGCAGGTCCACCAAGCTATTGAGCAGCGCCTTGCCAGCGAACCGGTAACGGATGAGCACCCAGGCAATCATCGTGCCGAGCAGCACATTAATAACAGTAGCAATAACCGCCAGCTTCAAAGTAAGCAGTACCGACTTCCAGGCAATCGGGTCGCTAATGCTCTCGGCAAAGCTGCCAAAGCCAAGCGAAAATGAGTTGTAATAGACACCCAGTATCGGCAAAACGATCAATATTACAAAATAAAGCAGGATCGTCGTGCGGAATCCCCAGGTCCAGCCTTTGTGTCTAAGCAGCGTATTCAAGAATCAATCCCCCCACCTCCGGCTTACCGGTCGGTATACTCGCCTTTACAGCCATAATTATTCCTATTAATATACTTGGTTTAAAGTTATCACTACTTTACCAAAGCCGCTTACTTCCGTCAATTACTTTCGTTCGATTTGGGATAAACTTATGGTATATTTACTGTACAGAGAGGGGAATACATTATGCTGCATACTATGGAGATTACCACCAGCAAGCGGGATGAACTGCGGGACATCACCCGCGAAGTCATTTCCTATGTAAAAAAGAGCGGGGTACAGAACGGCATCATCGTCGTCTATTGTCCGCATACTACTGCAGGAATAGCCATCAATGAAAATGCCGATCCCGACGTGAAGCATGATGTGCTGATGAGACTTGACGAGGTTTATCCGTGGGAGCATCCCAAATACCGCCATGCGGAAGGCAACACCGCTTCCCACCTGAAATCCATTACTGCGGGTCCTTCCCAAAGCATCATCATCCATGAAGGCGCACTGCTGCTGGGCCGCTGGCAAGGCATATACTTCTGTGAGTTCGACGGCCCCAGACATCGGCAGTGTTATCTGAAGATTATTCAGGGGTAAATACCGCTTGCTAGTTCTTACAGGAGCGGTATCCGATACACATATTGCAGTTCTGCTGGAACTATATAAGTTAAACAAAAGAAAATATAAAAAGGGGAGAAGTGACGGAGGGGAAGTTTGGATACTTACGGAGCGGTAGCGACCGCCTGAGAGCTTTCCGTAGGAAAGCTGGCATCGTAAGCATAAGCTGTCTGCGGATTTCCACCGCGAAGAGCGGTATGAATCAAGAAATCTGCAGGCGGGCAGCGGCCGGAAGTCCAAACATTCCCCGCAGTTACGACCAGACCCAATATGAAAATCTATAGTTCAACTTATTTAGCGAACCCCACAAACAAATTGCGGCCCCGCCAGTTCCAGCAGAGCCGCATTCTATATAATTTATAGTCTCTTTCACACTTTCACCATTCAAAGTTATACCAATGCAACGCGCTAAACCGAGAAAAGATAAAAAAACACAGTAATTATAAACTGCGGCTTAGTACTTTGACATGCATCAATGCAGCCTGCCTAACATCTTCGAACGAAACTTTGTCCTGGATATAATAAGAGATAAATCCGTGAGCCGACAAGAACAAGGTTAACGGTATGCTCTGCCAGTCCTCTGATACATAACCCTCTTCCTTCATGTGAGAACGCACAATACTTGCGAACAACTCAAAACATCGTCCCTGTTCTGCACGACAGTAAGCAAGCAGCTCTTCATCGCGGATCATGAACATGATTTCATACTGATAAGGATGATCCAGCCCAAAGCGGATAAACTCCATAATTAGCTGCTCTACCCGGGTCATTCCCTGTTCAGGGGGAGTATTCATAACTTGATTAAGCAGTGCGGCTACATGATTGAAATCCTCGACTACAATGGCGTAGAACAACTCCGCCTTTTCCTTGAAATGATAATAGAGCGAGCCATGGCTGTATCCCAAATGCTGACCGATGCTGCGCATCGAAATCGCCCGGTATCCTTTGGTTATAAACAGATGCCTGGCCGCTTCCAATATTCTTTCCCTCGACAACTCCTGCTCCACTGCTCTTCTTGCCATATCTTATTCCCCTTCGCTGTAGTAAAGCCGCCGCCCTTCTGTAACCAGCGCTTGCCCCTGGGTAAGATCCGTTATCCATGCCATAAATGTGTCGCCTTCCTCATTACGCGGGAGACACAGCAGCGTAACTTTATCTGTAAACAAAGTTTCACCGGTCTTTATGCCTCTTCCCCTTAGCTCGTTCTCAACCTTGCCCAGCCAGGTATAGTCAAGCTCTACAAATACCTCTCGCCTAAGCACACGGGTGATTACTTCTCCAGCTTCAAGTGCCAGCACAGCGCCATCCGTATACGCCCGGATCAGACCGCCTGCGCCCAGCATAATGCCACCAAAATAACGGGTGACGACAATTGCGACATTTTTAACGTTCTGGCTGCGGATTACCTCCAAGATCGGTTTACCGGCCGTTCCACTCGGTTCCCCGTCATCCGACTGTCTCTGGATCTCATCCCGCTCACCAATCATATAAGCAGAGCAGTTATGTGTGGCGTTCCAATGCTGCTTCTTGATGTCTTCGATAAATTGCACCGCTTCTTCTTCGTTCTCCACCGGCATGACATGCCCAATGAAGCGTGATTTACGGATTACGACTTCCCGGGAACCGGGAGAACGCACCGTCCGGTATTGTTCCAGCATCATTATTCCAGTCCTTATTTCCATATGGATAACTTGATATATATTAGGAGCAGCCCGCGGTATTGGATTACCTATGGACTGCTCCCTGGTGGTTACATTAGTATGATTGATCTGCGATGTTTGGCAATGCTACTCGTTAAGTCTGGCTTCCAGTTCTGCTTTTTCCTTTTCGTAGCCCGGTTTGCCAAGCAGTGCGAACATGTTTTTCTTGTATGCTTCTACGCCCGGTTGGTCGAACGGGTTAACGCCCATCAGGTATCCGCTGATACCGCAGGCTTTTTCAAAGAAATAAACCAGATAGCCGAAGGTATAAGGTGTTTGGTCCGGGATCGTGACGATCAGGTTCGGCACCTGTCCGTCTGTGTGCGCCAGCATAGTACCTTGGAAAGCCTTCTTGTTGACAAAATCCATTGTCTTGCCGGTCAGGAAGTTCAGACCGTCCAGATCGTCCGGATCATTCTCAATGGATACATGATGCTGTACTTGATCCACCTGGATAACCGTTTCGAAGATGTTGCGGTTGCCCTCCTGGATAAATTGTCCCATGGAGTGCAGGTCCGTGGAGAAATCAACAGAGGCAGGATAGATGCCTTTGAAATCCTTGCCTTCGCTTTCGCCGTACAATTGCTTCCACCATTCGGATACAAAGTGCAGGGAAGGCTCGTAGTTGACTAGAATTTCCGTTGTTTTGCCTTTGCGGTACAAAGCGTTACGAACAGCAGCATATTGATAGCTTTGGTTCGTAGCCACATCAGGATTGTTGAACTCGTCGGCTGCGGCTGCGGCCCCTTGCATCATTTCTTCAATGTTGATTCCCGCTACGGCGATTGGCAGAAGTCCTACCGGAGTCAGCACAGAATAACGTCCGCCTACATCGTCAGGGATAATGAACGACTCATAGCCTTCTTCATTTGCCAGCTTCTTGAGAGCGCCCTTCTCCTTGTCCGTAGTAGCGTAAATACGTTTACGTGCTTCTTCCTTGCCATATTTCTTCTCCAGCGCTGCGCGGAAGATGCGGAAGGCAATAGCAGGCTCGGTGGTTGTTCCCGATTTGGAGATAACATTCACGGAGAAATCCTTGCCTTCTACCAGATCGAGCAAATGCGTGATGTACGTCGAGCTGATATTGTTGCCGGCAAAATAAATTTCCGGTGTCTTGCGTTGGTCCTTGGTAAGGTTATTGTAGAAGGAATGCGAGAGCGCCTCAATTGCTGCGCGTGCTCCCAGATAAGAACCTCCGATACCGATAACGATAAGCACATCGGAATCGTTCTGGATCTTCTTGGCGGCCTGCTGAATGCGGGCGAACTCTTCCTTGTCATACGCGGTTGGCAGATCAATCCAGCCGAGGTAATCGGAGCCTGCGCCACTCTTGTTGTGGAGCTGCTCATGAGCCAGCTTAACCGGAGCAGCCAAGTAATCAATCTCATGCTGGCTGAAGAAGGAAAGGGCTTTGGTGTAGTCAAAATTAATCTTTTTGGACATCGGTAATGGTAACCTCCTGTATATCTCTTTAGATTTGACACCGTTTGTTACAACTTTATAATAGGATACTTTAATTTTCCTTGACTGGCAAGGTCTTAGCGCACATCCCGGGCTTTAGGACCATGTTTTCGGAAGTTTCTTGGAAGCGTTTGCTGTGAGAACAAAAGCCCGGTTCTGTGGAACATGCCCGGGTGCCGTGATAGAATGTAGAAAAGCATCCCTGAAGAAGCTGGACTAAGACAATCTCCAGTTCAAATTCTATTAGGTATCTCAAAGAGCGAAGGTGGAAATGGAATGAAACAGATCGGCTTTATCGGACTCGGAACAATGGGAGCGCCTATGGCTTCCAACCTGCTGCGCAGCGGATTTCAGGTTACGGTGTTCAATCGCACAGCGTCAAAAAGCGAGCCGCTGGCAGCGGAAGGCGCCAAAGTCGCCGCAACTCCACAAAGTGCTGCTGAAGGCAAGGATGTTATTATTACCATGATTAGCAATGATGATTCAATCCGTGAGGTATTCTACGGCGATAACGGTATCCTGAACGCCATGAAGCCGGGAGCAGTCATTATTGATTCCAGCACCATTTCTCCCGGCTTGGTACGGGAGATTGCTGCGGCCGTAGAGGAACGCGGCGGTAAATTCCTGGACGCTCCTGTAACCGGCAGCAAACCGGCGGCCATTGAGGGTACGCTGGTATTCATGGTCGGCGGCAATGCTTCAGTCATTGAGGAACACCGTGATATCTTCGACGCTATGGGCAGATTGTTGCTGCATATGGGCGAAAACGGCAGCGGAGCCGTTGCCAAGCTGGCTCATAACGCCATGGTCGGCATTCATAACGTCGCTCTGGCCGAAGGCTTCTCTATTGCTGTGAAATCCGGTGTCCCGGCAGACAAGTTCCTGGAGCTGGTACAGAACGGCTCTGCAGGAAGCAAGCAGGCCGAGCTTAAAGGCCGCAAGATCATCGACAATGATTTCAGCAACCAGTTCTCCCTGGCGCTGATGCTGAAGGATCTGAAGCTGGCTTCCTCGCTCAGCGATTCTACAGGCGTTCCTTCACCAATGCTTGGCCTGGCCAAAAGCATGTTCCAAACCGGCTTTAACCATGGCTACGGCGATGAAGACCTGTCAGCAGTGGTCAAAACCTATGAAGAATGGATTGGGCAGAAGATCGGGAAGAACACAAGCAAGGAATAGATGCTGCTCAGTCATAACTTGGGGTCTGTGCCCTCTTTATATTTTCTTTAGTTCAACTGATATAGGCGCAGCCGAAGCTTCCGGCTGCGTCTTTTATTGTGAATTCAGGGCATTGGCCCATGCAGGAGTTCGCCGTTCTTCTCCGAACAACTAATAGCGTGCTCAATTACATAAAACACCACAGAATACCAAGGAGGAAATACGTATGCTATCCATTCAGCTAGCCAGTCCTCAAGACGCTTCCCGTCTGGCCGAAGTACAAAAAAGAACTTTTGATCACGACGCCCAGCAGTATCAGAACAAACCGGAAGAGGGTCCTCCGGGATACGGATCAATTTCCTGGCAGAGCGATATGATGAAGTCCGGGCATTATTACAAGCTGCTTGAAGATGATGTTATTATCGGCGGAATGATTATTTTCCCTTCTGAGAACAAGGAAGAATGCCATCTGGGCCGTATCTTTATCGACCCCAAGCATCAGAACCGCGGCTACGGGCAGGAGGCCTTCCGTTTCCTGTTCAGCACCTTCTCCAGCGCGCAGAAATGGACGCTCGATACACCGTCATGGGCGGTGAGAAACCACCATTTTTATAAAAAGCATGGTTTTGTCCAAATTGCCGAGGTCCTCGATACCAACAGCGGCGAAACACTCTTTCAATATGAACGAATAACTGAAGAAGAGCGTCCTTAAGACACCAAGCCCACTCTGTCGAGCCACTCTCTTGCCATCACGCCCAGCAGACTTTCCTGCTCCAAGTGAAGATAATCTAATCGTAGCCACGTAAAATGACATAAATCTCTCCCTTTACAGTTAAAACCAGCAGCATTATTTAGCATAATACTGCTGGTTTTAACTCATTATTATACACAGGGCTCACGTAGCTATATGTAGCACTTATTGAGCTAAACGCCGGGTGAGCCGCACTGCCATGAATGGCCGCGCAGGCAGCTCAATTCGGAAGCTGCCCTCTTTCAGCTCCTGCTCTTTGCTGATGGTCATATTCCAGGTATCAATAATGTCTGCTTCATAATATAAGCCCGGTTTGAAATTGAAGTTCCGGAAGCTTGGCTGATTGAACCCGAAATAATAAATATAATAGTCCTGATCAATTCCGGCACAAGGCAAATCCCAGTCCGAAGGAAGCGGCTCCCAGTACCCGTTCGGAGATTCTTCAATGATCCTGCGCAGAAAAGAAATTCTCGCCGGACTCGTGCCCGTCAAGTCTCCGCCTTTTGACCACCATAACAGCTCTTCGCTATTCATATAGGTCTCTCCATGGCCGACATAGCCGCCCCGGATAAAGCCTTCCCAGAACCGGCGGGTCATCTCTTCTCCAGAGATATTTCCCCAGCCCTGATCTATATCGCCTTCATAGGCACATTCGTCAATCACGACCGGCTTGTTCCAGCGCTGCCGCCATTCTACGGTTGCTTCCGAGGTTTTGTAGACATCAATGCGCTGAAGGCTGCAGTGGCTAATCCACGGTTTGTCATGATCATAGAAGGCTAGACAGTTATGGTTGGACAATAAATGCGGGTATGAATCATTAGCCTGGATAAGCGTTCCATAATATTCCCAGTCTTCATCTGACTTGGCCCACATTAAGTCATATTCGTTGGCAAGTGACCACCACACATTCCGGAAAGCGCCTAACCGGGCAAGAATATAACGGATGTAACGTTCGTCCGCAGCGCGGTCCATCTCCGAGAAGCCCCACATATCATACGGATGCATGAGAATTAAATCGGCTTCGATTCCCAGCCTGCCGAGCTCGGAAATACGCCGTTCCAGATGTTCGAAAAAGTCAGGGTTAAACACCCCGGTCTTCCAGCCGCTCTCCAGAGAACCGGCAAACGGATACCGCTTAGGCTCATTCCGGTTGTATAAATAAGATTTAGGGAATACACACATGCGGATTTTGTTAAAAGGCGAGCCCTGAAGCGTCTGCAGCGTTGCTTCTTCTACACTCTCCTCCTGGTGCGTCCAGGCATAGCAGGTGGTTCCCACCGGAAGATACGGGGTTCCGTCGGCGTACGAGAAATGAAAGGTGTTGCTGACCCGAACAGGTCCATGGACTCCAGCCAAAGGAGCCGTACAGATGAAATCCCCCTCAAGCCCGGACAGCCCGGTAACGGAGCTGAACGTGCGGTAATGCCATTCCCCTTCGCTGTCAGGCATGAACCGGATTTTATAATACCCGTTGCCTTCGTAAAAGCCGTTCACGGTAAAGTTTCTGTCCTCTCCAACTCTGCTAAAAGTAGCCCCAAGCTCTACCTCGGTATACGGATTTCCCGCAGACGGGCCTTCAAACTGCAGTTCAAAGACCTCCCACTGCGGGGCGATATTCGGTGAGATCAGCACCCGCCCTTCAGCATCTGCATCCGTATACCGCTGCGGCTTCTCATCCGCAGGCACACCGGCTGCAGGCTCCGCAGTCTCAGGAAGTCCGGTCAGCTCGTCCATTAACCCGGAACGCTGTTCCGGAGTAAACCCGAGCTTCACTCTGGAATCAAGAAATTCACTAAGCTTCATCGTCTTATAGATAAACAGCAGATGCTTCTCCTCATCGAGGAACGGGAATGCATTGACCAAGCAGAATCGCGCGGCTTGATCTCTTAGAATGGCGCCAATCTTCGTTTGTTCTGTAATCACTAAATATACCCCCTCTATAGTTATCCTTTGACCGCTCCGGCCATACCGGCAACGAAATACTTTTGGAAAAACAGGTAAACGGCAAGAATCGGAATGATCGACAATAATACGCCCGCACTCAATAGAGTGTAATTGTTGGAATGCTGCCCCTGGAAGGTTAATAGTCCCGCCGTTACCGGCTGCATGGAGTCTTTGGTGATGAAAATTTGCGCCAGCAGAAATTCGTTCCAGGTGGCCAGGAAATCCAGAATGATCAGCGTCGCAATCGCCGGCATCGCAATCGGAACAATAATCCGGAAAAATTTGCCCAGCTCGCCGCAGCCATCGATGAACGCCGATTCATCCAGCTCCTTGGGAATCGAGCGGAGGAAGCCGCGCAGCACCATAATTCCAAACGGTACGCCGAAGCCGATATAAATGATGAATACACCCGGGTACGTATTTTCAAGACCGAAGAAGTTTATCATCATATTCAGCGGTACGAGCGTAGCCTGGAAAGGCACCATCATCCCTATAAGAAATAATCCGAATAACAGATTCGCCCATTTAAAATTCATCCGTGTAAGTGCATACGCAGCTAAAGCTTCAAGCAGGATGCCGATCGGCACCTTCACGACCGAGATAAACATACTGTTGCGGATATAGACGCTCATCTTCTCCCAGGCTTGCGAGAAATTGCTCCACTGCAGCTTTTCTGGAAAAGCATACACCGGATACTTCGATAAATCCGCATTGGATTTCAAAGCAGTCATCGCGATAAAGAGAACAGGAATCAGAAACAGGACAGCCAAGCACACCAGAAAGATATAATTTATTATTTTTGAAGTAGCAGTATAATTCGTTTCCTCCATTGGTATATAACTCCTTTATCCATCATCACAAATGAGATTTTTTGTTGGTGTAGTACACATACGGAATAATTACAATCATTGTAATGAAGACAAGCACCCAAGAGATCGCCGATCCTACACCGATATTGTTTAGCTTGAAGGTCTGATAATACATCCAGGAAGAGAGTACCTGGGTGCTTTGGGCCGGGCCTCCGGCTGTCATGCCATAAATAATATCGTATACCTTCATTGCATTGACGAGCGTTGTGGCAAACACGATAATGAACGATTCGCTGAGCAGCGGTACCGTAATATATCTGAAGGACTGCCGCGGTTTAGCGCCGTCGATAATTGCCGCCTCGTAACAGTCGCGCGGGATGGTTTGCAGTCCTGCCAGGAACAAGACCATGGGTAAACCGACTCCCTGCCATACACCGGCTATAAAAACTGCCGCCAGTGCGGTCTTGGGATCAGCCAGCCAGGCATGTGCCCAGGACCCAAGGCCGATCTGCTCCAGCATTACATTAAAGAAGCCTTTGCTCGGATGGTATAGCCAGGTCCACATCAAAGCAACGATAATCCCTGACAGCACATACGGAAAGTAAAAGACACTCCGGAAAATGGAACGGCCCTTCAGCTTGCGGTTCAGCAGCAGCGCAAACATCAGCCCCAGACCGATAATGACTGTCAGCGAACCAATCATCCACATAATGTTGTTACGCAGAGCAACTCTAAACACTGTATCTTCACTGAGCAGGTATTTATAATTCTGCAATCCGACAAACTTCTTGGACGCGGCGATACCGTTCCAGCTATAAAAGCTTAGCCTGAGTGTGTATAGGGATGGAGCTACAATGACCACCAGATATGCCAGCAGTGCCGGCATTACGAATGCCCAAGGCTTCCACTGTTTGATCTTCATAAGATGCCTCCTTGATTTAAAAAAGGAGAAGAGCGCCATTCCGGCCGCTCTTCTTCCCTTGACTGACGCCTGGCTGTTACTGGCCGCTCTTGTAGGCTTCAACTGCTTTTTGAATCTCTTGAGCTGCTTCTGCCGGTGTCCATTCGCCAAGCACTACAGCATCCTGGGCTTCAAAGAGCTTCTGCACTACAGCTTGCGGCAAAGCCTGGTCAGCGATCAGGAAATTCCCTTCCCCGATCAATTTCGCCAACTCTGCGGTATGCGGGGACTGGGCTGAACCTTCAAACTCTTTCAGGGCAGGCGATCCATACTGATCAATATACTGCTTCACCGTATCCGGTCCGGTCATATATTCGGCCAATTTCACAGCAGCCTCCTGCTCCTTGGAATCGCTGCTGCCGTTGATTTGAAACATTTCGACAAAACTGGACATCCGCGAAGTCGGCTGATCGTTAGGGAATTTGAAGATCCCGAAGTCGGCCGGGCTGCTTCCCGCCTGGCTAATATTCAAGTCCACCCATGAACCTGTGAGTGTGTATCCCCGTTCTGCCTGATAGAAGGGTGCTTCTGCTTCAGCCGGATCAATTGTAATAAAGCCCTTCTCGAAATAGCCCTTATCCGCCCAATCCTTCAGCTTGGCGAAGGTTTTCTCGACGGCAGGGTCTGCCCAGGAAGCTTCCAGGGTATTCAATTTGTCATGAAGCTCCGCTCCTGCATACGTCTCAAGCAATTGCTCGGTTAGGCGCATCACCATCCAGCCGCCTTTACCACCGACAGCAAATGGGGTCACTCCGCTTTTCTTGATCTGCTCCAGCTGCTGCTCAAACTCTGCAAACGAGGTTGGCGGCGCTATGTTCAAGCTCTTATAAAGTGATTTGGGATAGAACATGCCGAGTGAGGCCAGATGGAAAGGTACGCCTGATACTTTATTATTGTATTTCACCAGCTCCAGCGCCGCCGGATTATAGATATCACTCCAGTTATGGCTTTCCGAGGTCTGGGTCAAATCCATCGACAAATTATTCTCGGGATAGAAGGAACCCAGCGATCCGCCCCAGGTAAACCACATGGTCGGCAATGTCTTGGAGGACGCGGCTACCTTAAGTGACTCCTTCAAAGGATCGGTTCCGTAGAAGGTGGTTTCGACATGTATTCCCGGATTCGCCTGCTGGAAGGATTCAATAATTGGTGATAAATAAGCTTCCTGATCATTCAGAACCCAAAGGGAGATCGTCGTTTCACCTTCATCCCCAGCATTCGCAGCCGAATTTCCCGTGTTCTTCGAGCCGCAGGCCGTAAGCAGAAGAACTGCAGCCAGCATAACCGTGAGCATAACTGATAAGTGTTTTCTTCTCATTTGTTCATTACCCCCTGAATATTTTCAGCAACTGATCCTCATTTGCCTGTTCTCAGTCTACCGCGCCTCGCGAACCCGGAATACGGGCCTGCGTTGACATTTAATGCGCTTTCATGCCTTGATTCAGCGCTCTGCCGAAGAGGGGCTACAAATCCTTCATTCTTGTGTCATTTCCTATGTTTTTATGCTCTATCGGTTGCGGTACTCCAGCGGAGTCATGCCCACCCGCTCTTTAAAGAGCTTGCCGAAATAATGCGGGTTGGTATAACTAAGCTGCTCCGCAATCTCATAGATTTTTTTATTGGTTTCCCGTAGCAGCTTTTGCGCGTACATGATTTTATTGCGGATCACGTATTCACTGAAGCTCTCCCCGACCTCTTTTAGGAAAATCCGGCTTAAGTAACTGGTGCTGATGGGAATGGATTCAGCTACCTTGGGCAGCGAAATGTCTTCCAGAAGATAACGGTCGACGAATTGTTTGGCCATCCGCACATACAGACTGTCACTCTGCTGATGGGCAGGAAATTTAAGTTCAGCCTCGAAATAGGCATGAGGAATCTCTGATGGCCCGCTATATATCTGGCTGCTGGAGTAGATGAGAAACACATTTAACAGCTCGAAGATTTTATTCCGCATTTTATCGAGATAATACTCCTTGTCTGTTGGGACCTTGCGCTCATCCTTAGCCTGGGCCGGAGCCAGCCAGATAATCTCCCTGTGGTTGCGGTGGAAGACGTGTCCTCCCCAATCTTTAGCCACATACTCATCAATCAGATAACGGATTGACATGAACTTCATGTTGTCCTCTTCTGTAGTAGCTCCGATCTGATCCGCCGCATCATCCCGCAGCCGGAAGGCTGCAAGCCACAGCCCCTGCTTAAACGGCTCGCCCAGCAGCTTCTCATATACCGGTTCATGAGGAAATGTATAAATATCAAGCAGAGACACAAGCTGTTCATTCCGTTCTTTCTCAGTCAACAGCGTCTGCGGCCTTACTGCGCTCTGCTCCAGCAAAGCTATGGTTTTGCGGAGGGTTGCCGTGACTTCCGCTTCATCCATCGTAGGCTTATGCAGATAATCTATAGCGCCTAACCGGATCGCTTCTTTTACATAAGGAAAATCATCGTAGCTGCTCAAGAAAATCACCGCAGTCCTGTAGTCCCCGTTCGTGCGGAGCTGCTGAACCAATTCCAGCCCGTTCATCCCTGGCATCCGGATATCCGTCATAATAATATGAATGTCACCGCTCTCCAGAATCTCCAGCGCTTCTTCCCCGTTCGAGGCTTCCGCCTTCCAGTTCACACCGCAGGCTTCCCAGTCCAACATATAACGCAGCCCCATCCGGACGATGGATTCGTCTTCAACGACAAGCAGATTCCACATGTTATTCCCCGCTCCTTTGAGTCAAATTATCGTAGGGTAAAGTGATTGTCACTGCCGTTCCTTGCTGCAGGCGGTTAAGCTGCAGACCATAGTCCGCGCCAAACCGCAAACGGACTCTGTCATTCACATTATTAAGTCCAATACTGGAGGTTCCATCCTGTTTACGGTCATTGAGCAGCCGGATAATCTGATCTTCCGGGATCCCGGTTCCGTCATCGCAGACTTCAATCTGCAGCGTGCTGCCGGACCCGTCAAGCGAGGCCCGAATCTGTATCTGCAATATGCGGTTTAGGCCTTTGGAGGCATGGAAGATGGCATTCTCCAGGACAGGCTGCAGCAGCATTGGCGGAATTCCCGCACCCCGCAGTTCTTCAGGAATCTCCCATTCGACGGCAAATGTATTGGTATAGCGCAGATCCATCAGCTCCGCATAGGTTTGCAGCAGCGCGATTTCTTCAGACAGCGGCATCAGCTCATCCTCGATTTTCATATAAGACTGGAGCAGTCTGTTCAGTGAATGGATCAGCCGGCCAATCTGATGTGATTGCTGCAGAATGGCCAGCATGCGGATTGAATTTAAGGTGTTGTACAGGAAATGGGGCTGAATCCTTAGCGTAAGCGCATACAACTCTGCTTTGCGCTTCTGCCGCTCCTTCTCCGCAATGGACTTGACTAGGCTGTCCAACCGCTTCACCATTCTGGAATAACTCAGATGCAGCTGGCCGATCTCATCTTGACGCAGCGGAGGCTCAACGCCTTCGAATTTCCCTTGCTCCACACTCCGCATAGAGCGGATAAGCTGCAGAATAGGGCCGGAAAGACTGCGGGCCATCAGCCAGGCTACGGCCGCCGCAGCGAAGACCAGAATGACCGCGATGATGAAGGTATACTGCCGGATCGATCTGCTGTCACGCAGCAGCTCATTTTGGTTTTTGCCCAGATAAATCGTCCAGCCGAGATACTTGCTCTGCTTCATAACGCCCCGGTAAACTACCTTGCCATCCGTTCCAGTCCCTTCGGTCATCCATATGCTCTGTGGTTTCTTTTGGGTAAGCTGCCCTAATAACGGTTCCGCGATTTGCGAATCCGAAGTGTACACCAGATGATTATCCGCATCGACCACGGTCACTACACTGTTATGCAGCTGGGAGGAGCGGATGATTTTCTCAATGAAATCAGGAGAGATATGCAGTGCAATCAGGGCCAGCGGCCGCATGTTGTCGTCCAGAAGCAATCTCGCGCCAGTCACCGCCTGAAAGGATTTCCCATCAAACTGCTTAATCTCATGAACCCCCGACACCACAAAACCTCCCTTCTGCTCCAGAGCAGCCTTATACCACGACTCCCCCGAAGCATCATAAGCTCTGTTGACCGTCGAGGAAGCACTGGTCCGGTAAGCACTGATCGCTCCATTCATGCCGTACAGCACCATCCCTTTGATGGATGTATTAATGGACGGATAAGCGCTCATCAGGCGAACCAGCTGTTTCTGGGAGTTCAGCTCCGCCGATCCCCACTCATCCTCCGGAACATACGGCTGGCTGAGCAGCTTGAAAGCCTCCGGCATATAGTACGGAAGAATACTGAACCGGTCGAAGTCACTGATTTGCTTCTCAATCGCGGAATTCAGTTGTCCGGCAATCACCTGCAGGTCCTGCTCGGTCTGGGCTTGCAGCGTCCGGGAGGATTTCTTGTAAGCAATCGTACCTAGAAGCAGCACAGGCAAACTACCGATGAGTAAAAAGGTTATAAAAAGCTTACGGTTGTACGATAATTTACGCCACTTCATGAAGTTCCCCCTAAAAAAATTCACTTAACAAATAAAAATTTAGTTGAATAATTTCCATAAATTAAGATTACGAGGCCATGTTAACACCGTAAATTGGCAAAGTCAATGCGCTAGATGAATTTATCCCAAGAGAAAATCTGCCAGATAAACTAAACTTTATCCAGTTGTTCAGATAAAACAAATTCATCTTCGGACGATTTAAATCAAAAGAAACTTTTCCCCAACTTTATACAAACAACAAAAAAGCCCCGCCATTAGGCGGGACTCCCTAAGCTATCGAATTACAAAACCGGTGTAGAGCAGCAAGAATCAGTTAATTAAAGTACTTCCAGCACCTTCTTAGAGTGATGTATAAGGCGATTCTAGTGCTGGTTACGGAGTATTCGTAGTATTTGCAGGTTCTGGCTGTGTCTCTCCGGTTATCTCAACATCTGTTGGCGTACTTGGCACTGTTTCCTCTACCGGCCACTTGAGTTCTGTCTTTCGTCCGTCGATCCACCAATTGCCGTTTGCAGTGGAGGCCAGCAGCCAGGTTCCCCATCTTCCCGATACCTGGACGGTTTGCGGAGCAAGAACGGTCACTTTAGGAGCGAAAGCATCCGGATATTTATAGGCGGGTGTGCTCACCGTCAATTCAGTAGTCGCCGTGATATCCTCGACGATTACCAGCTTTCCCGGTGATGGATGAATCCATCCTAATCCTTTATCTGCTTGAACCTGATACCAGTCACCCTTCTGTGCAATAACTTGAAGCTTCTGCGGCTGTAGATTCGTACCTCCGGCTGTGGCCCCTACTTGCGTATAGAGCTCCGTTCCAGCCAGCAGGCTCATGGATTGTTGAAGATACTGAAGCTTCTGCTTCTTCAGCCACAAGGAATAGGATTGTTTTGCGGAATAAAGCCCTACCTCCTTGTTCTCAGACCAGATCCGGTTGAACTGTCTTAACGGAACACTGCTCTCTCCGGCATAGTTTGCGATTTCAATCGTAAATCCGGGGCGGCCATACTCTTGAATGAACCAATCCTTATATCCGCCTCCCGAAGGGTTTTTCTCCGGATTCACAAGAGAGTAGCCTGTCAGGTAGCCAAGTGCCCGGGCCATGGATTTATCGCGGGACAGATTGCTGCTCAAGGTATTAAAGTGCCAAAAAATAATTTCGCCGGAGCTATGGTAGGAAATTGTAACCTCTGGATCAATCTTATGCGTAAAATCCATCATCATCTGCACTTCAGCAGCTTGCCCCGGCTTCTTGCCCTTATAATTCTGATACCAAGGATATGTAGTGGCATTCTTAATCGTATTCCATTTCGCCGGATATTGGCGGTTAAGGTCAATTCCCTGCATATTTGCTTTCCAGCGGGTAAAATTTGTGCTGTTTCCATTATATTGACGCAGCGTTTTGGCTAGATTCGCCGGCAATCCTGCCGTGCCTTGCTGGGACAAGGTTACACCGTCCGGATTTACCATCGGAACAATCCAAATGCTGACTTCATCCAGTAAACTGCGTACGTTATAGTCGGCGATTTTCCCATTGTTGTAATAGGTCTGGGCATAAGTATCAATCATTTTCATCAGTAGTGAACTAGTCATCCACTCTCTGGCATGATGAGAACCGTTCAGAAACAGCACAGATTCTCCTCTGCCTAGCTTCACCGCCCACAGCTGCCGTCCATATGCGGTCTGTCCCAAAGATTCATAAGTTATAAGGTCGGGGTATTCCTGCGCTAATCTCTCAATATCCCTCTGCATTACCTTGTAGGAATATACCTGATTGGGGTTCACAATGTTTGCCGATGCCTGTACAGATCCCGGAGTTACAAATAACGATCCTAGCAACATAAAGCTTAAAAAGATTAGATAGTACTTATGTATTTCCTTGCTAAACGGTGACTTTTTCATCTTCCATCTCCCATTCTATCTCCCTTGAGGCGGTTCTAGCCTCTCTAGTAGCTAGTGGAAGTATATGAAAATGTACCTATATCGTCAATGATATTAATTAGCAGATTCATTTTTTTATAGTATCGTTAGGTATTACGACTTAATAATGGAAGTTTAAGTAAATATAAAAAAATATCCCAACAGCCGAAGCTGCCGGGACATCCTTTGTTTGAATTACAAAACCGGGTAAGAACAGCAATAATCAGTTAAAGCGAATACTTCCAGCGCAAACTTGGAGTTGCCGGGAACGTGGAATGTTTCGGTTCCTTTAATTTCTTTCCACACGTCTGTTCCGGGAAGCAGCACCTTAAGATCACCCGAAAGAATTTCCATAGTCTCGGGGCCTTCTGTGCCGAATTCATACACTCCAGGCAGCATAATGCCAAGCGTCACCTTGGTACCGTCCTGCAAAATAACCGTACGGCTGGTAACTTTTCCATCGTAGTAAATATTAGCTGCTTTTTGAATTGTTGCGTTGGTGAACTGACTCATGTGCTTATTTCTCCCCCTTGTCTTTAATTCTGTCTATTATAGCAGGGCTTTCACACGGCTGACTACATTTTCTACAGTGAAGCCATATTCTCTGATTACAGTATCGCCAGGTGCGGAAGCGCCGAACGTGGTGATGCCGAGGATGTCGCCTTGGTCGCCTGTGTAACGTTCCCAACCGAAGGTTTGCGCCATTTCGATAGCCAGACGCGCTTTGACTTCAGGCAGGATGACGGAATCACGGTAAGCTTTATCCTGTTTCTCGAACAGATCCCAGCTTGGCAAGCTGATAACACGGACATCAATACCTTCTTCGGCAAGCGCGGCTTGAGCTTTCACAGCCAGTTGGACCTCGGAGCCTGTAGCGATGATTTGCGCTTGAGGTTTACCATTTTTGGAGTCGGAAACTACGTATCCGCCGCGTTTAATGTTCTCACGCACACCGTCAACGGTTCCTGCAAGGATCGGCAGGTTTTGACGGGTCAGCACCAGCGCTACCGGATTTGCTGTGTTTTCCATCGCGTAAGCCCAGGCTGCAGAGGTTTCGTTGCCGTCAGCCGGACGGATGACAGTAAGACCTGGAATAATGCGCAGGGAAGCCAGCTGCTCAATCGGCTCATGGGTAGGACCATCTTCACCGACAGCAATACTGTCATGTGTAAGCACATAGGTTACCGGCAGCTTCATGATAGAAGCCAGACGAACCGCTGGACGCAGGTAGTCCGTGAATACGAAGAAGGTACCGCCGAATACTTTGAGACCACTGTGGAGGGCAATCCCGTTCATAGCCGCAGCCATACCAAACTCGCGTACGCCAAAATAAATGTTGCGGCCGTCATAAGAATCCGGTGTGAACTGGGCCAAGCCATTCAGATGCGTCATTGTGGAGCTTTCCAGGTCGGCGGAGCCGCCCACCAATTGTGGAACACCGGCAGTGAGGCCGTTCAGGGCATTACCGGAGGCAACACGTGTGGACAGCGCTTTGTCTTCAACTTTATAGAATGGAAGATTAGCATCCCAGCCTGCAGGAAGCCCGCCGTTCAATGCTGTTTCGAGCTGTGCCGCAAGCTCTGGGTAAGCCTTTTTGTAAGCAGCAAATTTTTCATCCCAGGCTTTGTTCGCTGCAATGCCTTTTTCCTTCACTTCAGCAAAAAGAGCACGGACTTCGTCAGGCACGTAGAAGTTTTCCTCGTATACCCATTTGTAGAAATTCTTCGTCAGCTTGGCTTCCTCAGCTCCCAGCGGGGAACCGTGAGTACCGCCATGACCGCCTTTACCCTGTTTGTTCGGGCTGCCGTAGCCGATAACTGTCTTCACTTCGATCAGTGTCGGTTTGCTGCTCTCAGCTTGTGCTTCAGCAATAGCTTTGCCCAGTGCAGGAAGATCGTTGCCGTCTTCTACACGCAGAACCTGCCAGCCGTAAGCTTCAAAACGTTTGGCTACATTCTCGGAGAACGCCAGATTCAGCTTGCCGTCCAACGAAATATCATTCGAATCGTACATTACAATCAGTTTGCCAAGCTTTAAATGACCGGCAAGCGAAGCGGACTCGGAAGAGATACCTTCCATCAAATCGCCGTCGCCGCAGATTGCGTACGTATAGTGGTCAATTACATTATGTCCATCCTTATTGTAGGTAGCGCCAAGCTGAGCCTCAGCCATCGCCATCCCTACCGCCATACCAATCCCTTGTCCAAGCGGACCTGTAGTAGCATCAACACCTGCAGTGTGGCCGAACTCCGGATGCCCCGGTGTCAGACTTCCCCATTGGCGGAATTGCTTCAATTCTTCCATTGGCAGATCATAGCCGCTAAGGTGCAGCAAGCCGTACAGAAGCATCGAGCCATGTCCTGCGGACAGCACAAAACGGTCACGGTTGACCCAAGTAGGGTGATCCGGGTTATGAATCATCGTCTTAGCAAACAACTGGTAGCCCATCGGCGCTGAACCCATCGGCATTCCTGGATGTCCGGAATTTGCTTTTTCAATGGCATCAATTGCTAGTGTGCGGATCGTGGTAATGGCCAGATTGTCCACCGTAGAGTTTTCTTCCTTGTGGATCGCTTGATCTTTTGCCTGTTCAGTCATTAAAATAAGCCTCCTCTAAATCAAGAATGTCATTTTGACTATTATTGTATCACTAATGTGGAAGCATTATCAATTGTTTTTGTAAACCTGGCGTTCGAACAGCTTATATTTTGCGGATTGCAGGTAATCTATACATCTTTATTCCAGAAAAAATAACGGACCTGAGTCTTTTGCAGGCAGCGGAAAAAGCAGCCCTATCCCAGAAAAACAAGGCTGCCGCAGCACATATACCTGCATAGGTCCAGTCACCGACTTAGCCTTTGGTCCAGTTGCCGGATAAGACTAAAGTTTGTTTTGCAGCGCTGGAATATACAGTAAGATGGGGTTACTTCAGTGAAGAAAGGAATTTCACCGATGACTCCAAATAAAAATATCTACATCGTTCTTACCGGAACGGGAACTGCTTTTAGCGGACTCATAAAATGGTTCACCAAAGCCGAGCTCAATCACGCTTCAATTGCCTTTGACAGTGAACTGCGTGAAGTATACAGCTTCGGACGCAAAAAAGCTTACAATCCTTTCGTGGCGGGTCTAATCCGCGAGGACTTTGTTCATCCTTTTTACAGCAGTGCGGACTGCGCAATCTATCAGCTCAGAGTAAGCAAAGCGGAATACGAGAAGATGTACAATCATGTGAAGGGCATGATGCAACATCAAGACCGCTACAAATATCATCTTTTAGGCTTGATAGGCGTTCTGCTGAATGTAAAAATCGACCGGGAGGACGCTTATTTCTGCTCCCATTTTGTCGCCTCCGTGTTCGAAAAGTCCGCTGTTCATCCGGTAGCTAAGCCCTCTTGCTTCGTAACGCCGGAAGATTTCGCTTCCTCCCTGTACGCCCATAAAATCTTCAGCGGCAAGCTCTCCTACTACATGCGCAGAACCCACGGAATGACGGGATTGAACGAAGAAAGGACGGAAGAAGTTGTCTGAGAGACAGCCAGCCCCCTTCCTTTGCTGTGAATTCTTTATTTCACCCGGTGGCTCTGAAAATATTCCGTCCAATCCCCCAAGATAGTCACCGTCACCGCATCTGTTTTGACGTTATATTCATTCCTCGCGGTAAAAGTAAATGTAACAGGACCATCAGGCAGCTTTTCAAAAGCAGGATCATACAGCTCGCCGGTCCAAATCGTCTTCTTGCTGTCTGTTGGACTAAGGTTTGTAGTGTACCCTCCGGACATTGCGACTTCAATAGTATCCGGCAGACCTGTTGCATTCGCTTGAAGCACAAAACGTTCACCCGCCCAATATACGTTGTAGCCCCGCGGGCTTTCAGCATTCCCGCTTTTGTTCAAATTGTAGGCCTGACGGTTTCCGTTCCATTCTGCCGTATGCTGAACTCCCCCCTTCACCGAGAGCAGATTCACCATGAAGTATTTACGCGGTGACACACTGCTCCAATTGAAGCCGTCGTACACCTCTACTTCCACTGCATACTTTTGGTTCTCCACCAAGGCGTTAGCTGGAATCTGCCATTGCTTGGCGCTTGAAGTTTGCTCGCCCGACTGCACCGTGACCGCTCCAGTTGTCAGGTTGATGATCCGCACTTTATACCGCTGCTGTTGATCTCCGTCTTCGTCCTGGTAATCCCATTTAATTACCGGCGTAAGCGTACTAGCTATTGTTGGACTTGCCTGGCTGGTGCTGGTTGGATATGTGATATTCAACGTTGGAGTACGGTTCACTACCGTAATGGTTTGAGTGAGCTCCCGGTACAATCCCAATGAATCCGTGACCACCTGCCGTAAGGTGAAAGTTCCATTTGTAGTAAATTGCTTGGTAAATGCACTCTGCGTGCTGATGAGTCCCTCCATCCCATTTGAAGGCTTCAGGAAATATTGATGGGTGATGCTGTCTCCTTTCGGAACATCGGCATCCGATGCAGTGCTCTGGATCTGCAATACATCCGTCCGGTAGATCGGCACCATTGCTGCATTGCGGCCAGTATCGGTGATCAGAGTAAAGCCTGGTTTCGGCGGATTGTCGATGATGAAGGCTTTCTCGTTAGAGATGTCGGACCAGGAATTTTTGGAGAACACTCGCCCATTTAGGTAAAAGTACTTGAACCGTTCAAATGTTTTGTTCGGGATCTGATACTGTCTCAGTAAACCCGTTGGGTCCGCATTTTCGACACTGTAAACCAGAAGATCATCTTCTTTTGAGCAAAAATCCAAATGGTACTGTTCCTGCTGGTCATTTTCAGGGTCAGAATAAGCCCATTTCACCAAAGGATCTCCTTGAAGCTCTGCATCCAATACAGTCGGCGCGGTTAGTGTTCCTGCTGGAGAAGTTATGGTCATAGAAGGAGCAAGATTCTTGTCCACTTTCACTTGAAGCACAGCAATATTCGACTTGTCGCCGATTTGGTCAATGGCCCAATGCTCTAGCGTATACACTCCCGGCTCTAAGAAAGTAAGGGCTACGTTGGGAGTCCGGTAGGATCTAATGTCACCGTCCGCATTAGTTACCTTCCAATAGTAGGACAGAGAACTTTGATCAGATGTATCTTCATCCATATCATTGGAAGAGTACATTTGCGTATCAAATTGATGGACATTACTTCCCCCGTTTATAGCTGCCACAGGAGCATGATTTTTTACAACAAAAGTACGTGTAGCGTTTGAACTCAGTGATCCGTCTGAAGCAGTCAACCGCATTTCCCAGCCTTCTGAGATTGCCTGCTTCGGTGAAATGCCATTTCTATTGATCAGATCCCGTATAGTCATGGATTGATAGCGGTTGTTGCCTGACCAGTAATACGGGCTGTTGTTAATTCGTGCATTCCAGATATATGTGAGTGCATCACCATCTGCGTCCGGATCAGGTGTTTGGTTATCCAGGGCTATCACTGTGTCTCTATACACTTCATTTGGCATGTTAAATGCAGCGACAGGTGGATGGTTTACTACCTTTACGTTTTGGCTGTAGTTCTCGGACCATGATCCCCGATTGTCGCGGACCTGTAAGCTAATTTGATAATCCCCTATCCCATATCCTGCGATATTAGGCGGTGTATTCGCCGCGCCATAATGCGACCATACCGTGTTCCATCCATCCTTTACCACACTCCACTTGTATGTATCCAGTGGGTCATTGTCCGGATCGAAGGACTTGTCTATAATCGTCGTGGCCTTACGGTATGACACAATGCTAGGGTTAACGGTGAACATGGCCACTGGGGGTAAATTCCCTGCTGCAGTCCCAACTGTGCGTTGGCACCAGTCTGACCAGGCCCCAAGTCCATCATTTCCGTCTATATCCCGAACGCGTAAACGTATATCATAATTATCTGTTGCCGATACAACTCCAGGCTTCCCATCTACCCACATGGTTTCTGCCGATTTTTTATACTGCCATTGCCACTGACTAAGCCCTTTATCGTCACTGGAGACGTGATCCAAGTCGTAGGAGCTGTCAATGAGCTGCACGGTAGAGCCGGCCAGCTTCGCGGCAAAAAGTGCAATTGGTTTCCGATGTACTTGAAAACTCATGGTGGAAGCTGCATCCCTACTCCACATCTGATATTCCGAAAATGCGGCATCCGCTTTGGGATTGTCTTTGGCCTGATACGTTACTACATATTCGCCCGTATACGGAAATGAACTGTATAATTGAGTCCTCCATAATCCGGAATCATTAATCATTCCCATTGGGTTCTCAAAATAGTTTGGATCATGGTCATATCTTACGCGTTCAGCGTATTTAGGGTCACTTTCATAGTCTTTATAGGTTGTCCCGCTGTTCTCTACAGGCGTGTTTACCAGGACAAATGCATTTCGCTTCAGCCTAATCCTGACTTTTACGGTCATTGATGTAGAAGCAGACATATCAGATGGATCGGCAACCTTTACATTAATCGTGTAGTCTCCCGGAGGAATAGAATCCGCAATTACATCAATGGGTATCGAGAACGGTTGATAGCTTTTCGTTTGCTTGACCACCGTTTTTTTGTAGAACACGTTCGGTATTTCCGCACTCACAATCAGATCATCATTGTCCGGATCATGAACATACCCTTCGATATTCATCGTGTTCCGCCCTGGTTCATTCTGTAACACTTGATCGTTAGGTGAGTTCAAACTAATCGTCGGCGGTCCATTTTCTTCTAATGGAATGACAAAATTCATTGTATGGCCTATCATTGGATAATTAAATCCATATTGTGGACCCAATCTCCATGACGCTTGTTTACCTGCTGTCCAGGCAATCCTAACAAAAAGAGCCATAGGAATTCTGCCAGGAGTTACATTATTCCATACTGTACCCAGGCTTTGTCCTGTAGCGTATGGAATATCTGTAGCCAAATTAAAAGATGCACCAAAACTACCGCCAGATACAGATAGAGGCCCCTGAAACCAGTGATTATCCATTATAGTAGCAACCAAACCTGGATGACTCATTTGATATTGGCCACAACCATAAAAGTCCAAATTGTCAGGATACTTTAGTGGGTATTCATCATCTCCCAATATCCCTGTACATAATGTTGACTCCTCTACCCGTACATCATCTGAATCAATAGGCGCATCCAATGTTGTATTTGTTATAAGTTTTGCATCTTGATTAAAATCATAACTTATTTTCCTTGTTGTTTTATCATATTGTATATTTGAAAATGTTATAGTATTGATACTACCCGTTGTTGATCCATCTCCATATGGACTTACTCTTTGGGATGTTGTTGCAGGTATAGTTATATTTTTGTAATTGATAACATTCGGATTATCACTCGTTGCATATGCTGTTTCGGTAAAATCATTTAACTCAGAAAGAAGGCTGAACAGCATTATTAATGGCATCATAGTAAATAATATTCTTTTAAGTCGTACCATCTTGTTCACCCCTTACCAAGACCAGTCAACTTCTGGCCCGCGATTCTTCACTTCAACAATTCGTTCTGATTGCGCCTGCCCATCCGAATTTGTTGATCTGCGATCACTTTCCGTCACAAATTCCTCTATAGTCGGTTGGCCAAACTCCTCAAAAACGGTTAACCGGACCTCATATTTTCCAACCTCACTTACTTCCAGGTTGAGTCGATCCTTATTTTCATTGCTGAATATTACCCACGACTCGTTATTGAAATTACCATCATTATTGGAATCATAGCGATACTCCCATAGCCGCCGGCCAATGACATCTTTATCCGGTGAATAAGACATATCATCTATTGCAATAAGTGCTTTATTACCATTGTCTGGACTTCGATAGGCTACTCCTACCAACGAGAAGTAATTAACCGGCGCTTCATCCGGAACAATATCAAACGTGATAGAAGCACTGGAGGAATACCCTAGCGTGTTCTCCACATAAATTGCTGCTTTATACTTCCCTGGCTTTTTGAACAATAGATCTTTTGTTTCAAAGTCTCCTAATGTGCCCTTGTACATGATATCTGCATTCGTCCCTCCAGAAAGTGTAGTTATGTATACATACGTTTTTTCAGGCACTAATGGAAACCGGGTTGGGCTTGTACTGCTATTCCTTAGAATAACTTTACGATTTTGCTTCAACGTTCCCTCTACCCTGATGTGAGCCTCCGGTTCCGGCTTAATGACTGTGATCTTCGTACTTGTACTGCCAAACTGCAAATCGTTATCGACTACAGTTAAAGAAATGTCGAAGGTTTTTCCTACTTGTGCTTGGGTGTACCATGTAGTTCCTTTAGCCATATTTCCGATTTTATCCTGCGCTCCTGGAGTATCCCACCAATAATCTTTAATGAATCCGTCTGGATCATGCGATAAGGAGCCATCAATCAGCGCATCGTCACCAGCTTTAATTTCACTTGGGGCGTTGATTACAGCAACTGGCGGCTTTCCGATTGGTGCTGGGGGCTGGGGAACAGGGGGAAAAGTGACTTCCGGTTTGTTTTTATACACGCCAGCCGAAGTACTTAACTTCTCCTCTAGTGAGTCAATCTCTCCCGTCTTTGTAACGATCTTTTTATTAAATCGAACCACGACTGTTAAATCGTAATCTTGTGTAAAGTTTTCGCCTGTCACCTCTGGCACCGTAATCTTAAAGTCGAAGCTCTTACTTGCAGTGAATGTTTTCGCAGCTTCCTTTTTGATCTGAAGTGTTTCGTTTTTATCCTTTTTTTTCGCGTAAAATAACCATTCTCTGATGTTAGACGAATCCGTATACCCTTGCAGTTCCCCTTTTACGGAAATTTGAACAGGCATGTCCGTATTTCCTAGCTTGGCTGGGTTGGGATTCGGTTTGTCTAACGTTACTGATCCGACTAGAGTAGGTTCAGTCGGAAGTTTATAGTCGAAAGATATATTGCCGCTATATTTGTATGAGGTGACGTTGGCTGAAGCGGTGAAGTAATAGTTTAGCGCTATTTTATATCGTCTCCCAGTTGCATAACCGCCCTCCCAACTATCTGGAAGCTTTTCAGGCCCATAATTTTGTAATGCTGCATTTGTTTTATAGTAAATAACAAATTGATTATCATTAACTATATTGTGACTCACATAAGTACTTGGTAGATATTTTGTAGGTACATTCAGCTGAACAGAAGACTCAATGATATCTGCAGGAGAAATAACACTGTTCACACTTCCGTTGTACCATTTAATTCCGTCCTTATATACAGGAGATTGAGTCACAATCTTCATATCTGGCGGATCGTTTCTGGGAGTCCCAGAACCTTGACCGTTTATGTCTTTATGCTTTTGAGAATTTGTATACGGGTCCCAATCATTTATTTGCCAGCGTATTCCATCTGAATATCTCCAGATCGAATTTCCTGGTGTTGTAGAAAACATTGATTTATATGAAGCATAATAACCTTCAACATTGTCGATTTTTCCTTTTGATTCTACGCCTTTCAATGTTACTTTCACTTTTCCATTTTCAACGGTAAGAGAAACCTTTTCATTGGTTCCATTATACTTGAGTGATGAAGTAACAATAGATGAGGCTGAAACTCCACTCGGCAACTCTAAACTGTATGTCTTCTGGCTATTTGAAGATACTGTAAGTATTTCAGTGGGCAGGGATATTGTTTTATTTTGTGAATCCGCAGCTTCTATGGATTTAGGGAAATTAGGTAATAACACAATAATTACAAGCAGAAAGGTAACTATTTTTCTCATCATTTATTACTCCCCTGGACGTGCGACAATATACTTTTGATCGAAGCCACCACCAAAATTAGAATAAACAGAGATACTGTCAGGGGCCTCGATTGATTCATACATTTGATAGGTAGTCAGTTTTTCTCCTGGTTTTAAGGACCAGGTGTATAAAGCGTCTTTGTTGTTTACTTTATTGATTGTCAGTTTAGGTGTAGGGATATCTAGGTTAAAGCCGTTCATATTTAAGAACCATTTTGGTACTAAATCTTTAGCGCCCCACTGGATTAATTTCTTGCTATTATTTTGAATAGTGATTTTCGTCCAGATCATATACTTTGTTGGCTGCATATAGATTTTATCTGAGTAACCATACTTCTTCATCAACGCCTGAGCATCCTTAGACTTCACATCATAAATCATCAGCTTTTCCAGCGTATAGCTAAACCCTCCGGATGTAACAGTCACCGGCAACTCCACTGCCTTTTTCAGACCATACTTCGAAAGGTTATCCCGCATAACCGGCGCAGCGGTCGCCGAAGGAGAAGTTCCCGCAGCGTGCGAGACACTTCCCTGTCCTACAACTGCACCAAGTAACATCGTTGCTGCCAAAATTGACTTCATCATCATTGTTTTTTTCATAGTTCGAGCTCTCCCTAATAGTTAGTATTTGACTGCTTTATCTCTTAATCATTCATCTTATACTCCTGCACGGCAGGCACGATGATGGCCTCCTGCACCTTTGCGCGCGAGATGAGTACCGGGTGGCCCGTCTCGATGACGGCAATAACGGAAGGGCCTTGTATGTATTTGGTGATGCCATACTTGCTGTCCTCATAGAGAAAAGGAAAAGCAACTCCGCTGGATTGATCGACAATATCGAACTTTACGATCTTAACTTTGGTTTGGAGCCTGCTGCCTGCCAGGGGGGACAGGCCGTCGTCCAGTCCCAGGTTAGCCTGAAGGGATTGCCGGAAGGCGGCAAAAGCTTCAGCGGGGTCAATAATCAGACGGCCCTGTGCCCGTGCGGCCTCATTTAGCTCCTGTGATGCATCGTGTACAGCAATGTTATTGGCATCCTTCAGCATGCTGCGCAGCGTGTCCCACTCCTGATTTTGAATCTGAAAAAACCAGGAGTAGACGAAGATCAATAGAACAAACGCCAGCTTAACAATATAATCCATAGATTCGGTTCATCCCTTAATCAGTCGAGATACTCGCTCATGATAGATCCATGTCCGTAATAACGCGTAGGCTGGGTCACACCAGAAAAATTGTAGGGAAACAGATTCAACCGGGGTGCTGAGATATATACATCCATCCGCTGCTTGCGTTCTTGTACGGTTTCCGTACTGCTTGTGATTTGAATGGACGCCTCAGGAAATCCTACAGCCTTCAGGTTGGAGATCACCTCACTTTCCATGGAAGCCGTGACCATCCCCTCCGTTGCCGCTTTTTGCGTTATATACGATGTGTTGGCTTTAACCTGCAAATCCAACAAATAATCGATATAGGTGAAAATCGGCTGCAGGATAATGAACAAGACGAGCCACATGAATAACGCCCGGAGGACAGTAGCCTTCATGGCAGACTCCCCCTTTTAATACTGCTCGACTTGTTTGGTATGTGTGATGATATCATCCTGGCTGCTGCCGATAATATGGGTTGCCGCCGCGATGAACATCCCGGCAATCACAAAACCAATAGCCAGAAACAGCGCGACTGAGATTGAATCTTTTTTCATGGCGATTATACCGCTGTATGGGATAGCGTTTGAGCGGATGCGGTCGATGTGCCCGAATCCAGTGGCTGAATTATACTCACACCAGGTATAGTCGGTCTGTTGTCATCTGCAGAGTTAATAACATCCCGTACAACCGGAATCAAAATGGCAATTACGATGGCAACACACAGGAACCCGATAGCGATGAACAATCCAGCAGAAATAGCGTCTTTTTTCATTGTTAATTTCTCCCTTTTCATTTTATATTTTTATTTGATTCTTGAATACAACAAAAATTTCAGACAATGCAATTTATCCGCTTATTGAAACATTCCCACGCCGTTAAAATTTCCTTTGATCAGCAAAATGTACTGCATCGCCAGCGATACGATCATCAGGAAAGTGGCGATGGAAGGAATGACGTTGATGATGGTCGAGACGTCGCCGATGAAGGACCATTTTTTTAAATACTGGTCGCTGGAAATTTTGGTGATGATTTTGCCCTGCTCCCGCAAATAATTCGCCGCTTCCGTATCGTCGTCCATACCCTCCGTAGCCAGCAGAATGGAGCGGATGTCATTAATGAACGCATGATCGTCCGGAAATTTGCCGCAGAACCATTCAATGGCCCGTTCGTTCCCTTCATCCACTGCCCGCTCGGACAGCTCATACAGATCCTGCCGGATGTAGCTAAAATGTCCAGCCGTTCCCGCACAGAAAGCGCCGAACTGCATGTATCCCCGCTTGCGCAGCCGATTGTTCTCGTAGAGCCGGATGAAGGAGATAAGCTCGCCGTCCTTTTGAATGAGCGCTTTCTGATGCAGCCAGGCCAGCAGCCAGCCCAGCGGGAGATATCTCAGCGGACTGGTGATGATCAGGATCAGAGCACCCACAAGCAGATCGTAGATGGAGAAAGGCACGGAGCGCAGAAAGTCACCTGCAGCTTGAACCAGTACATAGATAAGCGCCGCCGAATAACGGAACAGAGTGATTTTACCGGCAGAAATGGTTAGGCCGCTGTTATGCAGCAGTTGCTGGAGCCGTTCATTATGCATCCGTTCCCCGAGTATTTTCCACCTTGCCCCCAGCCGAAGCATATAACGCTCCTGTCTAGTGCTGCTGCTCACAAAAACCAGCAATGAGAGATATACAAGTCCCAGGACGGCAATCAAAAGTAAAAGTCTATCCATTGTTCATCACCTTAGTGGTAGTCCAGTTTTGGCCTGGCAAGTACGGTACTGATCATGAAAGAGATGAACAGCCCTGAAATAATAACCATCAAAAAAGTTAAGCCGACACTCGTCTGAAACTGCAGCTTGAAATAGACATCAGGCTTTAGCATATAAATAAATGTTCCGACCGACGACACCAGCACAACCAGATTACCGTATAACCCCAGGCTGATAGCATCTCTGCTTCCTGCCTTTACCGTCAGAATCGTCTCCCGCTGCTGCTCCATCGAGCGGCTCAGCATCATGAGAGTATTCTTCAGGTAACGCGTGCCTTCTTTCTCGCAGTACAGCAAATCCGACACGAATTCCACGGCAAAGGTAGTCCCGATTGCCCGCGCAAACCGCTCCGCCTCATGGGTAAGCTCCCGTTCATTGCTGTAATTGGCAAACGCCGCCCCCATCAGCCTCAAGGGAGTCTTCAGCACACTTTCCTCCGTCAACAGGTCAGCCGTTTTGGACAAAATCGAATCCACCGACAGATGCGTGAATTTGGCCGCTATTTTGATTACATCCAGCAAGTCATAGCTTCCCCGTACCTTCCTCTGCGCATAGGCATACCTCAGCCGAAGATAAGGGACACTCGCTGCAATAATTGCCACAAAGAGCGGGAAACGCCAAGCCCCCTGAACCGGAAGCCTATCATCGAAGCTGATTCCTTCCAAAAAAGGATTGCTGAAGCTCAAATGCCCCGGCAGCTCTCTTAAGGTCAGCAGTCCTGAGAGAAAAACAGCGCTGAACAAAAACACGGTGCGAACGGAAAAGCGCATCACGCTGATGCCCGGTTCATATTTACGGTGGACAAAATACAGCAAATCATCCAAGTGCCGGTACAGCCACCTTCTTTTCTTATTGCTGCTGACCTTTTTGCCAAAAAGACTGATCCTGAGGCTCATTCCCAGGTCGATCTTCTGCCCAAGCTGCCGCAAGTGCCTTTCAATCAGCGGCTTCACCAGCAGCCACAGGCCACCCGCAATCAATAAATGAAAGGCAACCCGAAGCATATAAAATAACAGCTCCATCCCTTCTCCCCCTTCATTCGTTCAGTACAATCTTCGATTTAAGACTCTCCTTGAGCGGCTCCTCCATAGGCTTCAGCGCGGCCAAATGTCCAAGCTCCTGCAGCAGCACACGCGAGGCCCGGGAATTTTTCTTTTTCATCTTCCGCATGAGTCCGGCTGTCAGCTTGTCATTATAAGTCCAGGCGGATTGTTCTTCCTCCCAGCGCATCAGATCATTGGCGAACACAGAGTTTGCGGCTTCGTCATAGTACACCTCGGAGATCCGCGCCAGCCGCTTTTTCCCGTCAGCGACACTTTCCAGAATAAACACCAGCTCACAGGATTTGAGCGCAGAGATCAGATGTCCCTTCAGACTCCCGCCGATCCGTGTCGATACCGCAAAAGCGCCCTGATAAGGAATATCCTCCGAATCCACCGTATGAAAGGTTCCTGTAATGCCGTCATAGCCTTTTTCACCGCTCCACAAATAGAATTCCCATTCGTTATAACGCATTTCTGTCATATAGAGAATGTTCGGATCATGCCGCAGCGACTCGACTCCAACCTCCATCAGCTCTTCGTTGGCAGCCTGAATCGGGATAATCCTATGACCTTTGATCTGATATGGCAAAATCGACTCCGGATGCTTCTCAATCATCACCACGCCCATGCAGGAGGAGGAGCCGAGAAGCTGTTCACCGACAATCGTGTTGGCAAAAGTAGTTTTGCCCGAGCCTACTGCCCCGGCGATAATCGTATTGCGGAACGTTCCCGACAGCGCGCGAATCAGCTCGATGGCTTCCGCAGGGATGCATTCCGTACCAGCCTGATCCTCCAGATCGAGAAATTCTACAACCTGCCTCCGCAGCGAAATCGTTGTGAAGCCATCCCAGACCCTCGGGGAAACCCAAATTGCGAGACGGATAAAGCGGCCCGGCCAGAGCGGATCATCCATTTTGAACTCTACCGAAGGATTGTCCTTGTTGAGCTTCTTATTGGGATCGCTTTTGAGCAAGGAACGTTTGAGCTGCTCCACCCGGTCCAGTGAGGGCATTTCGTAAGGATAGACCACAAATCTGCCGCGATGGTTGTAAAAAATCTGCCGTCCGATCATCTGCAGCCCAGTAGATTCACTGTAAGCACGGTCGGTGAACCAGCGATAGGCTGGCCCGAAGCCCTTCCATTCGTGAAAAAGCGCCTCCGCCGCTGTACCATAAGCCTCCGGCACCTTGCCGGTAAACGGCGTTTTGCGCAAATATTTCTCGATCTCATTCATAAAAAAGCTGACTGCCTGCGGATCGCCGATCAATGCCTTGGCATTAAGCTCGAAGTACCCTTCGTCCTCCCGCTCCAGCTCGGCGTTCATATCATTTTTCATCTTTTGCAGAAAACCATAAAAATCATCTTTGCCCGGCTTACTGGTCCGCAGAACGCTTTGCTTAAGCGAGAACAAACGTGAACATTCGTTAGGATTAGTCAGCCGTAACGACTCCAGTGCAGATTCCTGCACAGCTCCTTCCCGCTGGTCTTGCGCTGGGTTCGGCCTATTGCGGCATACTTCTTCCCGATATTCAATCACTGGAAAATCCCCTTCTTTCGAGCTTCCGGCGCCAGGCCCAGTGCTACCAGCAGCGCGTGAACCTTATCATCCACATGCTGAAGCTCTCTTTTGCCGAGTGGAAGGCTGTCCTGAAATGGCTGATAATAGGGAAGCTCAAGCAAAATCTCACTGCCGAAGCGAAGCGCCAGATTCTTGGGTGAGCTCAGCTCCTCCACATTGCTGCGATTAATGAGCCACTGAAAATCCTTCGGCTGCAGATCCATATGACCGGCAAGCTCCATTAATGATTGAAGGCGGTATTCATGCTTCGGATGCGTAACGATCATACGCAATGCCGATTTCTGCATCCCCACATACCATGCTGCGCTTTCGGGAACAGACCCGAAGTCGGCAACTACCACATCAGCGGTTTCGGCTGCCTTGGCAAGCAGATATTCAATTTCCTCCTCCTGATAATCCTGGACACTCAGATAGTCAAAATTGCCCGGCAAGTAGGCGTAGCCCTCCTGCTTAACCAATCCTTCAAAATCCGCAGCCTGCAGCATTTTACCGGTCAGCCGGGGCCGCAGCCTGTCGAGACTGATTGCCGTCTTGCGGTCGTATCCGGGATCGTACAGATTTAAGCCCAGCAGAATCACCTGCATTCCTGCCGCCGCCATCCGGCGGGCGAACAGCTTGGCCATACTCGTACAGCCAATGCCCGGACCGGAGCCGAAAAAACCGACTAGATTGCTCCGTTCCTCGCGCTCCTCCTCCAGAATATAGCGCAGCTTGTCCACAATCGCCGACGAAGTTGAGCGCGGTGGAATAAAGAAGATTCCCAGGCTCTCGCATAACATATGAATGGCCTGATAGCTGCGGACTCCTTTTTGCCGGTATACATACAATAACGATGAGTTCGGATAACCTCGCCGCAGTTCACTAAGTCCCGATACGGGAATCTGCTCGCTCGTAACCATCAGCATCTGCCCCTGTGTCTGGGAAGGCTCCGGCAGAACATTTTGCGTAACTACCGTGAACCCGGCAAGCTTGATCTCATTAATCGTCAACTGATCCAATCCAAAACTGAATATTTTCATGTCAATCGCCTCCCTTCATTTTTACTCGACCCGTACAATCCACAGCTTCTTGCCCTGCTCCAGATATTGCCCCAGCAGTTCGCCGTCGCTTTTCTTCAGCTTCAGCTCGGGTGCAGCCACCTTGCCGGTAGAGGTGAAACGGTTGTTATTGTTGCCGTCCTCCGAATCCAGCACATCATTGTTGTCCTCGGTCCTTACATAATTCACGGTGACACCAGTGAGAAACACCTTGCGGGCAGGCTCCGCAGGACCAGCTTCAACAACACCTGTTCCCGTTGTTGATCCCGCAGCACCGGGAGATCTGCCACCTGCACCTGCAGAACCGTAGCCGCCATTCCGCGTCTGATTAGCCAATTCAGCGTCAACCAGATAAATATCCACCTTGTCTCTGCTGCGCAGTGAGCCGTTGATCGCATAGATAGCGTCCTTTGGAATAGGGAAGATACCTTCGTCCTGCTGCGGCTCCAGATCACTGACATCCACAAGGGATGCCGTCAAAATACTGCCGTTTGTCAAATTTACATTTGTAATTTTATGCTCTACCTGGCTTATGTCCGTGATCACCCCGGAGGGGATGTCCTTGGTCTGGACAGAATCCAGATAGAGGTCGTTTGGCTTCAATTCATAATTTTTTGGCAAAAAGCTGCCGTCAGCCACTTTAATCTTGACCACAGTCTGCGACAGCACGTACGGCTTGAAATAAAGATCATAGCCGAGCAATCCGCCGAAACCGACGATCAGAATGAGAAAAGCAAACAAATAATTGCGTCTTAACAAATGTCCCCGCTGTGATGCCAAGCCTTTTACCCCCTTTGAAATGTCGTTTTTGCCCATGACAAAATACACCTTGGCCCAAAGTGCCAAAATGCCGGTAAAATGCTTTTTTACCTATAGTAGTTGAGAAAAGTATTAGATTATCAATGAGGCGGTGAAGCTTGAGGTTAACTGCGGGAGCAGGCTCCCGGCTGGAGAAGGGTTCCGGTGAAGGGCAGACACGGTGCCAAATATATCAGGACTGCCGCCATTCACCGGAGGATGTATCAATTAATTAAAAACCACAGTTTTGTTGTGATGGACAAGAATTCTGTCCTCAATATGCCATTTGACCGCCCGGGCCAGAACAACACGTTCAATCGTACGGCCGATGCGCTTCAGCTCGTTCACATCATCACTGTGGCTGACCCGCTGCACATCCTGCTCAATAATCGGACCGCCGTCCAGTTCTTCAGTAACATAGTGGGCGGTTGCGCCGATAATTTTCACCCCGCGCTGGTAGGCCTGGGCATACGGCTTGCCGCCAACAAACGCCGGGAGGAACGAATGATGAATGTTAATGATCCGGTGGCGGTAATGTTCTATGAACGCAGGCGAGATAATCTGCATGTACCGCGCCAAAATAATGACGTCGATATCATCCCCAATGACCTCAAGCTGACGTTGCTCCGCTTCCGCTTTGGTGTCCGCCGTAACCGGGATATGATGGAACGGAATGCCGAAGGATTCAACATAGGCCTGCATATCGGTATGATTGCTGACCACAAGGGCAATATCCGCATCCAGATCACCGGCCTGCCATTGCCATAGCAATTCAACCAGACAGTGATCCTCTTTGGAGACAAAGATCGCCAGCCGTTTCTTGTGGCTTACACTGTAAATTTGCCAGTTCATTTTGAACCGCTCAGCCACACCGCCAAAGATAGAGCGCACTTCATCAATCCGCTCATCCAGATTAGGCAGGTCAAACTCTACTCTCATAAAAAACATTCCGCCAACCGGGTCCATTGTGTATTGATCCGACTGCACAATGTTGGCACCGTGCTGGTACAGAAAATGCGATACAGCGGCTACGATCCCAGGTCCGTCCGGACAGGAAATGAGCATGCGCGCGCGGTTTGGATAATGTCCGCTTGACGAATGATCTCTTTTAACATGTAATTCCATAATCCTCTTTCCATCCTCTCATCTGCTAGCGCAATCTGTGGTTAAGCTTAAGCGTTCAGGAGCAGCTCTTTGCCTGCCAGCCATGCGATAAGCCGGTGATTGATCGCTTCCTCACTAAGCTGCGGGAAAAGCTGTGCAGCAGCAACGTTATCGTATAGCCGTTCCAGCGGTTCACGCGGATCAGCCTTTTTGGCCTTGGCGTCGTTCTTCAGCAGCTCCCATACATCCAGCACATACTGGCGGGGATCAAGCTCCTGCTTGGCAAAAAAAGCCTGCAGCTCCTCAACCTGCTGGAGAAACTCTGCTCCAAAGCGCTCCTTAACATTGCCGCGCAAGAGAGCAATCTCTATCTCGTACATCGGGCGTACCGTCTTCGCATCCTTACCAATCCAAGGAGTCTCCAAAATAAATGGCAGACCTGCCAGCGCTTCGTGATGAACTACCTTGTTGATGGCCTCAAAGCCAATGTAGCCTGAGCCGATCGGGGTATGACGGTCCTTGCCCGCTCCGCGCGGATTTTTGCTGTCGTTGATATGAACAACACCCAGCCGCTTAAGGCCAATAATCTGGTCGAACTGCTGCAGAACACCATCCAAATCGCTGACGATATCATAACCGGCATCATGAATGTGGCATGTATCGAGGCAAATGGACAGCCGCTCGTTATGGACGACTTTGTCGATGATCGAGGCAATCTCCTCGAAGCTGCGGCCAATTTCAGTCCCTTTGCCAGCCATAGTCTCTAGAGCAATGTGCACTTCCGTCTCGTCTGTACCGCCAAGCACCTCATTCAGACCATCCGCAATCCGTTGTACTCCGTATGCAGCATCCTTGTCCGTATAAGCTCCAGGATGGAGCACAATATGCTTCACCTCAAGGGCATGCGTGCGGCGGATTTCCTCCTGCAGGAAATCAACGGCCAATTGATACGTGTTATCCTTGTAGGAGCCCAGATTAATGATGTACGGAGCATGGACAACAATCTCCTCCACACCGTTCTCCTTCATCGCCTGCTTTCCTTCAGCGGGATACATGGATTCAATCGGCTTGCGGCGCGTATTCTGCGGCGCCCCCGTATATATCATAAATGAGGTAGAACCATATTCATTTGCTTCATTGGCCGCGCTCAGGAGACCCTTGTCCGCGCAGGACACATGTGAACCTATTTTCAGCATGCCTTTTCCCTCTTTCCTTCACGAATTAACCCCTATTCTACCGTGATCGGGAAAATAAATCTAGACAAGCTGTAGTAGCCGTCTTTGGCTTCGCAAAACTTTGGAAATACGCTATACTTTATCTGAGAATGAAGTTTGTGACAATCATCATTGTCAAAGGCGGTGTATACATGTCATTCAAATCAAGCTTAAGCTTGCTGTCCACAGCACCGAGCAATTGGTTTATGAACTCCATCGCATTTTGGACTTTCCTGCTGCTGGGCTGCATGTGCATCGGCGGCTATTTCATGTTCCGCAAATTTCTCAAGGTGCTGCCGAAGGCCGATGGCAAATCGAAGCTCGACTGGCAGAATTACTGGGTAGAGCGTAGCCGTCCGCTCTGGAGCGACGAGATGAAGGCTTTTCTGGATCAGCTTGTCCAGCCTGTACCAGGCCCTTTCCGCGATATCGCCAAGCATTCCATAGCTGCCGAGATTGGCAAGATCGCTGTGGAGAGCCAAGCGACGGAGGTCACCCGCGAGCATTGTATCAGAGGTTATATCATAGCTACACCGCGGCGTGATAACCGTTTTCTGGTCAGCTTCCTTGAAAAAAACGGCATCGACTACTCTCCTTACCAGCATCTGATCAAGTAAGCCTCTATCTACCTACACCTTAACTGTGTCCATAACATCACTTCAGGACGTGCCTGAACCGAAGGAGCTAACCCTATGAAATACCTAATCTGCGGCGGCAGCGGCTTTATCGGGCGCAGGCTTACAGAATATTGGCTACAGGGCGGACATCAAGTCATCGTCGTTGGCCGTAAGCTGCCTGAGGCTTACTCTTCACATCCAGGCCTTAGCAGCCTCACGTGGGACAGCGTGGCGTCAAATCCGAAGCTTGGCGAAGACGCAGATGCACTCATCAACCTTGCCGGAGCCTCGCTCAGTCAACGCTGGAGCCCAAAGGGCAAGAAGGTGATTATGCAGTCCCGGCTTGAGACCGTTTCTGCGGCTGCCAAGCTGCTAAATGCGCTGCAGCATAAACCCGCAGTGGTTATCCAGGCCTCCGCTGTCGCCATTTACGGCACATCGCTGACAGATAACTTTGTTGAAACCTCTCCCGCCCATGTTATGGACTTCCCTTCTGGGGTCGTGCAAGCATGGGAAGAAGCTGCTGACGCAGCTTACAAGGGAGTAAGGCTGGTCAAGCTGCGCACTGGAGTAGTGCTCGGTAACGAAAGCGGCGCTTTGCCCAAAATGAAGCTGCCTTACATGCTCGGCTTCGGCGGTAAAATCGGCAGCGGGAAGCAGTGGCTGTCCTGGATCGACCTCACCGATATGGTCCGGCTGATTGATTTCTGTGTACAAACTCCCGGAATCGAGGGTCCAGTCAATGCAACGGCTCCGCAGCCCGTGACCAATGAAGAATTCGGCAGAATGATCGGAAAAGTATACCATCGTCCGCATTGGTTCCCGCTGCCAGGCTTTCTGCTGAAAGCAGCAGTAGGCGAGCTGTCGGAAATTCTGCTGAAGGGTCAGCGTGTGCTCCCTGCCAAAGCGCTGGACCACGGCTTTAACTTCACCTATTCAACCCTCCAGCCATCACTGGAGCATTTGAAAGCTGAATAACACTGGTTATTAGGCTGAATGGAACGTATAGCAGCCTTTTACAATGGTGAACACTGTCCCTTCCGTCAGCGGATACTCCTTGTACGGAATCATCGCCTCTCCCTGAAAAAGCGTTCCGTTTCGGGAGTCCAGATCCTTAAGAATGTATCCCCCCGGACCCTTGAGGATTTCAGCATGCACTCTGGATGCCCCTTCGGATTTCTCTACATATTGTGCTACCTCAGGTGAGCGGCCAATGAGAAAGCTGGGGCGGTTCAGCTCGATTTTTTCCAGACTGCCGATTTCGTCCTTCTGGACTCTTTCAAGGTATGGACCGGCCCGCCCTGGCCTCTCCTTGTCGCGCTCATTCTCGGAGGGCTGATCCCGTGTCAGCAGCGTCGTTGCCTCTACCGGTAACGGTACTGGTGCTTTTACATGCTGGCTGTGTACTTCTGCTGCGCCTTTGAATTGTATACCTTGAGCACTGCCGATGACCGGGATATCAGGTTTCTGAGCGGACCTTGGAGTAATCGGAGTCCCCAGAGTACTAACCGGAGTACCAGCCGCATTAGCTGAAGCATCAAGATTTCTTCCGAAATCCCATTCCAGCGCCCTATGATTCATCCACCTTTTATCCTCCGTCTCACCTTCTGCGTCTTCTTCACCCTTAACGCCCCCAAGCATCAATCTTCCGCTCCATACCAGCCAGCAGAAAATTGCAACCGCCAGCGTCACTGCCGCACAAACCACCAGCCAAAGCGGCTTAGGGTTGTTCAAATAAAGAAACTTCCATAATAACGCGTCGGCGAGAACACCGCCAAGCACAACATAGGTCCTGCTCGCGGACGGTTCAGTTGAGGCTTGACTCTCGGAACCCAGTTCGTCTATTTGTGGCTCCTCTTCCCTTAGCCTGAGTCTCGGATAACCGTTCATCCATGAAGCCTGACTTTGAGCTGCACTAGCCGCGTTTCCGTTGTCCAGCTCTATTTTCCCCCTCTCCGGGATAACCGGTTCACTCCCTGCAGGCACATTGTTCCGCTCCCGAACTACTCTTTCTGCTGACAGCGGCACCGCAGGCAAGGAAGGGCTCGGCGCAGGCTCAATAGCCTCCTTATGCCTTCTTGCTCCATCACCGTCTGTCAGCAGCTCCGCCAACAGCTCCTTTAACCCTGCCAGAGTGAATTCCTCCCCGCCACAGTATTGCAGCAGCCTCTGCACACCATCACCTGAGAGTTCACTTACGGACGACATAAGCACCATAATTAATGACTTCAGTGAGTCTCCGGGACGCACGGCAGATTCAGCAGACAGCAGAGGAAGGTAAGTGAGATATACCTTGCCGCCGCGAAGAGGCCCGTCAATAAAAATGTAATCCTCATGCAGCGCATACTGCTCCGCCCGAAGCATATACAACTGCCCCTCCTCCATACCCGCAGCAATTTGCAGCAGCAGTCCGAAGAGGTCCGTCAGGCTAAGCTTGTCGGTTTTCAAAAGATGGCTGAGCATTTTCCGGCGGGACAACGCATACTCCAGGGTTACCTGCAAGTCAATTTCCCGGAGCAGCAGCCGCAGATGATGCGGAATCCCGGTATTCATCAGCATGCGGGCCTGAACCATATTGAGCTCCGCCACACGCAATCCTTCAGGCTTACTTAGCAGCATCGAGAACCCATCCTGCTGCACAAAATCACGGCTCAATCCGAACAATAACCATCACCTCCCTCATAGATACAAATAAGCACAGATAAATCCTGGAACGACCGCCAGCATAAAAGGAAATCTCAACAGCTCACTGCCGTTTCCTTTCTTAAATAAACGAAGATCGCGAAGTAACAAAAATCCTGCTGTCCTGCTGATGATCCCCCTTATGCGTCTTCCGGTTTCCCGCCTAGTCAGAACAATGATCCAGCCAATCACTGCGCCAAATAACACAGAATATACCGTAACCTGCAGTGTAAACAATATCCCCGTCCAGGCCCCGATTCCCGCAAAAAGCTTAACATCTCCTGCCCCAACCGCACCGATAAGATGCATGATCAGCAGCAGCAGGAACCCCGCAATTGCACCGCAGAGGGAAAATAGTACGCCGTACCACCCTTTCATCAGACCCTGCGCAAGCACACCGGCAAGCAGCACGCTTAGAGTGATCCAGTTCGGTATCCGCATATAGCGGATATCCGTAATTAACGCCACTGCCAGGAACGGCAGGCAGCCCCAAAATGCCCATACCGCCATTAATATGTCCCTTCTTCCGCCAAATTCATTTCACTACTGTAAAGGTTGCTTCAAGCGTAGTTCCGTCGTCCAGGCGAATTACAAATGGCCATGAGCCAGGCGTAGTATTAACACCGATTTTCCATTCCCATTCGATATATCCGTTCGCATCCGCCTGCTTCCAGCCCAAATATTTAGCCGTGCTCTGACCGCTCTTATAGAAGATCGACAGATTTGCGGAAGCATTCGGCGGGATTTTAACCCGAATTCTGCCCTGATGATTGGCCACTCCCGGACTCGGCTTCTCCAGAATGACAATGGAGCTGTTCCCCTCTTGAGCTCCCCCATCCCCGCCTTTATCACCTGCCTGGTCGGTATTTCCTATCCACAAGCGTTCAACCGCACTAGCCTCCAGTACAATGCTCTGATTCAGAAAAGGGACCTTCATCGGCAGCTCATAGCTCACCACCAGCCCAAAATATGGACGTGAGCCCTCCTTCAGCTCGGGTATCATCACATTGGAGACATGAATGCGGTCATACTCCAGCCAGTCCGATGCGAGATAAGGCTTCATTACAGGCTTCAGCGCCAAATCCAGCACAGACTGCGACGCCTCTGCCTGCAGCTTCTGCAAAGGGGCTTCGCCCTTCTGCACGGCAGACTTTACCCACTCATCAATAGGCTCCGGGAGATCCGCCACATAGCTCTCACTCCACTCCTCAATCGACAGCCTTGGAATGCTCCAACTGCCCGAAGCCGACCCTGCGCCTCCAGCAGCCTCTGTATTTCCGCTAGAGCTTCCGCTCCCGGAAATACCCGAAGCTCCGGCAGCGGTACCGCCACCCAACTCACCTGATGCAGCCTTCCCGTTTCCCTCTGTACCCCATTTCTGTGCGGCAAGCGCGGCAGGGTACATATGAGTCGAGATCACTTTAACCGTATCCGAAGCGGTGCTCTGCAAGGCAGTCGAATATAAGGTCATCTGCACAATGAAGATCAGAAACAGGACAAACAGCAGAAACATGGGGAGAACCATTGCAGCTTCCACTACCATACTGCCTTCATCTTTTGCCCTCTTTTGCTTCCGGTACCAGCTCCCCACGGTGTCACCCCCATGCTAATAAGAGAAATCGGCTTTCACTGTCCGGTAATATAACTTGCCCTGCACATCACCGGGAAGACCTGCACTGTAGTCGAGCAGCTTCACCACACCCGGCAAAAACCATAACGGCGTCGCCATTTTGATATCCGCCGCCGCATAAGTGAACTTCTCATTCGGATTGCTGCCTGTATTCAGCCGAATCAAGGCCAGCATTCGCGACAACTGCACATCGCCGCCTCCATGCAGAACCAGGAACAAACGCAGGTAATCCCGATAACTCAGCTTGACAGGTATGTACTTGGAGAGCGGAATTTCGCCATCCTTGCATAACAGCAGCATATCCTGTACCGCCTGCTCGACTCCGTATAGAAGCGCCGCAGCCAAGATTAACAACGGATTACCTAGAGCAGCCTTTTCTGAAAGACCCTCCATAGTTCGTATAGCCAGACGCGTTGCAAAAATCTCCCCATAAGCTGCCGCTATATTCCCGCCGGGATTATAGAAGCCATATAGGATATACTCCAGCTCTTGGGCATTAGGATCAAGCTGATCTGCGAGCAGCCCCACTGCATCACCTATAGAGCCTGAAGTTAGACCGCTTAATTTCGAAGGATCAAAGGCCGGAAAATACAGCGCCGAATATTCGGTTTGGAATAGCCTGTCCCTGGCTCCCTCCAGCACATCACCCATTGCAGCGTAAAGACCGTCCATTTTGCTCATGGATGATCTTCCTGCCGAATAAGGATTTGTACTTGCGGGTTCCGCTGCACTTTCCTGATCCAATCCTTTGTTAAAAGCAAGACTCTCCTCATAATATTGACGCAGCGTCTGATACCGCTTCATGGCTTCTCCCGCGCTATCGCTCAGCCCGCGGATCTGGTCCAGCAGCTTCATGGCATCACCCAGCTTGCCCTTGGCCTCCTGCTCAATTTGCTTGCGCTGGCTGTCTGATGTGCGATGCGCTTCGATCTGAGCGGCTTCAGCCGCAATAACCGTCCCATTGCTGCCATAATCCCGTATATAGCTGCTTATAGCTTGTGAAGCGGCCAGAACAGTGTTAACCATAAGAGAAAGCTCCGCATTATAACCCGTTGCTGCCCCCAAGCTCCCAGGCAGCCCGGACACCGCCGGCCCCACCGCCTGCGATGCTCCCTTCTGTGCAGATAAATTATTCTCCAGAGTGCCGATATCACTGTCCGTAAGAATAAGTGAATCCTCCTGTTCGCGCAGCTTTTTAATAGGATCGGCACTTAGCTCTGCCGTACTGTCTGGAATATCCCAATCCCGCGCGGCATCCTTCGCATCATCCGGTCCGTTGTTCCTGGCCTGCTCCAGTAAGCTCTTCATCTGTGCATTCAAGGTTTTGACCTGCTCAAGCGCAGACCCGGCATCCTCCATGAATTGGTCGTGTTCTTTTTGAAAATCAGACAGGGCAGCAGGAATCCGTGAAATCAGCTCAGCGGATTGCTGTGAATAAAGTGCCAGAATACTTCCGTACTGTGCAGACTCGTCTTCATCACGATACAAATCGGCATAATATTTACCGACATAATCGTTGTACATAGCCGGGATATCCGCAGCCGAAGTGATATTTCCCACTGCGATAGACCCAATGCTGTCGCCGGGGGGATTCATGACCAGCTCCTGCAGCGCTTTTCCGCTATCTGCGGCCTGCTTCCGCCGCTTCAGCATCAGATCCAGCGCTTCCTCGCGCTCATCATATAAGGGCTGGAGCTTACTAAGCATCTTCGTTGTCCGTGAAGCCTCTCCCATAACCGCAGACAGCGGCTTGAACTTCCCGGCCAGCTCCAGGGCAAAATCAATCGGCGCCTTATATTTCATCTCCTCAACAATTTGCCGGCGAAAGATATCATAGCTGCCAAGCGGACGACTCCAGCTCAGAGATGCGGAATCCAGCTTCACCGGCAGCAAATTAAAAGCATCGCCGCGTCCGCTCTCATAAAGATTATCATTCAGCACTCCGGCCAATAGCTGGTCGCCGTCACTGCCACCGAAGGCAAACAACCCATACTTGTCCTTGAGTTCAATATCGTATGAAGACATCACTGAACGGACACCAGCCCTCGCCAATCGCTCCTCCTGCACATTCACAGCGGCAATCCGCGCATAGTCAATCAGCACAGCGGAGAACAGAAATACAAAAGCCAGCACCATAATCAGAAATATAGAGACCGAGCCATCTGTCCTGTGAATCCAGCGATGATTCCAGCTATGATTCCAGATCCTGTTGATCGGGCTTCCGTTCCCCTGACTTCTGCCAAATTGTCTACTGCTAACCCGACCTATAATAGTCAAACTCCCGTTTTTCTTTCGCCTTATCCGTTCGCCAAAGCCCCCCTCTAGCTTCACACCTTATCCACGCCCTTTCCTCACTCTTTCCTGCTGCATTTCTTCCTCCCGAGACTCTTCCCGCCTGCCGCATGCAATACCATTTGCTTACTTCAGTTTGGTCATCATCATAGCAGCATTTTTCTTCTCCATGCCTGTCCCTGACTTGGCATTCTGCGTGCCGCCCTTGAATTTGGCACCATAATAGCGCATCAGGTCTACGGTACGAATAAATTCCACTGGCTCAGCAACCACAGACTGGGCAGTCACCTCAGGACTAGCCTTGTCAGCCAGCAGCCCATCCAGCACGGGCAGATTCAGCACCCGCTTCAGCTCTGCGCTTACCTTTCGGCCGGTGAGACTGTAGGCGTACTTCATCTCTCCCGGCATATTGGCCGGAACCATCCCGGAGGACCGCTGAAGCTTAACCGCGGCTAATGCGCCTCCACCTTCGGCGGCAGGAAGTGTTATTGTAACTGCACCGTTATCCGCCCCCACACCGAACAAAGAAGATAACAGGCCATCATCGCCAATTCGCCAGTACAGAGAATCATATTGTCCGATGGCAAAAGAGCCCTCTTTCGCCTTGCTGCTATTATCCCAATTGAAGGCTGCGCGTTCTGTAGCGGCTGAAGCCACCTGCAGCAGCATCGACTTCTGATAGCTGTACAGACAGAAGAACAGCAGCAGCATAGTGATGAACATAATAATCGGCAGCAGCATAGAGGCTTCTATGGTAAAGCTGCCTTCGTCCTTTTGAAGTGCAATCACTCGAATACTTCCTGACTCTTGTCTCCCGCCGTGCTGATCAAGGATTTGACCACTTTCACAATCTCCTCACGGAATACCAGCACTACCGCAATCAACACCGCAATAATCAGGATCATCTCCAGCGTGCCCAGCCCTTCCTCATCCTTCCAAAAGCCCTTTGCAGCTTCCACAACCGTTAAACTCATCATCAGCTTCATCCTCCTACATTTTTAGCATCATGAACGCCGGTGTCCCCACCAGCACAATTACAATTAAAAAGATAACCACCATCGGGAAAACCAGCTTCGAAGAAGCCTGCTCCCCGCGTGTCCGGCTGATCGCCTTCCGCTTCTCCCACAGCATCCGCGAAAGGTCGCGCAGCGACAAAACAAAGTCCGCCCCGCCTCTGCGGTAATTGAGGAGCACTGTAGTCGTGAACAGCGACACCTCCTGCACCGCGCAGCGCTTGCTGAAATTCTCAAACGCCTGCTGAAACGAATAGCCGCTCTCCCATTCACTGGTCATGGTTCGCAGTTCCTTATGCAGCGGATGTGAACTGTCTTCTTTCCGGCTGTCCACACAGCGGACAATCGCCCGCTGCACCGTCTCTCCCGCACCCACCAGCAGCACAATGCTGTTCAGCAGCTCCGGCAGCTCCAGTAAAATATTCTGCTCCCGCAGCCTTACCTTCTTATGCAAATCGCTGACCAGCGCCACCGGAAGGATTGCCGCCAGCACTGCTCCCAGAAGAATCCCGGCCTTCTCCCCGCTGAACAGGGTGAGTGTGCTTCCAGCCACCAGGAACAGCCAGCTGTAGCTGAACATCTCGCCCATGAAGAGCAGCGTCCGCTCTGCACTGTGGCGGTTTCCATAGGTCCGCTGCAGCGAGCGCTGAATCCTGAACATCACCGAAGGGACATAACTGCCGAGCTTCCCCTTCTCTATCAGCAAAAGAATAGGCTCTCCAAGCCTGCGAAGCCGCAGCCCTTCCACCCTCAATCCGCGCAGCCCGGCATAGCGGTTGCCACATTTCAGGCGCAGGAACGCCCAGCCGAGTGTGAGCGCCAACATGATGGCGCCGCATACCCAAATCATCTTTTCACCCCCTTCACAGCGGAATATCCATGATTTTGGAGGTCCAGAGATAACATAGAAACAAGCTGCCAAGTGCCAGTGTGGAGATTGCAATTCCTGCACCGGTATACATAGGCTCCATATAATCCCCTGCTGTCAGACTCATAAACGCCACCATAACAAGAGGCGATACCAGCAAAGCCTTGGCTTCGAATTTCTTCTGGGCGATGCTGACGGCGATATCCTGCTTAATATCCAGCTTCTCCCCGATGATCGTTGAGGTCCGGCGCACGATCTCCACCAGGTCACCTCCTGTCCGCTTGCAGACAGAGAACACGTCGGCGAACCGTTCAACATCGTCCATGCCGGCCCGTTTGCTGAAATCATGCAGCGCTTCTTCCACCGGCTGGCCATACTCCATGCGCGCGCAGATAATATTCAGCTCAGAGATCATATCGCTGCCGCCCTCCGGGTCGAGCATGAGCAGGTCCTGCACCGCTTCACGAAAAGCATTCTCGACGGAACGGCCTGCAGACAGCGAAGAAGAGAGTGAGAATAACGTCATCTTGAATTGCAGATTCAGTGCGGCACGCCGCCGGCGGAGCAGATAGTCGCGCAGCATTCGCGGCGCATATGCCCCGCCCGGGACCAGCAGCAGAGACAGCAGAACATTGTGGTAGAAAAGAAACCCAATACCCCAGAGTAGCCCCCCTCCTGCCAGCAATGACAGGATTCTTTGCAGCGAAGTTAACGTGTACACCGTATAATCCGGCAATTGCACCTGGCTTCCACGAGCACGGGCAGCCTCCTCCGCTGATTGAGTGCCTTCCGGCCTGCCTTTGAGGGCAAAGAATTTTCTTCCAGCCTTCCGCGAACGCTGCACCTTCTTGTTCAAAATATTCAGATCACCCCCTCCTCCTTCTTCTGAACTCCGGCACTAAACCGGGACAACGGATAGTCGTGAACCCCAGCCATCCTCAGCTTGTAGTCATGCATAAGCGGATTCCCGCAAGCGACAAGACCTCCCTGCACCCGCCCGCCTCTCTCCCCTGCTTCCCGGAACTCATACAGCGGGCTCAGCGCCACCTCCCCGTCCTGCAGACCAATGACCTCACAGATTTCCACCACCCGCCGCGAACGGTCCCGCAGCCGCGACAGATGCACGAAAATATCTATCGCCGAACCGATCTGCTGGCGGACCACCGCGACAGGCAGATCGGCTGCACTCAGCACCATAGTCTCCAGGCGGCTGAGCATATCCCGCGCACTGTTCGAGTGGCCCGTACTAAGCGATCCATCATGTCCTGTGTTCATCGCCTGCAGCATATCGAGGCATTCCGCTCCCCGGACCTCCCCGACCACAATGCGGTTGGGGCGCATACGCAGCGAGGAGCGGATCAGGTCCCGGATGGTAATCTCGCCGCGGCCTTCCGTATTGGCATTTCTCGTCTCCAGCGAGACGAGGTTAGGCACGGTCACAATCTGCAGCTCGGCGGAATCCTCTACTGTAATGACACGCTCCTGCGGCGGAATGAACTGGGACAAGGCGTTCAGAAAGGTTGTCTTGCCCGAGCCGGTGCCCCCGCTGATAAAAATGTTGTATTTGGCAGCCACCAATATTTGCAGCAGCTCCGCCGCTTCCCCGCTTAACGCCTCACGGCGGATCAGTTCACTCATCGTCATCGGCGTTTCGGGAAATTTGCGGATGGTCATCGCCGGACCCTTCAGTGAAACCGGCGGCAGAACGATATTGACGCGAGAGCCATCCTTCAGCCGGGCATCCACGATTGGCGAAGAGTCGTTCACCACACGGTTCACACCGGAGACCACGGACTGGATAATATCCTCCAGCCTGCTTCTGGATTCAAAAGCCAGCGGCAACCGGCGGATGTGTCCGTCCTCCTCAACAAAAATCTCATCATGACTGTTGATCATAATCTCGGTAATCGCCGGATTATCCACCAGCGGCTGCAGCACATCCAGTCCACGGAAGGAATCGAACAGCCTCTTGACCAATTCATGCTTCTCCTGGGCGGTCAAATACCGCAGACTGTCGCGCTCTAGAATCGTCCGCTCAATATGAGCCGTAAGCTCGCGGTTCCCCACAGCGGAGGTAACATCAAGCCCTGACCGGATATCGCTGCGTAGTTCTCTGAACATCTCTTCATTCATAGAGGCTTCCGGTAAAAACACGCGGCAGCGCCGGCTCAACGAATTCCGTGCAAATCTGCAGCACCCCAGCCACAAATTGCGGCGAATTCAGGCTAAGCTCCCCGTGATGCGGCAGCGCCCAGGATGGGATGTAAGGTAGGACGGCATCAATTCTGATTTCCACAGGCATAGCCCTGTCATACGCTGAATCCGCTGCGAAATTCATAACAAATCTGCTCTTGTCCGGCACCTCCTGCAGCTTGCCTGAATTCGGATTGCTGCAATGTCCGAGCCACCTAGCCGTCTTATACAGACTGGCCTCATCATTCCTCAGCACCCACAGCAGAATGCCGCATCTCTGCAAAACAGCCTGGGCCCGCTCCTCCTCAATGCTTCCGGTATCTACAATTACGACATCATATCGTCCCGCTGCAGACAGCCGCTCCAATAGATCCAGCGTATCCGCAAGCGACATCTGCAGCATTTCCTTGAAATTCGCTACAGGTCTGAAGGAATCACTCCGAAGACTGTCCTGCCGCACAGCATATCTTTCCAGTGCAAGCCTGTCCGGCGCGGCCTCACCCTCCTCTCCTCCGCTTGCCTTCAGTTCATACAGCAGACGTTCCAGCCCTGGGGAATTTCCAGCCGGCATCCGCAGCACCAATGCACTGCTGTCCACACTTTCCAGGTTCAGATAAAAAACCGACAGACCCAGTCCGCCAAGCTGTTTGGCCAAATTTAGCGCAAGCGTGGTTTTGCCGCTGCTTCCGCTGGCCGAGACCACACCCAGAAGCAGCGTCTCTTCCTTCGGAGTGGAGGATGCCCTGCTTCGCTTCACATCACATAACCGGAGTATGGACTCCAGCAGTGACGGCAGCGACTGGTATTTGGCAATAACCTGACCGCCTGCCAGACTCCCGTGCTGCTTGCCCGAAATCTCCCCGGCTTCGCTCAGAACCGCCCACGGAACCGTGCTTCTCCCTTCCACGAGCCAAGCCTCGATAAAAGAAGGATCGCCTACAACAGCATCGGGAACCTCCTCTCCCCTCATAAATTCCACAAAGGTATCCAGCCGGCTAAACGCCGTGATCCGCAGCATTCCTCCATACTCGCTGTGATGAACGTAATGCAGCAATGGCTCAATATATTGACTCTCCCGCACGGCGAGCACGATCCTTGCCGCCATATAACCCCTCTCCTTTCCGCATAAAAGAACGCAAAAAAGCACCGCCAATAACCGTGAGATACGGTCATTGAACGGTGCTTCCGTTACTATTCCTATAATTTACAGCTATAGTAGCATATATATAAGAGCACAGCAATAGCTTTTTTAAAATTGTCGTTTTATAGCCCGCGCAGGATATTCCAATATCCGTCACTTCCCTGTATAATTCATACGTCCATTATTTACCTGGACCAAGATCATAATAAAGGAGCACATCTCACCATGAAGCTAGTACCTGGTTTTCTCGCCGTACTCACCTTGTCCGGTGCCATCAGCCTTTCGGCAGCCGCTGCAGAGCGGCCCATCACAGTCCAGATTGATCAGCAGAAGCTGAACCTGACCACCAATGCACCGGTTAAAGATCACGACTCCATCCTCATTCCTATGCGGCCCATTTTTGAGAAACTGGGGCTGAACCTGGTGTGGAACGCCAAAACAGGCACCATTACAGCAGCAAAGGAAGGCCTGACGATCACACTGCAGATTGGCAGCAAAAAAGCGAGCGTGAACGGAACCGTTAAGCAACTGGCAACCGCTCCCAAAATGATCAACAATGTCACCTACGTGCCTCTGCGTTTTGTCAGCGAAGCGACAGGAAACAGCGTCACCTGGAATGCGGCAGCAAATACCGTTGAAATCAAAAGCAATCAGAGCAGCGCGGACACCAAAGGGATTGCGGAGCTTTTCGACAAATATGTCACCTACTCCAACAAGGGCAATTCCGAAGGCTTCATAAGCCTCATTGATCCGAAATCACCGCTTGCCGCAGCAGGTCCACAGCTCAAGCAGCAGATGAATACCTTCACTACTACCACAGCGATTGTCCAGATGGACATTATTGATGTGCAGGCCAAGGAAGCGACCGTACATACGATTGAGACGACAGATAAAGTCAGCGGCCCCTTCATGTTGAATTCGAAATCGGAATATGTATATTCTCTTACCAGGAATGCAGATAACTCCGGCTGGCTGATCAGCAGCATCCAAATCAAAGGAATCCAATATATCCTCCCGGATGCTATGCTGAAAGCGGATATTACAGTTCCAAAAGCGGATGAGGATCAAATCAAGGCCACGCTGCAAGCCAACACGGATTATACCAACAAAGAAGACATGGACGGCATGCTGTCCACCATTGACGAAACTTCCGCAGCCTACGAGCAAACCAAGCAGACCTATAAACAGATCTTCCAGGCCTATGATTTAGAGACAACCGTGGAGTCCTCCAAAATCATTAGTTATTCAGATAATGAAGCCGCAATATATACCGTAGTTACAGTTAAAAAGCTAAAAGGACCGCAGTTCAACGATTCCCGGGTCAAAGCCGTCACCACGCTGAAAAAATCGGCGGACGGCAAGTGGAAGCTGGTGCAGACCTACAACCTCAATGTTGAAGCGTTGACCAAGTAAGGCGAACTGATCTTTTTCCCGTCAAAAAAACAAGCAGGCCCCAAACCGGGGTCTGCTGCTTGTTTTTACCCATAAGCACTCATAAAAACCTCCTCCGGATCTCCGGTGTCGGCACCAGGCACTGCTCATCACGGCCAAACCAGCGGTAACGGTTCCTGGCTACAAACCTGTACATGGCATCACGCAGCGGGCGGGGAACAATCATGAATACATACGCAACCGGCCACGGAAATCGCAGCCTGCGGGCTATCCGCAGCACTGCAGCAGACTCCGTATAACAAACTCCATTCTCCAGCAGCACTACCGTACTCAGCCCGTCGGGCGTAAGCCCATTATCAATCATCAGCTCACGGGAAATCTCACTCTGCAAAGGGGCGAACAGGAATCTGCCCTTGGGATCACGCGGAATAATGAACCGGACCAGCCCCTGGCACAAATGACACACCCCATCAATCAGCACAACGGACTTGCCCTCTATAGCTGTAATCCGTTCTTCCTCCACTGTCCCCACCCCTTTCTGATAATCATAGTATATCCCTGAGCGCTCCTCTTAAAAAAACAAAAACGCGGGATAAGCTCCCGCGCCATCGTAATCCGTCCATGTAATTATTCGGCAATCGCCTTGTCAATCCATTCATTCCCGATCATTTGCCCTTCGAAATCAGCGGTGAAGGCTTCCATACATCTGCAGATAAAATCTTTGCGGCAAACCGGACAAGGCGTCTTGAGCAGGCGGCTGATGTTCGTCATTTTCCATTCCGGAAACCGATTGTAGAACGCGCGGCACTCCGTTCCGTCAGCGAGCTTAACAATGAACTCGTACAATCCTTCCTTATCATTGCTGCTGGCTTTGGTCACATTCGTAATATTCGGTCTATAAGACATCTTCATCACCCATTATTTAAATTTTTGGTAGTTAATAGCACACGCGACATTAACAGATACTTAGACATAGTAAAGAATTTTAGGGGTGATGTCAACCAAAGTACGCTTTACTGCCGGCTATTTATTATTCTTCCTTATTTCTGCGTCTCTATTTAGACATTATTCCCAGGAACATGCCCCCATAGCCTTACTCAGGGTTCAAATTTTCATGGGTTAGCGACTTGATTCTTAAAATAAATAGTGTACAATTAAATTGTTATAAATATATGTGCGGGAGGTATTACTCATGAGTATTTATGATTTTGAAGTGAATACCCTGCGGGGCCAGGAAGAAACGCTCTTCAAGTACAAAGGCAAAGTGCTGCTCGTCGTGAACACAGCCAGCAAGTGCGGATTTACACCTCAGTATAAAGGTCTTCAAGAAGTGTACGATAAGTTCAAGGACCGCGGTTTTGAAGTGCTGGGCTTTCCGAGCAACCAGTTTGCCGGACAGGAGCCTGGAGACAGTGAGGACATCGCCGAATTCTGCGAAATCAACTATGGTGTAACCTTCCCGATGTATGAAAAAATTGATGTAAAAGGCAACGAAGCGCATCCGCTGTTCAAATATCTGTCCAAAGAAGCACCAGGCGTCCTGGGCTCGAAAAGCGTCAAATGGAATTTCACCAAGTTTCTGGTGGACCAGGAGGGCCGTGTGCTGAAGCGGTTTGCCCCGCAAACCACCCCGGATCAGATTGAAGCGGACATCGCCAAACTGCTGGGTTAATCTCGGGCCGCCACACGCCAAAAGATACTCTTCACGCGCGGCCATTGCCGAGTGCGAAGAGTATCTTTTTTTTGCAGAATATGCGCCTGCGCCAGTTGCTAAAATACATACAAAAAAAGCCCTTCTCACGAAGGACTTTGCTCTGTTCTTACTATATGCGGTAGAGAGGACTCGAACCTCCACGGGTATACACCCACTACCCCCTCAAGATAGCGTGTCTGCCATTCCACCACTACCGCATATGCTCCAACGAACCTCTGGGTTCTCATCCCAAAACTCGAAGAAGAAATGGTGACTCGTATGGGATTCGAACCCATGTTACCTCCGTGAAAGGGAGGTGTCTTAACCCCTTGACCAACGAGCCATATTAACAAGTATGTCCTTGTCACAACAAAAATGAGTATATCAAACTCCGAGGATTTTGACAAGATGTTTTTTTGGGAGATGTCTTTTTCAGGCGCAGCAAAGAAAATACGGAGGGCAGAAACCCTCCGCAATAGACCAACCGGACCCTCGGATTTTAACTCTTAAGGATTGACCTTGGTTTCGAAAGTTTGTTTTCCATCAACGAATTTCAGAACAACAGCCGCTTTAACCGGGTCATGGGACTCGTTCAGCGTAATTTTGCCGGTAGCCAGCTGCAAATCCTTGGTCGCTGCCAAAGCGTCCTTGATCTTGGCAGGGTCAGCCTCACCCGCACGGGAAATTGCATCGGCAACCAGCTTCAGCGCATCATAGCCCAGAGCTGCCATGCCGTCCGGCACCGCGCCGCCATTGGCTGCTTTGTAGGCGTCAACGAAAGATTTGACTTCTGTGGCAGTATCCTCCGGCGAGTAGTGATTGGACATGTAAGTGTCCTTCAGCGCATCTGCACCAGCTATTTCCGCAAGCTGCGGGGAATCCCAGCCATCGCCGCCCAGGAACGGAGCAGTGATGCCCATTTCACGGGCCTGCTTCAGGATTTTACCCACCTCTTCATAATAGCCCGGCAGATAAATAACATCCGGGTTCGCGGCCTTGATCCGTGTCAGCACGGCTTTGAAGTCAGAATCCTTTTGCTGGTAAGACTCTTGGCTCAGCACCTCTCCGCCTTTTGACTTGAAGGTTTCTTCAAAAAACTTCTGCAGACCTTTGGAATAGTCACTCGAAGTATCGGTGTAGATTACCGCTGTTTTGGCTTTCAGGGAGTCTGTTGCAAAGTTTGCCATAACCTGCCCTTGGAAAGGATCAATGAAGGCCGCGCGGAACACCCATTCATTCACTTTGCTGGTACGTTCGTCAACCGTAACCTTAGGGTTGGTAGCTCCCACTGAAACGAGCGGAATTTTCTTTTCTGTGGCTACAGGAACGATACCCAAAGTATTCGTCGATGTGGAGGCTCCGATGATCGTCACAACCTTATCATTGGTTATCAGCTTCTGGGCAACCTGTGTGGCTTCCTCAGATTTCGAGGCATTATCGGCTACAATAAGCTCCAGCTTCTTGCCGAGTATACCGCCTGCGTCGTTGATCTGCTGCACCGCCAGCTTCGCGCCCTTTGATGCGGAGTCGCCAAAAGAAGCCTGGCCGCCTGTAAGCTCAAGGTCAGCACCGATTTTGATGGTATCCCCGCCAGCATTGCCTCCACTTGCAGAGTTGCCGCTGCTCTCTTTGTTGTTGCTGCCACAGCCCGAAGCTAATACCGCTATCAGTACCGTCGACAAAATAATGGCCCCAATTTTCTTCATAGTTTCTCCCAGCCTCCCGAATAAATAAATTTTATATATGTTGTTTCTGTGATGTTACATGCAGGCTACGGCACTAATGTCCGAGGTATGCCATTTTGATTTCCTCCGAATCAGCCAATTCCTTGGCGTCGCCTTCCAGCACCACTCTTCCGGTTTCCAGCACATAAGCGCGGTGGGCGATTTTTAGTGCCTGATGCGCATTTTGCTCAACCAGCAGCACTGTCGTGCCGGCAGCATTAACTTCCTTGATGATGTTGAAAATATCCTGTACCAGCAGCGGGGCCAGGCCCATGGATGGTTCATCGAGAAGCAGCAGCTTAGGGTGGCCCATAAGTGCCCGCCCCATAGCCAGCATCTGCTGCTCGCCGCCGGATAAGGTGCCGGCCTGCTGCTTTTTACGCTCCAGAAGCTTCGGGAAGGTCGTGTAGACTTTTTCAAAATCAGCCGGGAGGCTTGTGGAATCCTGCAAGTAAGCGCCAAGCTCCAGATTCTCCTCTACCGACATATTAGCGAATACGCGCCGTCCTTCGGGACAATGAATCAAGCCCTCCTTAACGATGGCCTGAACACTTTGGCCGGTGATTGATTTATCCAGAAAGTCGATGCTGCCCATCTTCGGCTTAAGCAGCCCTGAAAGTGTCTTGAGCAGCGTAGATTTGCCGGCACCATTGGCACCGATCAGCGTCACAATTTCTCCTTGTTTGACTTCAATGCTAAGCTCTTTCAGAGCATGAATAGCCCCATAATAAACGTTGATTCCTTGTACCTTCAGCATAGCCCTTACGCCTCCTGTCCCAAATACGCTTCGATAACCTTGGGATTACTGCGAATCTCCAGAGGCGTCCCCTCTGCAATCAGCATGCCGCGGTCGAGCACATAAATCCGGTCGCATACTCCCATCACAAGCGACATATCGTGCTCAATCAGGAGAATGGTAAGGTCAAATTCCTTGCGAATCCAGGCGATCAGGTTCATCAGATCACGCGTTTCATTCGGGTTCATGCCTGCTGCCGGCTCATCAAGCAATAGCAGCCTGGGACCGGCGGCAAGCGCCCGGGCGATTTCAAGACGCCGCTGATTTCCATAGCTGAGATTGCTGGCAACCTCTTCGCTCTGGTCAGCAAGATTGAATATTTTCAGAATATCCATAGCCTTCCGCGTAATTTCGTCCTCTTCCTTGAAATGCTTCGGCAACCGGAGCATGGAGGTGAGCAGAGAGTGTCCGGCATGCTGGTGAAAGGCAATTTTGACATTTTCCAATACGGTCATTGATGTGAACAGCCGAATGTTCTGAAAGGTCCGTGCGGCTCCCTTGTGGTTAATCTTATAGGGCTTCATACCGCCGATGGATTCGTTGTTAAGGATGATGCTGCCTGTAGAGGGCGGGTATACCCCTGTCAGCAAATTGAACAGCGTTGTTTTCCCGGCACCGTTAGGCCCGATCAGGCCAATCAGCTCACCCCGGTCAATATGAAGGGACACTTCACACAGCGCCTTAAGTCCACCAAAAGATCGGCTAGCCTCCTTAACATCAAGAAGTACTGCTGCCTTTGATTGCGTCATTTGACTCTGCCTCCTTTTTACCGAACTTGCCCAGCGAAAATTTAGTACTGCCAAGCAGGCCGCTTGGACGGAAGATCATCATCAGGATCAGCACAATCGAATAAATAATCATCCGCCATTCCGGGACTTCACGCAGATAGGTGTACAGCAGGGTAACGAATACCGCGCCAACGATGGAGCCGGCGGTACTGCCGAGCCCCCCGAGCACAACCATAACGATGATTTCGAAGGACTTCAGGAAGTTAAAGCTCCCTGGAGTAATCACGTAGAACGTATGCGCGGACAATCCGCCCGCAATACCGGCGAACAAAGCGCCGATGGTAAAAGCGATAATTTTGTAGCGTGTCGTATTAATCCCCATCGCCTCAGCGGCAATTTCATTCTCACGTATCGCAATACAGGCCCGGCCGTGGGTGGATCTGATAAAGTTATTGATCACTACAACCGTAATCAAGGTGAATAAGAACAGCAGGGTCCATGTGGTTTTGGCCGGAATGCCGCTAAGCCCGGAAGCCCCGCCTACGTATTCCGTGTTCAGCATAATGATGCGGATAATCTCACCGAACCCAAGGGTGGCAATCGCCAGATAGTCGCCATTGAGCCGCAGTGTAGGCATACCGATCAAGACCCCAAACACCGCTGCCACTAGCCCGCTGGCAATAATCGCCGCAATGAATGGAACATTGTAATCCAGCGTCAGGATAGCCGAGGTATACGCCCCCACTGACATAAACCCTGCATGACCGATGGAAAATTGTCCGGTGATCCCTGTAATCAAGTTGAGCGATACCGCAAGCATGATGTTGACACCGATCAACAGCAGTGTGGATCTGTTCACATCACTGAGAATTCCTGTTGTTAGCAGAACTTGTACAATGGCATAGAACGCGAGAGCAACAATAATGCCGACCCAGAAATTTTTGTTCAGCTTTTTCACGCCGCTCCCCTCCTATACTTTCTCCCGGACATTCTTGCCGAACAGCCCGGATGGTCTAAAGATAAGGATCAGGATCAGCACGGCAAAAGCCACACCGTCACGCCAGGAGGAAAATCCGAGTGAAGAAATTTCCGTCTCTACCGTTCCAAGCAGCAATCCGCCTACAAGCGCTCCCGGGATACTTCCGATTCCGCCGAGTACCGCAGCTACAAAAGCTTTAAGACCTGGCATAACGCCCATCAAAGGATCCACCGTGTTATAAGTCATGCCAAAAATCACGCCTGCCGCTGCTGCAAGTGCCGAACCGATAGCAAAGGTTGCCGAAATGGTGCGATCCACGTTGATCCCCATCAGGCGAGCCGCCTCCACATCGAACGATACCGCCCGCATCGCTTTGCCAGTTTTGGTGTAATGGACAATATATTGCAGGATAATCATAAGAATTATCGTTGTTAGAAGAATCATTACTTGGTTCGATTCCACTTGAATGGATGAGCCGAACAAGGTGTATTGCTTCTTCTCCATAATATCCGGGAAGCCTTTAGCCTGCGGCCCAAGAAGGAGCACTCCGGTATACTCCAGTAAAAAGGATACGCCAATCGCGGTAATCAATGCTGCAATACGCGTCGACTTGCGGAGCGGTTTGTAGGCCAGCCTCTCAATCGTGATGCCCAGCAGCGCGCTCACCGTCATCGAAATGACAAGTGACAGCAGCAAGACGACCACCGGGGGCAAACCTGCGTTTGCCAGATAACCCGCGCTGTACAATCCGATAAAAGAACCCACCATAAATACATCGCCATGCGCAAAATTAATCAGCTTGATAATGCCGTAGACCATCGTGTACCCCAGGGCGATCAGAGCATAAATGCTGCCTACGGAAATCCCGTTAATTAATTGCTGAATGAAATACTCCAACGCCATCCCCTCTTCCTATAAATATCCATAATACCCTTTCTTTTTCCTTGGATTCTTTTTATTCAATTTCATTTTTATGTCATTTATACTAACACATACCCACAATCCCGTCACCAAAAAACTTGGAGCGTAATATAAAATTCGGAATTTGTGTAACTTAATCTTACATAATCGCGGCATATTGGTGTAATCCACAATCGTCATCGAGGGGTAATTCGAAGATATCTGGAGAAAATCAGAGGATTTAAAAGTATATGCATTCTTCAGTTTTTTCCTTTTTTATCATAATGCTTCACTTTACCGTAATTCATATAACATTTGTCTCTTTGCTCATAATTAGACCATCTTAATTTAGAAACAGCAGCAGCCTTGGACCGAAACAAGCCCTAGACTGCCACTGTTTGTTGAACTAACATTCCCCGTTAGGATAATTCTTTATGAAACACCTCGTTCAATAACATTATTTCTGCTTTTTGGCTGACGGCATGGTTCCCAAGCTTTACATCAATTATAAAGTCATTGCTCAGCATCTGGCGGTACCATGAAATAATATCGCTGTCAGGCCATTCTCCCATTACCTTCGTTTCGGGTGGGATTACCGGAATTCCGGCTTGCTCTACCAGGTGAATGTTTTGTTTAATATCTGCGGCTATCTTGCTTAGAGTGCTTTCGCTTCTTGCAGTCTCTATATCCACCATTCCGTTATTCGTATAGAAATGCTTGTTTACGATAGCCAACGCAGTATGCGAAACATGGAATGCTTGAATGTCTGTCTGTATTTCATAATGCAAATCCACCGATTCAAATATTTCGGCAAGCTCCTTCACTCTTCCGGTCCTCAGTCCATTTATTTCACCAAAAATAGTCCCTTGATGTTTTTCAGAGCCAAACTGAGCGTAAAGAACATCTTCTTTGATATCTCCACCCGCACCCGGGAATCCCGGGAGTAACCGGTCGCCCACGATTTCAAGCCAGATGTCATATCCAACGGTGTTAATCAAGGTGACAATAGTTTTACTCTGATTATTCTTGATGGCATTCAAGGCAGACTCGGCCTGATCATATCGTACAGGGACAAAGATGAAATCATAAATGTCGTCGTTATCCAGCTTTTCTATCGTCTTGATTGGTATTTGTTTTATCGTTCCATTATCGTTATATCTTAGTCCGTTCCTTTTCAGCGCATCTAGTCTCTTTCCTCGCGCCAGTAAGGTGACATCCAGCCCATACTGTGCAAATCGGAGCGCGTATACACTGCCAATCACACCAGCGCCAAATATCAAGAGTCTATTTTGTTTCTTGTTCATTATGATCCTTCCTTTCAACAAATTAGTCACAAATTGCTTAAGCAACGCCTGTCGGTTAAAATAATAGTACTGCATTCTTATGATTTCAACCGGCAGATGAAGCGGAAAGTTGCATAGGCAACACATTGTGATATTTGATGTTTAAGAAGGGGATGGATATGGTAAATCAGCAAGATCCAAGGGTTGTGCGCACACGGCAGTTAATAAGGGATGCATTCAGAGATTTGTTGCAGAGCAAAGGATTTGATTCAATCACCATAAACGATATCGCACAGGGAGCTACCATTAACCGTGCCACCTTTTATGCCCATTATGAAGATAAATATGCTTTACTGGAAGAATTCACAGAACAGGCTTTTCGCGAGATGATTCCCGAAGAAGTGACGAATGCGCGTGAGTTTACAGGTGAAATATGTGACCAACTGATCTTGCACACACACCAATACATCGTAGATTTTTATCAGATATGCAGAATGGATTCCAAATCGATTGCTACGATTGTGGATGAAAAAATAAAGAAAATGCTGCAGCAGACAATAGAAAGCATATTATCGAATGGGAGTAACTACCACATGGCAGACCGCCATCATACAGAGATCATTTCGGCCATGACAAGCTCGGCGATCTATGGCGCTACCCATTACTCAGTAACCGTCGGGAAAAATAATCGAACTGACTTACTAGTAGACATTGTTCGTCCCTATGTAATGAACGGTCTGGGGCTGGATTACAATTGCGAAGAATAGTGGAGAATAATTAACCGATCCGGCTTTGCGTTTCAACAACGGCATTTCTGCCGTTGTTCCTACTCTAACCCGCCACTTCGGCTCCAACAACGGTATTTCTGCCGTTGTTCCCAACACTGTCGCCTTGCGGACGACTCCATCTACCTACAACGAAAGAAAATCATAATTTTCTGAACAACAAAAAAAGAGCTCCGTCTGGAAGCTCTTCTTGTATTAATTAGTTAATTGTTCTCATCCCCAACAGGGAAGTTTATCAACGGAGAGAGATAGGGATACTCTCACTTCGTGAGAGATTGCGATGTATTGCTATCGAAGCTTATGCTCCAACGAACCACTGAGGGTTCTCATCGCCAACAGGGAAGTATTCCAACGGAGAGAGAGGGATTCGAACCCTCGCACCACTTACGCAGTCTAACCCCTTAGCAGAGGGTCCCCTTATAGCCACTTGGGTATCTCTCCAAAAAAAATGGCTCCCCGAACAGGACTCGAACCTGTGACAACTCGATTAACAGTCGAGTGCTCTACCAACTGAGCTATCAGGGAACATTACGTGAACAAGAAATAATTTATCATGATTTTCTGGTCTAGTCAAGCCTGAAAAAATAAATTTGATATCGTTTTCAGTATATCCCTAACACCATTCCCCATCCAGCGGAATCGCGACACGCTCCAATAACCCTTCTTGCTCCAACCGCTCCTTAAGCTCCCCACGGGTGACGAGACAGTGATTGATGGCCTCCATGTGTACCGCAATAACGGAAGCTGACGGGATATAGCGGCACAGCTCCACAACATCCTGCTCGTTCATCGTAATATGTCCCCCGGTTAAGAACTGTGCTCCACCGGCATTGACTACGACTATTTCTGGATTATGCTCATCCAGGGCCTGCTTGACTTCCTCACACCAAATCGTGTCTCCTGCCAGATACAAGGTTGGCTCTCCTTCAGCCCGGAAAACAAAACCGGACACCTTGCCCATAAGCTTCCCGATCTCTCCCGTTCCATGCTGGCCGCCAGTCCGCTTCAGGGTCACTCCCTGAAACTGCAGCTCCTCGCTGTCGTCAATCACAGAAATATGCTTAAAACCCTGCGCCGCGATAGTCTCTTCGTCTCCATCCTGGCATAACACGGGAAGCTCATGGGACAAAAGCGACACTGCCGCCTGATCCCAATGATCCGGGTGAAGATGTGTAACCAGAACCGCATCCGGTGCAAGCCACTGCTCAGCCGGTCCCGGCAAAGCTACAAGCGGATTTCTACGTTGATTCTCCGTATTCGCAATCGGCGGGTTAGCCTCTTTTTCGCTAAGCATGGGGTCGATCAGGAAAGTAACGCCGCCGTATTCCAGCCACAGGGCTGCATTGCGGATGAGTTGAATTTTCATCATAAACACCTCTTTCTTCTTGCTGTCTTCTGCTACAATCAATTATAGACACCACTCGCTCAAGAATACATTGTGCGGCGAAAGAGATTCGCCTGTTCTACTTTCACCCGGAAAGGATTTTATGAAGATGACTCCTTACTTAATAGACGATACAGATTACCGCATCCTGCAGTATCTTATAGAAGACTCGACGCGGAGCCACAAGGAAATCGGAGAGCTTGTACACATGACAGGTCAGGCTGTAGGCGTACGAATCCGCAGAATGCGGGAACTGGAGATTATTGAAGGCTACACTGTGCGCTGGAGTCCCCAGAAGGTCGGGCTGGATATTCATGCGTTTATCACAGTGTTTTTGAGTTCAAATGCGGCCCATCCCCTATTTCAAAAGTTTGCGCAGGATCACAGCGGTGTGGCCGAGCTGCATCGTGTCAGCGGAGAAGGCTGTTACTGGATGCGCGTGCGCTTGAGAGATCAGGAGGAGCTGAATGCTTTTCTGGACCAACTGCTGGAGTATGGCAATTATCGGGTCAATCTCGGAATGGGACAACTGAAATAATCCTGGCAAAAAATTTATCACACGGAGGTCTACATATATGAAGAATAAAATTGATCTGCCCAAAATCCCCGAGCCTGCCGCTCTCCTCCCGCAGCAAGTGCACGCCCTGCAATCCAAAGAGGAGTTCAGCCGCTGCATCATCAGCGACAGTCTCATCGAATATCAGGAAGCCGTCAGAGTCTCCTTCGATAAGGTGATTTTCAGGAATGTGACGATTACGGAATCCAGCCTGGAATCTATTGAGCTTACGGATGTGATTTTTGAAAATTGCGATCTGTCGAACGTGAATTTCAGCGGAGCTTTTGTGCATCGGACGGAGTTTCGGAACTGTAAATTGACTGGGACGGACTTCAGCAGGGGGCGGTTTCAGAATGTCAGGATTGTGGACTCTATCGGGGATTTCGCCAGCTTCCGCTTCGGCACATTTAAAGGGACGGCTTTTGCGAACTGCCGGCTTGTCAGCAGCGATTATTATCAGGCCAGCTTGAACAACGTAGAATTCTCGGAATGCGATATCGACCAGGCTACACTTGCGGGCTGCAAGTTAAAAGAAATCGACCTGAGCGATTGCCAGTTCACCGGTCTGCATGTCGATACCCAGGATCTTGCAGGCTGCATAATCTCTGCTGAACAGGCTGCTTCCTTCGCCGGACTTCTCGGTCTTGTAATTAAGTAGCCTTGCCTTTTCCCTCTTCCAGCGGGACCAGCTTGAGCTTGCCGGCACAGTTGCCGCAGCGGTAGCGTTTCGGATCGGCTTTGCGCTTGCGCGGATATTCGGTTGCACAGGCGGTGCAGACGAGCTTGTACCGGTAAGGCTGCGGCTTGCGGGCCTTCGCTCCGGGCAAGGTCTGGCAAAAGCGGCTGCCGCCGACCATAGCCAACAGTTTTTTAAAATCAGCATCCCGGTGCATATATCCTCTCTTCGCCAGATGCAGATGGTAATGACACAGCTCATGCTTAATGATCCGCTCGGTTTCTTCGCGCCCGAACATCTCTAGCTGCATTGGATTGATCTCTATGTTATGGCTTTTGGTAAAATATCGCCCGCCCGTTGTGCTCAGTCTGCTGTTAAAGCTGGCTTTGTGCCGGAACGGCACGCCGAAGCTGATCTGCGACACCTGCTCGATCCACTGCTGCAGCTCTTCATTGCTCATACTTATCATCGCTAATCTCACAAGTCCTCTCCACAGGAATTCATATATCTACTTGAATTGTAACTTGCCCATAGGCTACACTGTCAAGAAGGAAGACAAGTACGGAGGGAGAATGACTTATGCCGAAAATGCGGTATGTAATTTTGCAGCAGCATCAGGAACTGCAATTCGTGGAAATGCCGGAGGAATACGCTTATCAGCTAAGCGCACTCAATCTGCGCCTCAATAAAGAGATCGACAAGCTGACGGCGGATAATGTGCCGGACCTGCCGCTGGCTATTGCGGAATGCGACTCGCTAGAGCTGCTGCGCGAGGAACACTCGCTGGAGTCCGGGCTGGCTTATATCAACCGGCTGGAGGGAGCTTTTGCCTCCATTCAGGAGAACAGCTACCCTCTCATCTCGCTGCTGACGGAAATCCGCGCGCTGCAGGCCCAGCTTGAGCAGTGGTACGAAGAGGAAGAAGAAAGCGTGCTGTAGGCCTCTCCATCGGGATACCGAAGCGGAGACCTTCTACTTCAAATAAAGCGCTGCCGCCGCACCTTTGGGCGACTTCTCCCATATGCTATCTTACGTTAGCATGCCAGAGGAGGGATACCCTTGCCGCAGTGGCTCTGCCATCAGCTCATGAAGGCTTATTACAAGAAGGACCGTCGTCAGATCAAGCTGCTTAATGAATGCTGGTTCTTTTACCGCAATTCGTCCGAATCCCGTGACTCCATTAAGCGGGAAGTATAGGTATCTGTATAACAAAACCCATCCCGCTTGATGAAGCTGGGATGGGTTTTGTTTGGGCGGCTGCTGCCCCGGAGATGCGGAGACAGGGCTATTACGTTCGCTGACCGTGAAGCTCGCCGTGATTTTAGTCAAAAGCTCCGGTTCGTCGGCCAGGACCCTTGCAGCTTTCGAACCAGCACAATTTGGCCGGTATGGTAGGCATCATGCAGGATGAGGCTCATCACTTCTTCACCCGGAGCATGCCCCGAGCCGCCCCAGTCATAAGCACCTTCCTCCAGCGCCTCAATGACCTCGCGCAATGAAGCGTGAACGCTCTTCAGCTTGGCTACCGCCTGCCCCCACGCTTCCTCACCACTCGCCGCAACTGTAAAAGTAGCATCATTGCTCTCAGGGGGAGGCAACTGCGGCAGTCCTCTGAGCTTGTTCAGCAGACGTTCCTTGTAATAGGTCAAATGGTTGACCGTCTCCCAAATGGTATTTCCAGCCACACCCTCCGGCTTCCAGCTCGCCTGATCGCTGCTCACACCTTCCAGCGCTGCGCTAAGCGGCGGCGACCAATCCTCGATATCCATAGCATAATCCCAGTTTTGCAGCAAAACTTCACTGATCTTATTTTGCATATTGTACCTCCTGTGAGTTTGGTAACAACAGTTTCAAATTGATTTCAATTCGCCAAAAAACAATTTCAAATTCGGTAACGACTTAATATTACCAATAATAGTTACACTGAAAATGTAGCACAATTACTGGTACGGTTCAAGTAACTAGCAAAAACAATGTTTAACTGTTACAATCGAAAGAAGGGTTACCGAATGAACGGAGGAATAGAACATGCTGTGGGATGATTTCATTAACAGCTACTGGAGGGATTGGCGGACTGGCGACCGCAGTAAAGACCGGGACAAGCTGGAGGAGCCAGAATGGCTTGCGGACTGGCTGAAGCAGCATTCGTTGCCGGCGGCACTGCCGCCTGAGCCTGCGGAGCTGGAGCAATTGCAGCAGCTCCGCGGCTTGTTGTGGGATGAGGTGCAGAAGCTGGTACAGGGACATGCCCCGGACAAAACATTGCTGGAACAACTGAATGTATATATGAGCCAAGGGCCGACCATAAGGCAGATTGTCTGGAATGGTGACGGTAAAGCGGAAATTTCCCTCCTGCCGCAGCGTGCCGATTGGGGGCAGGTGATGGCGGAGATAACGTCCTCTTTTGCCGCTGCCGTACTTGAGAAAGAGACTTCCCGCTTCCGCATATGCGAAAATCCGGACTGCCTCTGGGTCTATTACGATGACACCCGCAACCGCTCCAAGCGCTACTGCGACGATAAGCTCTGCGGCAATCTGATGAAGGTCCGCCGTTTTCGGGCACGGAAAAAAGCAGGCGATAAAGGAAGCACCACAGAAGAATAGAACAACGTTCAAACCCTAGATGCACTATGTGCAGCTATACCTGATGGACCAGGGCCATCAATCTGTTCTTGCCGGAGCGTTTCGCGGTATAGAGCAGGGCATCTACTTCCTCGAACAGCTTCTCTTTACTTGTCCCTTTGGCGTAGCTCCCAAGCCCGATACTGACTGTGACCACCCCGCCCGCCATTTCTTCGTGTGGGGTATCCGAGAGCTGGAAGCGAATCTTTTCCGCCATCTCAGCCGCCTCTTCAAAGGTTTTCTCAAAGAGCAGAATTGCAAATTCCTCGCCGCCATAACGGGCAGCAATATCCGCTGGTGAAATCATCTCCCGTATTACCTTGGCTACCCTGGCCAGAATAATATCCCCTGTCCGGTGTCCATATTTGTCATTAATCACTTTAAAGTTATCAATATCAATCAGGGCCAGATGAAATGGAGCGCCTTGATCCCCATATTCCAATGCCTTGTCGTAGAACTCGTGGAAGGAAATATGATTATAGAGATCCGTCAGAGCATCCGTTGTCGACAGCTTGCGTATGATGGCATTCTCAATCAGTAAATCCTGCTTGGCCGTCAGCGTCGTCTCCAGGTCACTTACCAGCTCACGCCCGTTAATGATGATAACGCTGGCGATCAATGTGCCCATCACAAGAAATATCGGAATGGCAACCAGGTCAAATGAGCTCAAAAAAAACTTAAACCAATAATCCCACCGATACAGCACAAAAAAGGCTATCGCCTGCAGCGCAAACGTATACCAGGTTAAATCCAGCCTATAAAAAATCGCCGACGCGAAAATCGGCAACAGCATAAGCGCCCCAATAATACGGATATCCATGTTCAGATGGATAATCATCATGGCAATAATCGTACCCGCCAAAAAAAGTGAGAGGATCGAATACTTGGAGCCGCTATAATCCATCACTTGGGCCACGGCCACAACCGCCCCCATTAGCAGGGTAGGATACAGCAGGACGTTAAAATAAAAATCATGCGCCGTCCTATCATAGGGGAGAAATAAAAACGAGCCCAGTTGCGCTATAAAATGAAAGGCAATCACGAGCCAATATATCTGCAAAAAACGTTTGATCCACTTCTCCTGCCGATAGGCCGAGGTAGCCGAAGCGCCAATGAAATCTCGTAATCTCAAAACGGTCACCTGCTGAATATAGAGTAGACTGTAACTGCACAAGTCACAATATTTTACCATGATACAGAGGGGAATTGATACTTCGTAGTTTAAGCTTGGATGTGTTTCAAGCCATGCTCTATAAAAAGGGGGGGGAAATGCTGCACATAGAGGGCGGAAAAAACATTCCACTTGACATTATAGCATAAAGGAATCAATGCATGCTTGTGTGGGGGAGAGTCGATGATAAGTTTGCAGGCTGATGTTGCCGCCTGATTTCAATCCGCGCTCCGCACGAGGAGCGACTCCTCTGCTGTCATTGCTTCGTCAGCCTCCCTGAGTTCAATCCACGCTCCCGCAGGAGAAGCGAACCAGCGGCACAACGGGACTACCGCCGACGCCGGGGTTTCAAACCAGGCTCCCGTATAGGGAGCGACTTCAATGCAATGCTACATAGGACTTCGCATGACGGTTTCAATCCACGCTCCCTCATGGGGAGCGACAATGATTTACTCATGACCACCCCCTCCTATCGTGCATTTCAATCCACGCTCCCACATAGGGAGCGACTATGGTTTCTGTTTCATCATACAACCCAATAGACTATTTCAATCCACGCTCCCACATAGGGAGCGACAGCGATTTTCGACCAAAAAAAGGATGAAAATCCTCTAGATATCATACAAATAATGTAAGGATTTTGGTGCGAAGGACCCGGGGATTTCATGTGCGCTATACATTCGCACCAGCGTCATGTTAGTAAGTTAACGGCCGAAACTGTTCTACTGATCTCCATGAGTTGGTACATATTTCATTTTACGTCTTTTTACAACAATGGCAACACTTTCGCTTCGGACATAATCATGTGCTTACTGCTCAGTAGCGAAGACGCGAGACTCATCCTGAGGACTACATACAGACGGAGGGTGGCTGGAGGGTGTGGATACATTGATGTGAATGAAAAACATGGAATACGTTATCATATTGGTCATTAGGCAAAACCGAATAGTTTAGGATATTAATCGTTACGCACTTTTTCAACATCTTATATATGTCGTATGGGGAGACAGAGAAACCAGAATCCTTAGAGCCGAAACGGTTCGCCCCCCTTCGAGTACGAACCAGCAAAAATAGACACCGAATGGTGTCTGTCACTTATACTACATATGGAGGTGCGGGGTGAGACATGCAGAGCCACAATTCGGCGGGGTTTGCTGCTGGAATTGTACGAGATAGCCGTTTAGCAAACATTCGTTTTCAATTGCATTTCTCCAGTGTCAATCACAGCTTCCGCTTGTTTCAAGAAGTTAAAACCAAGGATGCCGTCGATTTCCATGCCATATTCCATATTCCCGATTTCCACTTGAAAATCATTAAGTATTGCTTCATCAACTATAATCGAGTCTAGGTACTTGGTGTACACATACTCCACACCGCCTACGCCCCGTATCATATCAACGATATCATTTCCTTCAGGAACCATACCAATCTCCTGCACAATATCCGCATTCAAAAGCGTGCTGGCAGAGCCTGTGTCAAGCAGCACCTTCTCAAGCTTTAACTCTCTCCCCCTAAACACAACAGTTATGTTTACGAAGGGAAGCCCATAAATTTCCGTTAGTCTCATCTCGGTCCTCTAATTCCCACATATCGTTCACGTGCCACAACCTCAGGACGGGAGGTGTGAAAAAAACAATACTCGCGGTGTGGATCTTCCTGGTGCAACTCACTGTACCGCTTCAATGCTTTGGTAGAATCCTCATAGGAGTCGATCACGGACATTTCTTCAATAAAACGCTGGCCTTCCTTAGAATAAGCCTTAGTCGCCTCAAGAACGACCCATTCATTCGGAAACCGCTCCTGAACTTCATCCCATCGCATCTTGGACACCTCCGGTTAAATAATTACAATTATTATAGCATATCAGGTTCCAACATCTAAACTAGAGTCAGGCCTCCACCCGATCTTTGTAGCTCTTTTATAAAGCGGTATCCCTCCAGAAATCCAACTATAAAAGCTTCCTCTTCTTCGAGACCCTGTTCTAGGCTCATAGCCTCCTCCATGAGTTCGTACAATTCACGTTGAGTCTCGTTTAAACTACTGTGCAGGCGATCAATTGCATAAGAAGACTCTTCGTTAGCCTTCCTGATATGAGGATTGTTAGATCGCATTCCCCATATTTCAAGATGTCTTCTGGCAGCCACCTCGCTCAGTATTTCTCTCATTCCATCAAGATAGGCATTTTCTAATGCTGCATATTCAGACAACGTTTCTCTCTTCTTTGGAAAATGCTTTCCCACTGTGTCCATCCTTACCATCGATATACGACAAGCTCCCATTCTTATTCCCCCTTCAAATCTACAATACTAGTGTTTCCTATTTGCTAGATTTAAAACAACAAATGAAATTAAACCTCAACATAGAATTGATACAGACAATGCCCAGTTTTACTTTGCTCAAGGATATAATGGCTGTAAATGGTGCTAACCAGAAAAGAATACTAGGTAAGCTATATAAATAAAATGACTATACCTTCCTTCTATTGCTTTGATGTCAAAATGACCAATATCCAGAGACAATCGCTGCAGACCAACCAGGCACATTCTCCACACAATAAACCATCTTGTTATGCTTTATTTCTGCAATAATTTTAGGTTGCTTTTTCCAGCCCCGTTAATGCCAGCAAATACCGTCATTACGGGTCTTGTCTCAATCATGGCAGGCATCCTCTTATCTCTTGCCAGCCCATCATAAACAATTTCGACCTTATTGCCTTCCGCATCCTCACGAACTCGTTTGTTATTTTTTATATAGTAAATGGATGCGCCTGACTCTTTGGCCTGCTTACGTGCATATTGATTAGCCTTTTGCTTGCGATCCACAGTCATTAGGACTATCCTCCGATTCGAATTTGCGTTTATTATAATATACCAAAAAGCCCAAACCAGAATACTGGTTAATGGCTTCTTTACTTACTCCATATGGAGCCGAGGGGAGCCGAACTAGAAGTTTCAGTCCACGCTCCCACATAGGGAGCGACTTGCTGAGTGGGCAGCTCCACGTGCTCCCAGTAATTTCAATCCACGCTCCTACATAGGGAGCGACTCAACCGGCTTCTGCAGCTCTGGATTGTTCGGATATTTCAATCCACGCTCCCACATAGGGAGCGACTCATTAAGACGGGCATCGCTGAAGAAACTCGACGATTTCAATCCACGCTCCCACATAGGGAGCGACGTAAACAGCTTAGGGTCGGGAAACCCTAGCTGCGTATTTCAATCCACGCTCCCACATAGGGAGCGACCAACGTAACCAGCGATGGCCGGGCAGTCAGCGGGATTTCAATCCACGCTCCCGCATAGGGAGCGACGAGGTAACTAACACATCTGTAGTCGTATCAAGGCAATTTCAATCCACGCTCCCGCATAGGGAGCGACGAAAAATAGCTAAATTGCGTCGAGAAACTGTATATTTCAATCCACGCTCCCGCATAAGGAGCGACGTAAGATTGTGCCGGTATCTGTGGTTTATGCAGATTTCAATCCACGCTCCCGCATAAGGAGCGACCTACACGGGCGATCCTTGATGTAGAGAACAACATGATTTCAATCCACGCTCCCGCATAAGGAGCGACGCGACAGTCAACACGTTTCAAATGCGCATCCCAATTTCAATCCACGCTCCCGCATAAGGAGCGACAGTTGTAGCGCTTGATCTCGGCGTCACCGTTAAATTTCAATCCACGCTCCCGCATAAGGAGCGACGAAGTAGTCGAGTCAATGGCGGAGTGGGCTATACGTATTTCAATCCACGCTCCCGCATAAGGAGCGACAGCGATTTTCAACCAAAAAAAGGATGAAAACCCTCATAACAGTCAGAAAAATGCTTATTTCTCAGTTCGATTTACGTACTTACTCTATATTTCATACAAAAAATGTAATAAATCAGGTGCGAAGGACCCGGGAATTTCATGGGCGCTTTACATTCGCACCGGACGTTCACGATAATCTATGTCGAAAAAACCTTTTCTGACCTCCAAAAATTGGTACACCATTTATTGTACGTCATTTCATATCAAGTAAGTAGTATCTTTTACTAAAAACAGTTTCATGCTCCAAATTACATTCTGTATTAGTTAACAAAAGTTATATCCACTTGTTAAGCTCGCGTCAAACTTTCCATATCAAGCATCCTAACTACTTACACTGTAAGTCCGTGTTACCAGAATCAATATTAATCCCCACTACTCCCGAGAGTCTGTTCCAAAAAGTCCTTGCACCCTCTCCACCTTTTCTATGGCTTCTATTAACGTTAGTGTAGGATTAATATTTCTGAAATTAATGGCCAGTTCAGCGGAACCTCCAGCTTGTAGCCACTCCCAATAGTCCAACGTATCTACATTTTCCAAATAGAGTCGCGAAAGTGCCTCGATTGGATTTATACTGTACATATGTTCAAAAGCTGAGACTGATATCGGGTCATTCATTAGATATTCATTTTTTAACTCATATAACACCTGAAAGATACTATAATAGTTCACATTAATAATTTTATTTAAAAACTGGTTACATCGCACAGATGTATTTAATATGATTAGCATGTCGTTTATTAAGGCCTTATTTTTGCAGTTTAACAATGGCACGATATCTTTTATAGTAATATCTGGATTATACGGCGCTGTTTCTATTATTGATGTCCATGGCGGATATTCACCCATTTTAAAAACTTTTATCGCATCCGTAACATGACAACCAATGGTTTGCCATTTACGTCCAAGCGCATCAGTGAGATGATAGTAATGTATTGCATTCTGTGATTCATCTAACTCTGGCCAGACCAAGTTTTTTTTAGTGATGTCAAGAATAGCTTGCGTGTTAAGTTTGCGGGGGCGGCGTTTGGACATGTGGCTTCCTCCGTTGTCTACTCTCAAGGATATTTATAACAGTATGGCAACAAAATTCCTATGTATAAATTGCACGTTTAAAGTTCAACTTCTGTATCAACAATATACTACATGCACTTTAAAAGTGCAACTAATTCCGAATCGCTGGAGGATCAAAATGGACTTTAACGAATACACACTTTACTGCAAATTAGACACAATATTAAAAGAGCATGATATATCCGTACTAAAATTATCCAAAGAGATCGGGCACCGAAGAACTACGATAATGGAATTAATGCATAACACTAATATGGAAAAGAAGAAAATTTCAGCGGAGCTGATAATGAAGTTATGTCTTTATTTTGATGTCAGTCCTAACGATTTATTCGAAGTACGTCGCAAAGCATAATCTGTGATAGATAAAAAGCACCGAACTTCTCAATGGGTGGAAGTTCGGTGCTTTTTGCTCTGTAGGCTTTCTCGCTAAAACTACTATATAACAATGCTTGAAAGTATGAGTTGCAGTTCATGCTCCCGCATAGGGAGCGACCATTAAATCAGGTCAAATGAAGAACGGAAGCAAGAACAACCCGGTAACTGCACCAAATGGTATGCGTCTCGGAAAAAAGCGGCGGCGTGGAAAAAAGCCTGGAAAAAAGCCAAATTGTCTATACGTAGCTTCTCTGGCGGGCATTCCGTTCATTTGTCCAATCATTTCGTTTGTGGGAATAGCAAGCGTAATGTAGTCCTGATCAACATGAGCAATAAACCCATCGTGAGATTGACCGTCAGTTGTTGTTATACCAACATATTTATTCATGCAGTTCCAGGCGACTTGTTGATAATTTGTTTCCATAGATATGGATAACCTCCTCAAATAATATCTCGACAACAGTCTATGGACTACAACCTAGATCAATCACGGCATATGCCTATAGCTCAAAAATTTCCTGATAAATTTAGTCCTTTTTGAGGAGAGATAATGCGGAAAGTAATCACGCTTGTCAAATTGACCGAACAGCAAAAGAAAAACCTCGATGAAATCCACCTTCAAAAAATTGATGTGGAGGCGAAATCTTTGTCATTAACGTGGATGGATATATTGGGGAAAGCTCCAGTTATGAAATATTTTATGCCTCGAAGAAGCATTAGCCGAAAATTTTTACGACCTAGCAGCCGAGAAAGAATCCTTCCGTTTGAATGGAACAACGAAAACATGACCTGAGACAGTGCGAGAGGACTTGGAATTCTGAAATAACGGGGGTTAACACCCTCTCCCCTACAAAGGAGCTGATAAGCGTGGTAATTTCAATCCACGCCCCCACACGGGGAGCGACTTGGCGAGTTTCACTGCTGTCCAGATCCGCGAACGGATTTCAATCCACGCTCCCGCACGGGGAGCGACTCAGACCCTGAAAAAATGGCTGATTACATCACCGAATTTCAATCCACGCTCCCGCACGGGGAGCGACAATTACTACATCGTCTGCCGCCCCGTTGAGTGTATTTCAATCCACGCTCCCGCACGGGGAGCGACCCGAGCGCAGATCCATTATAAAAACCATTTGCAAATTTCAATCCACGCTCCCGCACGGGGAGCGACACCAGGAGCGATTTGGCTTAACTCGCGATGTGATATTTCAATCCACGCTCCCGCACGGGGAGCGACAAGGCGCTGCGTGCGTTGCCGATCCATCTCTTACCATTTCAATCCACGCTCCCGCACGGGGAGCGACGACTCAACAAACCAATGGTTTTATGATTTAAGCGATATTTCAATCCACGCTCCCGCACGGGGAGCGACGAGTATCGCCAGATCGTTGTGCATGATGAGAACATTTCAATCCACGCTCCCGCACGGGGAGCGACAAAGAAAAATGACTGAATGGATCAACGAAACGAAAATTTCAATCCACGCTCCCGCACGGGGAGCGACTACAAGCTTTGCATACTGCTCAATATCTGGGATGGAATTTCAATCCACGCTCCCGCACGGGGAGCGACGATCGTAGTCAGCCCGGAATGAGTGACCCAGCAAATTTCAATCCACGCTCCCGCACGGGGAGCGACAGCGATTTTTAACTAAAAAAAGGAATAAAAGCCTTTTTACACAGTATAAAACCGCTTAATTCTTGAAGCAATAAACTAACGCACTTCATCTCCATACATATAATGTAAAAAATCCGGTGCGAAGGACCCGGGGATTTCATGTGCACTATACATTCGCACTTTGGTACACAGTCTATTGTACGTCATTCTGTAACAAAGCAAGCAGTATCTTTTCTCCAATCTTACCGTGCTATTTTCAAAATTTTTTACTGCCGATTAGTTCCCCACTCCCTCGTAATCTCCATCAGTTCCTTGCCTACAAAATCAAGCCTGTAAATATCCGGCATCGTTGTGGATTGCCAGAACTCAAAGCCATACTGGGAGTCAAAATAATTCATCATCAGCGTCATAATGTCACCGTGCGTGCCGATGGCCAGGGTGCTGCCTGCATACTTTTCCAAAAAAAGCTTCAGTTCTCGGATTCCCCTCGCCTGGGCCTCTATGCTGGACTCTCCGCCCTCAAAAGCAACCGAAAAATCCTCATATACGCTCCGTTTGGCATTAGTAAAACTCATATCCGCTATATCTCCAATCCCCCGTTCCCGCAGTCCTTCGACCAGAACAATCTCCTTATGAAGCTCATCAGCAAGAGGTTGAAGGGTGTGAATGGCCCGTGCGTATGGGCTGGAGAACAACAGGTCAATAGGTTTCTTTTGCAAAATAGTCCTGATCCGCTCGGCATCGGCCTTCCCTTGTTCAGACAGTCCTCTGGCCCGCTCCTGCCCCTCTGCATATGGCGATTCCGCATGGCGGATCAGGTAGATTGTCGTTTTCACTTTGTTGCCTCCGCATGTAAAAAATAATGCTTAAGAAAGCATACTCCTTGATATTCTTGCATCTAGTTCCCATAACGCTGTTTTATTGCTATCCCATTTTAAAAGCTGCATGGCCGTTTCAAAATTAACCCAACGGTACTCAGTGTGTTCAGCAGATAGTAGTATTTCATCATGGACATTTACTCCAAAGCAGTACTCCGGTATAACAAATATATCTGTCCGATTCTTAAAAGCTTTAAAATGAGTGACGGGAACCATAGCTAACGAATCTAATTTCATAAAATTGCATTCCGGATCGATTCCTGCTTCTTCAAAGGCTTCTCTTTTCGCAGCTTGAATAATGCTTTCGTTCTCTTCTCCTCCACCTGCGATCCATTGCCAATAACCTTCCCCTTCTCTTTTTAGGATGGAAAATAACAAATGCTTAGAGAACGTGATTTTATAAGGAATAACTAAAACTTGAAACTCAGCTCTTCCCACTCGAGTCCCTCCTCATACTTACCCCTGCAGCACCTTGCGCACATTGAGAATATATCTGGTCTGATCCAGCGAATTGACGTCCCGGCGGGTACGCTCGGCTCTGACGTCCGAAGGGCATTCCTCATATCCGGCGAAAAAGAAGTGAATCGTAGGATTTCAATCCATGCCCCCGCATTGGGAGCGACAAGATTCCCGGAGCGATAGCCAACGAACTGGCTGATTTCAATCCACGCTCTCGCATTGGGAGCGACGTTCAAACTCGTACAGCCGTCAAATGACCTTGCCTATTTCAATCCACGCTCTCGCATTGGGAGCGACGATGCCGTTCTTGCCGGGGATGCCGACTCCAACCGATTTCAATCCACGCTCCCACATAGGGAGCGACACACACTTCCAGGGTGATCCACCGGAGCCAGCAGATTTCAATCCACGCTTCCACATAGGAAGCGACAGCGATTTTCAGCCAAAAAAGGAAAACAACCCTTTTTCTACATTAAAAATCCGCTCAATTCTTGAAGCACTAGACCAGCACACTTTTTTCATACACATAATGTAAAAAAACCGGTGCGAAGGACCCGGCGATTTTATGTACGCTATACATTCGCAACACAAAATTAAGTTCCAGATGCTGGTACACCGTTTATTGTACTCTATCCGGCAACAAGCAAGCAGTATCTATTTTTCGAATCATAATCACTTTTCTCGCGCACCCTCTAATTTGTCGTCTTCCCCTGATCTATCAAAAGCGCACGCTCCAGCTCCGCTTCGATTTCTGCGTTGCTCACCACCGGTTCGCCTTCGTCTGTGATTCCAAGCTTTTCTTTGATCCGCTGGACATCGGCGTGGATTTCTTTGGTTTTGACATAGGTGCTGAGCACCATTCCAAACCCGGTAGCAAGTAACACCAGGATGCCATAGGGTCCCAGAACGAGCGATAAAATCACAGCAGCCGCAATGCCGATAAGTGTCCCCCAAATGATCATGTGTACTCCTCCGCTTAATCAAAGTATCTCATTATACAAGGGAATGACCTGAATCATTCCAGCAGCTATATCTCTCTTCTTGTTCCCCTGCTGCTGAATCATCTACGTTCTCCTGTCGCAAACTAAAGTCATGATAATAGCGCTACCATTCTACATTACATTTAATTTGTGCGAATCTGCAACATTTTGCGGCATTCCGCCATCTAAGAGGATAAGAGGTGAGGCACAATGAAGAATAAATCTATCCAGACCAGCGCGAAAAAAATAACTTTGGCGTGCGGAATTCTGGCGGCAAGTATGTCTTTTGGAGCATCTGCTTTTGCTTTTACCGATTTAAAAGGCAACCCAGCCGAATCAAAAATCAACGCTTTGCATCTTGAAGGAGTCGTTAATGGAGTGACAAGCGATAGATTTGCGCCAAAATCGAAGCTGACTTTTGCCCAAGGCATCCAGTTTATCGTCAGCGGACTTCAGTTGTCCCCGCAGGCATCTGCCGGCGGTAGCTCAAATGCGGCAAGCAGTTATTTTGACAAAGTGAAGGATAAAGCGTGGTATGCCCCCGCCTTCCTGACTGCGAAGCAAAACGGCTTGTCTCTGGACAAGACTGTCGATCCGAATGCTGTGATGACACGCATCCAGTTCGCGCATTTGCTGACTCAGGCTTTACAGAGCAAGGGGAATTTCGCGGTAACGGAAATGTTCGCCGTTATCTCGGATGGCGGCAAGCTGACCACAGCGGAAATGAACAGCCTGCAGATTCTGGTGAATACACATTTGGTGACGCTGGAGAAAAATAACACCTTCCGCCCGAATGATGCCGTTACCCGCGCCGAAGCCGCTGTTTGGATTTATGATGCTGTAAAATTCGCTGCAACAGTAATTCAACCGGATGACGGCAGCGCCGCTCCGTCCTATGCTTACGAGGCTGCAGTCACTCTCGAAAAAGCCGGCGACGGCGTAAACAAAGCTACGCTGGCCGTAAACAATCTGCCCAATCCCGGCTACGGACTCTCCATCGAGCGGATTGAGTTCGGCAAGAACAAAACAGCGGTCATTTATTTCACCGTAACCAAACCTGCCCCCGGCCAAATGTACCCGCAGGTCATCTCCAAAGCCACCGCAGTAACGTACCTGCCAGAAGGCTATACAGCGGTAGCCAAGTCTTTGTCCAGCACCACATCACCTCCTGCTTCCAGCCGGATGTAAGCTGCGATTGAGATCACGGGAAAGTAAACCTTTCAGCCCTTTCACTTCCTAACAGGAAGCCGGAAGGGCATTATTTGTTTTTGTAACAATTTTCCACAACTTACGAGTATTTATTTTACTGATTGACAATTTATACCTGCCGGTGATACCTTTCAAAGGAAAAACAAATCTGGGAATACATACACAACTACTTTGGAGGACAATCATGGTTAAACAAACTTTCGCAAGCTTAGTAATGATCATTATACTTCTCGGTTCGCTTCTTTCTCCCACGGCCCATGCCGAAACAAGGTATACCGACATTAATGAGGAGAAGTATGCATGGGCTATGCAGTCAATCAATTTTATGGATGATAATGACATACTCAAGGGGTATCCAGACGGAACATTTAGACCTGAAGGAACTGTTACCAAAGCGGAGTTTTCGGTCATGGTTTACCGTCTTTTCGATAAGTACAGACCAAACCTAAAAGCTACAGGTTATGAAAAGATTCTTGGCTATCCTGATGTTCCAAAGAATTATTGGGCCTATAAGGAGATATCTGCGATCTACGACTATACTTTCAATTGGGGCGGAGCGATTTCAGCAAACGAGTCGGGCAAGTTTATTTTTAAGCCAGAAGCTCGAATTACCCGTCTTTCCCTCACGAATATGCTGTACTCCTTTTTCGATGAAGAGCTAATCACAGAAATGAGTGGCGACGAAAAGTTCAAATCATTGAAAGGGCTCAAGGATATACCTATCAAAGAATTTTCTAGTGAAAAAGATTTTGATCAGTATAGAAGTACGGATGGACGTTACAGTGCTTCTACCGGGGCAGCAACGAATACGAATGAAAAGGTATTCCCAATCCTTTTTAATGTTGAAAAAACAGGGGTCCACTACATAAATGACGATGTTTCATCAGTACAGGCATCAGCCATTGCAAGTATGCAATCTCAGGGTATCATCACCGCTGATGCCAATGGTTATTTCAGACCCCTTGCACCGATTACAAGAGCGGAGATGGTAACCATCCTGGATCGCATCTACCTTCTGCTAGATAAGAAAGAAGTGCTCCAGAAATACAGTACTAAGTAAAGCAGTTAACGGCAGGGCGCTTACTAGTCCCGTTCGGCTTCACCCCAGAGATGACGCCCATGCCGGGCGCACTCCAAAAAGACCGTGCCTATGGGGGCGCGGCCTTTTTACGTGCCCTACGGAATTTAGGAGCCTTTTCAATACCTCTTCTCCATATCCCTGACTCTTTGATATTGCTTGGTTGTTTCAATCCACGCTCCCTCACGGGGAGCGACAGCTCGTCTGAAATCCCTTACTAGGTAAAGGCTCAGAGCGCTAAAGTGCAAACCTCTTTAATCCAAAAAATCTTTCAAAGAGATATTCTCTAAAAGCCTTCAAATCCCTTCTGCAGCAAGGAGCGAGCCACCCTAGGGATTTCATGTTTTAATCTATAGTGGATTTTCTCCAACTAATTTTCTGAATATCATTCATTTCATCAATTCAGGTGGAATGTATGCGCTTAATTTATCGGAATACGGCAAAATTAGCTCTAAACCGCACGCAGCAAAATTATTAGTTTTACTTTTTCCACTTAAATCTCACGATACAGTTTATATGGTCGAATTAGTGTTACCTTTTCCACCTAATCCCCACGAAGCCGAATGTGCTTAGTCTTAAGCGCAGCCAATTGAACAACACGCATAAAAACGGACACAGCCACTCGAATCAACCAGCGGTGCGTCCGTCTCTTACCTTTTATGGCGTCCACTGATCATGAACGATGCCCACGAGAGCGTGGTCCTGCCCGATTCGTTCAAAAACGAGCCGCAGGCTGCGCCAGTCCATGCCTTCCGCGGAAGGATCGACGCCGGCGATGTGATATTCGACGAAGTCGTAGCTGTCTCTGGGATAGACTTCATTGATATTGTTGACTGTCGTTCCTTGCCCCAATCCCTTGTTCAGAGCCTTTTCCGCATCATTAAAAAAGTCGGCATCATATACAAAACGTTTGTAGTATTCAGCAAAGGTCAGCTTTATGGCTTCGCCTGAACCCGCGTATTCGCGCCATACATACTCTTTGGGATTTTTCATCAGACCTTTCAGCTCATCGGCGGTAAATACCAGATCTGTTGTGGTATCAACATAGGCGTAGGGTGAAAAACGGACGCCTTTGTCCCGGTGCACCCAGGAAGCAAGTGTATTCATGTTACCGTTCTTGAGCGCCCGCATCACTGTGGTCGCCGCTTCGAGAGCTGTAGGCGGTGCTCCTTCATCCGGCGCTTCCTGCGGCTCCGCCTCCGGTGGTGGACTTTCTGCCGGTTCCGATGGAGCTGGCGACGGGCTTGGTGATGGCTTCACTTCAGCTTGCCCTTGCGTCTGTTCCGGTGTAAGCGTTGCTTCCGGTTCCGCATCAGGTGCTGAGTTGCAGGCCGCAAGGACCAGCATGACAGCTACAAGGGCGGAACGTCCGAATCCTTTTGCAACAACCAAGTAAATCCTCCTCCTCTCCCTGCTTCTCCCTTGCTTAGACGCTGTAAATCCGGGTAAGGTTGCAGATCATGGCAAAAAACTGGAAATTGCGATCCACTGACAGCGGCAAGAGAATCCGTTATACTTTTGTTCAGATGCACAACTGTACATGAACTGCTAAAGGAGGACCTTGATTTGGTTCAGCTATCCGAGAGTCAGGCCCAGGAAATCGTGGATAAAATGATGATGGACATCCCTTACAATATTAATATCATGAATGCAGACGGCATCATTATCGGCAGCGGCCGAAAGGAACGGGTGGGCACGGTTCATCCGGGAGCGGTCAAGGCACTGTCCACTGGCAAAAGAGTTGAGGTCTGGGAGGACAGCCGCTTCGAGAAAAAAGGCACCAATGAGCCGATTGTCATCGGTCATACCCGTGTCGGGGTTATCGGCATTTCCGGGAATCCGGACGAGGTCCGCCCTTTTTGCAATATTGTAAGAACCACAGTGTCTTTGCTGATCGAGCAGCGCAACAGCCTGGAGCATCAGGCACATGAAGCCAGCCGCAAAAAAGCTTTTCTGGAGCTGCTGCTGAACCATCAGGGGACATACTCCCAAAAGCTGAGAAAAGAAGCCGCGCCCTACCAAATCGACCTGCTTCTGAAAAGCATCGTGCTGTACATCAAGCATTTCAGCGCCGAAGAGGACACGGACAAGCTGCTGCTGCGTTATCCCAGCTTCGCCATTGATGAAGACACGCATCTGCTGATCATTCAAAATACTGGCGACCCCGCACCGCTAATCCGCCAGCTTTTGCAGAACCGTCCCAAGGTACTGATCGCTGCCGGCAGGCAGGAGGCCAGTATTGCCGAGAGCTACCGCCAGGCCAAATCGTCCATGAATGTTCATCTGGCGCTGAAGCCGGCTTCACAGGTCGTAACTTTTGGAGAAGCCGAGTTCCTGGTGAAGCTGAGCCATGCCAATCTGACGAACAACCTCAACAGCGCCGCCAAGCTGGAGGATGCCGTGGATATGATAGAGACGCTTAGAAGCTTCATCAATCATAACTGCAGTGTCTCCCACACCGCCGATGACCTCAATATTCACCGCAATACGCTGCAATACCGCCTGAAGCGGATTCAGACCCTCACTGGCAAAGATCCGCGCAATCTGCTGCAGCTTTTCGAGCTGACGCACGGCTTGCTGGCGCTCTATAAGTGATGCTACCCGCAGAACGAACGAAATTAGGCGAGTGGCTATGCGGCTTCCGGGCTAATGAGTATACTCTGCTCGAACATCCAACAATATACATGGCAGCCCCACACATCAAGCGGCCCTGAGAGCATGCTCCCGGGCCACTTTTTTGTGCTCTATTCACTTAGTTTCAGGATTCGTGCAATATTCTCACAGGTCCGCTCAACGTTCTTCGGCCCATCGGCTAACAGCTTCTCCAGGTCAGAGGCCCCCGGAACAATACCGAAGATCGCCGTAAAGCCTTCTTCATACAGGGCATCAATCCCCTCACCGATGTAACCGGCGATGGCAATGACCTTTTGTCCGCCAGCTTTGGCAGCGCGGGCGACACCATAAGGTGTCTTCCCGAACTTCGTCTGGAAGTCAATGCCGCCTTCGCCAGTGAACACCATATCAGCGCCGGCCAGCTTTTCCTTCAGGCCGGTATTTTCGATAACAATCTCGATTCCCTTCTGCAGCACCGCCTGAGTAAAGATCAAGAGTCCCGCGCCCAAGCCTCCGGCAGCACCCGCACCGGGCAGCTCCGACACATCCTTGTGAAGCTGCTGCTTCACGATCTGTGCGTAATGGGCAAGATTATCGTCCAGCTTCTGCACCATCTCCGGCGTTGCTCCTTTTTGCGGGCCGAACACCCGCGAAGCTCCCTGCTCCCCGCACAGCGGATTCGTCACATCGCAGGCCACAACCATTTGAACATGCTGCAGGCGTTCATCCAGCGAAGATATGTCTATCCGTGCCAGCCTGTCCAGGCTGCCGCCGCCACGGGGAAGCTCTGCTCCCGCCTCATCCAGAAATCTTGCGCCAAGCGCCTCGGCCATGCCTGTGCCGCCGTCATTCGTCGCACTGCCGCCGATGCCGATAATAATCTTGTGGATGCCCCGGTCAAGACATTCCCGGATCAATTCTCCGGTGCCGTATGTTGTTGTAATCAAGGGGTTCCGGGTTTCCTTGGTCACCAGATGGATGCCGCTTGCGGAAGCCATCTCAATCGCCGCAGTCTGCCCGCCGCCAAGAATGCCGTATTTCGCGGTAATCTTTTGCCCAAGCGGTCCGGTCACCTCTTTATAATGGATCTCTCCACCTGAAGCATCGACCAGCGACTGTACGGTTCCTTCCCCGCCATCCGCCATCGGCACATGAATGTAATTAGCCGTCGGATAGACCTTCCGCAGCCCCTTTTCCATTGCGATACAAACCTCTTTGGCAGTCATGCTCTCTTTAAAGGAGTCCGGTGCCAACACAAATGTTTTCTCTTTCTCTCTCATATCCTCACCCCATACCAGATGTTAGAACCAAACCCTAGAGAACCTGTATCCTATAACAAAAAGCCGTATATGATCGTCGCTGCAACCGCCATCGTTCCGCCTACAATTGCTTCGTAAGGGATCAGACCCATCCGCTGCTTGATCGACATTTTCATGCTGTCCGCCGTGACGTGGAAGTAGTTGCCCTGCGGCAGTGAGTCGATAACGGTTGCCCCTGTATGCACCATGACCGCTGCGGCAAGCGGCGCCGTGCCCATATTCAGAATCGCTTGTCCAAACGAACCTGTCGCCAAAATAACGCCTGTCGAGGTCGAGCCTGTTGCCGCTGCCATCAGAATACCGGAAATCGGCGCCAGGAAGGTTCCCGAAATCCCCGCCGCCTGAATCAGGCTGACGATCTGGGTGGACAAGTCGGAAGCGGCAATCAGCCCGGCAATCCCGCCCGCACCGAGCAGGATCAGCACTGTCGCCGTCATTTTATTCAGACCGGACGAGGTGAACGCCAGAATTTTATTCCCCTGCCCCATAGCCAAAAGACCAATAATCCCGGCCAGCGGCAGAATATACAGAGCATCGACCTTAATGCTGGACAGAGCCTCAATCCCCGTGAACGAACCAATCGGGTTGATCATCAGCAGGATGACCGCAACCAGCGGTGCCACGATAGCCTTGCCAAGTGGAGGATATTTGGAGGTGTCGATTTCGTTGTATACTGCTTCCTCATCAAGCACCTTCACACCTTTATTTTTCAGAAGAGAAGCTACAATAACGGTTACAATCAGGCCGCACACCGCCGGAATGAAGCCGGCCAGCATCACATGGCTCAGATCCAGATCGAACCCCCGCGCAGCCGCGATCGTATTCGGATTGGGCGAGATGATATTCCCTGCCTTCCCGCCGCCGGAGAGTGCCAGCAGCAGCGCCGTTTTTGAAATACCCATTTTGTTCCCTACAGATAAAGCAATCGGTGCCACTATCAGCACGGCTACGGGTATAAATACGCCAACCGCTGTAATAATCATCGTGGCCAGGGCAAGCGCAAGAATGGCCTTGCTGCCGCCGAATTTTCGTACGATGGCCTGGGCTATCGTCTCAGCCGCCCCCGATTCCATCATCACCCCGGCCAATACACCGGCGGCAAGCACGCGCAGGACCGTGCCCATGACACTTTGCGTACCGCTTACAAGTATGCTGACCGTCTGTTCCAGATTGGCCCCGCCAATCAGCGCACCCACGATAGCCCCCAGGAATAGCGCGTAGACCGGATTCAGCTTTCTCAGGATCAGAATGATCGCAAGCGCCAGTCCCGCCAGTGCCCCGTACCAACCTATTGTTAACCCTTCCATTGTACAGCCCCCTATAGCTCTTGTTGAACACGCTTTCAGTATAAAGGCTGCCCTATATAAAAAAATATTGATGATCGGACGAAATGCATTGTGCATTTGACCAAGTAAAAACGGCTTTGCCGTCCTCTGAAAGAGGCGGTAAAAGAAAACCTCCCGCTACTACAGCTTCAGGCTGTCATTAACGGGAGGTTTGTTAGCGTTGTTTAGACCAAAGTGTGCTAATCAGAGGATTATTTAAGCTCGATGTAATATCTGGTTTCTTCGCTTTCCGTCTGAAAACCGGCAGTAGTATAAAGGGCCAGTGCAGAGTCATTGTCCGTCCGGGCTACCAGCGATACGTTTCCAAGCCCGTGTCCCTGCAAATATTTCAAGGCTTCAGCCAGCAGAAAGCTGGCAATGCCGCGTCTTCTCCAGGCCTCTCTGACGAACACATCCTCTATAACGCCACCCTCGTCCTCCTGCCAGACCATCGCACTGCCGACAATCGTTCCTGCTTCGCGGGCAATGATCGCGGTCCACAGCGGATGCTCCCGATACTCGGCAAGCCGCTTCGCTCCAAGCGGAGCATCTGGCCATACCTCAGATTCCAGCTTCAAATACAGGTCCCGTTCTTCGCGGGTCTCCATGCTCCAATGCATGCAGTCCAGTCCTTCAGCAAGAACTAGCTCCGCAATAGGCTCCGACGAGTCCCGCTCCATGCTGTACAGATTTTGCAGAGGCCGATACCCCTGCCGCTCTTGAAAGTACCGGTGGTAGCTCTCCTCTACCGCATAATTCCCCACACATAATAAGGTGCTGTGACTGCCCGGCAGTGTCTCCTTCAATTCACGGGCCCGGGCCAGCAGCAGGCTATACACCCCATCCAGCAGCGCCGTATCCTCTTCCCTGCCGGGTGCAGCTTTCAGATTGATGAGCAGCTTATGCTTGCACTCCGGCGTACTTGCCTCTGGAATGATATTGAACACCTCAACCTGGCCTTTTGCGACCATCTGATTACCTTCAAAAGCGCAAAACACATTCGCCCAGTTCGTTTCTTCGCCCACCCACCAAGAGATCGCCTGTCCACTTGAAATCACCGCATTATAAAACTCGCCAAGCGCCGGCATATCCGCCTGCTCAAAATTCCGAATCACAACTTCGCTCAATAGTTGATACCCGCCTATCTATATTTTCCCAAATCATAGCACGGGCGAACAAGGCCCAGGTAGAGGAATAATGATTAAAACTATTTAGTACGTTGAGTGGGCTGCTGGATATATTCATCATTTAGAGCCAAAAAGCAAAAGCAGCTTACCGGAAATCATGATTTCCCGAAGAACAAAATGGCCGCGCTGTCGTTAACTGAATAGTGCAGCAGTTTTGAGTTTGGAAATTGTTGGAGTGCTGGAGCCAACTTGTACTTTGAGGACAGACCCAAGTGGAAAAAGGGAACTTAATTCTGTACCCTCACACTCCAAAGCAAGCGCTTGTGGGAAAAAGTCCACCTAATTCGGCTGATTCGTAGCATTCTAGCTGAAATCCCCCCAATTAAGTTTACTTATTCCAACTAACGTCCCTGCGGAACGATTTTGGGTACATTTAAGTTTACTTTTTCCACTTCACTCTCATAATTCCCTAAACAAAAAAAGCCATCTGCCAGGTCTCCCATGCAGATGACTCCATTTCAGGCACTACTCGCGCGGCGGGCGCATGGTCAGGCTGACCCGGCCTTTTTTGAGGTCAACGCCCAGCACCCAGACGGTAACATTGTCTCCCACGGAGACAACGTCCATCGGATGCTTCACGAAGCTGCCGCTGAGCTGGGAAATATGCACCAGCCCGTCGTTCTTGATGCCGATATCGACGAAGGCGCCGAAATCGATTACGTTCCGTACGGTTCCCTGCATCTCCATGCCGGGAACCAGGTCCTCGATCTTCAGCACATCCGTGCGGAAGATCGGCTGCGGCAGCTCCTCGCGCGGATCGCGGCCCGGACGCTGCAGGCTCTCCAGGATGTCTCGCAGCGTAGGCACGCCGACATCCAGCCTCACGGCCAGCTCGGCGGCGTCCTGCGCCTGAAGCTGCTGGGCTACCTCTTTGCTGCCAAGCGCAGCCACATCCAGCCCCAGCTCACGGAACAGGCGGTCCACCACCGGATAGGATTCCGGGTGGATCGGTGTCCGGTCCAGCGTGTTGTCGCCGCCCGGGATGCGCAGGAAGCCGATGCACTGCTCATAGGATTTGGCGCCCAGGCGCGGCACCTTCTGTAATTGCTTGCGCGTGGTGAACTTGCCGTTCTCCTCGCGGAATTTGACGATATTCTTGGCAATCGTCGCATTAACTCCGGCAACATAGGACAGCAGGGATGCCGAAGCTGTATTCACGTCAACGCCAACATGGTTGACCGCCGACTCTACGACACCCTTAAGACTCTCCTCCAGATGCTTCTGGGACACGTCATGCTGATACTGCCCGACCCCGATCGCCTTCGGGTCGATCTTCACCAGCTCCGCGAGCGGGTCCTGCACGCGGCGGGCGATGGAGGCGGCGCTGCGCTCCGCCACATCCAGGTCCGGGAACTCCTCCTGCGCCAGCCTGGAGGCGGAATACACGCTGGCTCCGGCCTCATTGACAATGAGGTACGCCAGCCCCGGATCGCCGATCTCTGCGATGACCTCGGCGGTGAACTGCTCCGTCTCCCGCGAGCCGGTGCCGTTGCCAATGACGATGAGCTGGATGCCATACTTGGCAATCAGCTCTTTGAACTTCGCCGCCGCCTCACGCTTCTTGTTGTTCGGCGGCGTCGGGTAAGTGACCGCCACCTCCAGCAGCTTGCCGGTGTCGTCCACCACGGCCAGCTTGCAGCCGGTGCGGTAGGCCGGGTCTACGCCAAGGACGCTCCGACCCTTCACCGGCGGCTGCAGCAGCAGGCTGCGCAGATTTCCGGAGAAGATGGAAATCGCTTGCGTTTCCCCCTTTTCCGTCATTTCCCCGCGCACCTCGCGCTCCACGGAAGGCGCGATCAGCCGCTTGTAGGCATCCTCGGTCACCGCTTCCAGCAGCTCTTTGACCGGAGATGGCCCCTTAACCAGCTTCCGCTGAATAAAGGCGTGAATCTTGTCGGCTGTCACCTCTATGCCGACCTTCAACACATTCTCCCGCTCGCCGCGGTTGATCGCAAGAATGCGGTGCGGCGGCATTTTATGTACCGGTTCACGGTAATTATAATAGTTCTCGTAGACGCTCTCCTGCTCCGTATCCTTTGCTTCCGATACCAGCACGCCTTGGCTGGCTGTATACTGGCGGACCCAGGAGCGGATCGCAGGATCGTCGGCGATGTTCTCGGCGATGATGTCCATCGCGCCTTGAAGCGCCAGCTCTGCGCTCTCGACACCCTTGTCCGCATCCACATATTTCGCCGCTTCCTGAAGCGGATCGCCTTGACGGCGCTGCTCCAGCACCCAATCCGCAAGCGGCTCCAGCCCCTTCTCCTTGGCGACACTGGCGCGCGTCTTGCGTTTCTGGCGGAACGGACGGTACAGATCCTCCACTTCCTGCAGCTTCACCGCCTTCAGAATCTGCTCCTGCAGCTCCTTCGTCAGCTTGCCCTGCTCCTCAATGCTGCGGAGCACATCCTTCTTGCGGTCGCTCAGATTGCGAAGATAGCTTAGCCGTTCTTCAATATCGCGCAGCATGTTCTCATCCAGCTCACCGGTCATTTCTTTACGGTACCGGGCGATGAAGGGGATGGTGTTCCCCTCATCCAGCAGTCCTACCGTTGTCCGCACCTGCTTCAGACTGATGCCAAGCTCCTTGGCTATCGCCTGGGTGATTGTTTCCTGCTCCTGCCGGGCCAACGCTTCCTCAGCGGCCTTATCTGCTTGATTCGTATCCACCGTCAATGCAATCCCTCTTTCCGTACACAATCTGTGTTCAAATAATCCCTACCTGAAATAGTATCACAGATTGACCCCGCCACCAAAGTCCAGAAGAGCAGCCGCTCACCCCTTCATCTCAACATCGGGACGGCTCATCCGCTTTCTTGAGCCTAGCGACATCAGGAAACACAGAACGAGTACGATCGCAGCTATGGCATAAGGAAAGTTGATATCCAGGTCAAACAAGACACCGGCAACGATAGGTCCGGCAATATTGCCGAGACTGGTATACGCCGAGTTCATGCCCATTACGAAGCCCTGCTGTGATTCTACTGCCAGCTTGGAGAGCTGGGTACCGACAGCCGGGCGCAAAATATCCATAGCAAGAAACACAATAAAGGTCACGGTAACGATAGCCCAGTAGCCGTGCACAAACAATGTCAGGAAGATGAACAGGCCTGAGACAAGCAAAGAAGCCGAAATAACTCTGTTCTCACCGAAATGCTTCAGAATCCAACTGAACGCCGTAACCTGAATCACCGCTCCCGAAATCGAGCCAAAGGTCAGGACAAAAGCAATATCCTTTGGACTGAACCCAAATTTGTGATCCACAAACAAGCCGAATACTGTTTCATAGTTGGCAAGCCCAAAAGAAAGCACAAAAACAATCAAAAGTCCGAAGAAATAAGGCTCCCGGTAGGAACGCATCAGTTGAGAAACAAGGCTTTCCTTATTTTCCTGACTGGTCCTCGCGGTGGCAAGCTGTGCATTTGAGCGTGATTCCGGCAGTACAATAACAGACACCACAGCAACAAGTGCCGCTACCACAGCGGCGGTGAAGAACGGGACACGAATGCCAAGCTCAGCAAGATACCCGCCGATTCCCGGTCCGATGATAAATCCGGTAGTAATAGCCGCGTTGATCAGCCCCATGCCTTTGGCCCGTTCCTCCATAGAGGTTGTATCCGCTACATAAGCCATGACCGCAGGCATAATCATTGCTGCTCCGACACCTCCGAGCATTCTGGCGGCAAACAGCACCCATGTGGAATTAGCCAGACCAAACAGCAGCTCCGACAGCGCAAATACAACCAGCCCGCCGACAATGATTTTCTTACGGCCCATCTTATCGGACAGCCCGCCCGCAAAAGGGGAGACAATCAGTTGCGTCAGGGAGAAGGCTGCCACAAGCAGACCGACAACACTGCCTCCGATATGCAGCTCATTCATATAAGTAGGCATAATCGGGACAACCAGTCCAATTCCCGTAAACGTCAGAAAAATATTTAGCATAAGGAGCAGCATCGCTCCCCTGTTTCTAAGCAGTAATTTCATTTGATTAACCTCCGAAATTTCAAAACCATTTCTTAGCACACCTATAAGACCGACCATCCGGTCTAATTATACACTGCCAGCAGAAACGTTGGCACCGGCCGTTAGAAAGTCAGTGCCGCTCATCTGCGTAGACTTTGATATGCTGACTGCTCTACTGGGCACGTATTCCCTGCAGCAGCAGCCCTATTGCTTCCCGGTAATATTTCATGATTCCCTCAGGCTCTTTGTCAATGGAAATAATCTCGCAGATTCTGCCGACCCCATCCAGCAAGCCGCTGAGCACAATAAGATAATTATTCAGGTCACCCTTGATCAGGTACCCGGAATCCATACTCTCCTGTAGGAGATCGCGGCAAGCCTTCGAGGAGTACTCATAGAACCGTGCAAGACGCTCATGCACCTCTGCGGAATGGATTCTGGATCTTGAATATTCATCAAGCGCATGGAACAGCGGATTCTGGTAGTCATTTGCATAATGCTCCCCAAGCGCATAGAATCGCTCCTCGGCATCGCTGATAAGGCTTTTCTTCTGTTCCCACTCCGAGAGCCAGTGCTCCAGATCCTCTTCCAACACATGCAGAAAGAGCTCATCTTTACTGGGAAAATGATGATACAGGCTCCCTTTGCTGACCTTGGCCGCCGAACAGACCTCGTTCATCGTCACAGCTCCGTAGCCTTTCTGTACAAATAGCTGCGAAGCCTGCTGTACAATTCGTTTCTTCGTTTCTTCTCCGTCAGAACGTCCTTTTATCATGACCACCCCCTTCTAAACCGACCGACCGGTCTAATTATAGCATACCTATTGTTCCAACTCCAATCGGCGTTATATCAGTTGAACTATAGATTTTTCATATTGGGGTCTGGTCGTAACTGCAGGGAATGTTTGGACTTCCGGCCGCTGCCCGTCTGCAGATTTCTTGATTACTACCGCTCTTCACGGTGGAAATCCGCAGACAAAGGCGGACGCTAACGCTCCGTAAGTATCCAAACTTCCCCTCCGTCACTTCTGCCCTTTTTATGTTTTCTTTAGTTCAACTGATATAGATTGTCCTGGTCTCTCCATCTCAAAGAGGCACACCGGCTTATCCGGTGTGCCTCTCATTACGTGATCAGTGATCTATAGTCTGCCTGGTTCAAAAATCAATCAGACCCAGGCTGATTTGCAGCGAATCATCCACCAGCTTCATCGTTTCGTCGTCCAGGTGGGTGATCTTATCCGTTAAGCGTTGTTTGTCAATGGTCCGAACCTGCTCCAGCAGGATGACAGAGTCCCGGTCAAAGCCGTGGGCAGCCGCATCAATCTCCACATGCGTGGGCAGTTTAGCCTTCTGAATCTGGGCAGTGATGGCTGCCACAATTACCGTCGGGCTGAAGCGATTGCCAATGTCGTTCTGAATGACCAGTACCGGCCGTACTCCGCCCTGTTCTGAACCCACCACCGGCGAAAGATCGGCAAAAAAAACGTCGCCGCGTTTTACGATCAATATCTACACCCCGCTTACTAAGCGGCCAAGAGTGCTGTCTGCATCTTCCTCCGCGAGAAAAGCCTCGCATGCCATGGTCAAATTAATCTTAGCCATTTCCATGTAGCCACGCTGCATCGACTCCCGGATGGTGCGTTTTCTCCGTTCGCTCAGATACAGCTTCATGGCCTGCCTGATCAATTCACTCCGGTTGGAGTTCTCCAATTGGACGATTCCATCCACTTCCTGCAAGAGATGATCGGGCAAGCTGATCATGATTCTTTTGGTGTTCTGCAAATTGGCCACCTTCTCTTCCACCCCCACAAACCTTCTACCCTTGTGTTCCAGTGTTGCATTATACAAGGAATTTTATACAAAGAATATATGCCGCCAGTATATCAAGTATGCTGCATTCAATTATAAACTAGAAATGGCGGTTCGTATAGACCATAAGTCACATAGCCGATACGGTATTATCCTCCTATTCAATTCCTGCACAAGTCACACGGCACGGGGATTAGGCCTGCAGCAAGGGATTCATCAGGTCCGGAGCAGCACCTTCGCGCACATATACGCGGGGTACACGGTGAGCCAGCATACAGATTACCTCGTAGTGGATCGTTCCAAGATGGAGAGCCAGTTCATCTGCCGTGATGGACACGGAGCCTTGGCGGCCGATGAGTACAACCTCTTCGCCAGCTTTGATTTGTTCCGCTTCTTCAGCGAAAGATTCGAGCGATACCATACACTGGTCCATGCAGATGGTTCCGACGACAGGAACGCGGCGTCCGCGTATTAACACCTCCGCTTTGCCCGTTAGCATGCGGGAATATCCGTCAGCGTACCCCACAGGAAGCGTTGCAATGATCTCTTCCCTGTCCGTGAAGTACCGGGTGCCGTAGCTGATGCCGGAGCCCGGCGGCAGGGTTTTGATATAAACTACCTGCGTCTTCAGCTTCATTACCGGGTGTAAATTCACCAGCTCGCGGTTCACTTCCGTTGAGGGATACAAACCGTACAAGCTTATGCCTACACGCACCATATTGCTGGATAGAAAAGGTGTATCAATGGCCGTAGCGCTATTGCCCGTATGTATGATCGGGATTTCAATATTTCTGTCCCGAAGCGTTTCGGCCACGCTCATGAACCGTCGGTACTGCATCAGTGTATAGCTTTTGTCTTCTTCGTCTGCTTTGGCAAAATGTGTGAACATGCCCTCCAGCTCCGCCTGCGCTACAGAATGCACTTCTTCGATGAAATCAGGAGCGTCAGCCGGAAAAAGCCCCAGCCGTCCCATCCCGCTGTCAATTTTGATGTGCACCTTCAAACGGTGCTCCGGATCAATTGGAAGCTGTTTGATCGCCTCCAACACGTCCGGTGTGAACAGTGTCACGGTTACATGGTTCTTCCAGGCAGCGGCTATCCCTTCCGGGGAGGTGTAGCCCAGCACCAGAATAGGAATTAGTATTCCCGCCTGACGCAGCTCCAATGCCTCATCCAAAAAAGCAACACTCACATAATCCGCTCCGAGTCGTTCCAGCTCCCGGGCCACTTCCACTGCTCCGTGTCCGTACGCATTTCCTTTGACGCATCCCATGAACTTGGTCTCCGCCGGCAATACCGAACGGAAGGCCTCGTAATTGGCACGCAGATCATCGAGATTAATCTCGGCTACTGTAGGTCGATAGCTTGCTTGCACTTCCGAGTCACCTTCTAACATTGTAGTAAATCATCTCTGCGGCATCGTATAGATCTGATGTCTTACTGTCAATGGTAATGCTAATGGAAGGCGGCTGTCAATGTGACCCGGACGAGCTTACTGCTGATCCTCTAAAGGTATAACGCCCAGCATATTCACCTCCATATTTTTAGAAAAAACGGATACTGCATGTAGAGGAAAGGCTCCCACTATGCGCAGTATCCGCCTACTGATATTTACTTACCCGATTGTTCCTCCATAGAAGCGGCAATTTGCATCATTTCGTCCCTAGGAAGATTTGCACTCGTAATCCGGTACTCTACACCATCGCTCATCCAGGTCAGCGTCTGCTGCTCGTCACCGGTCAGAACCCCTGCGGTGAACCCAAGATCAATGAGTGTTCCCGGAGCCAGCGATACAGTGTGGTCCAGCGGCCGTGCTTCGATGATCGTGAACTGGTATATTCCGTCATAGCGGAGGAGCACGGAATGATCCTTACTGCCTTCGATTTTATTGGAGTCTTTGAGCTTTACACCTTCCGGAATATAACCGGGTTCAATAATCCCGAAGTCGCCAAGCTCGGCAGCTGCCGGCTGATCAGCCTGTTCTCCACTATCCGGTGCAGCCACCGGATTGCCGTTCTCGTCAACCTCGGCCACCGTGCTCTTGGACGGAGTGCCGGCGGTCATATTCTTTTGCATATCAAAAGAATCCTTGGTAAATTCCGGATCGAACTTGAAGCTGTCGAACTTCACGTTGACCACAACCTTGGCTTCGGAATCGGAGACCTGCACCTGCTTCGGCTCATAGGTTTTTTTGGCGAGCCAGATTTTCTGGCGGACCAGTGCGCTGCTCTGATAATTCGCCGCTACCTCAAATACATAATTGTCGCCGTCCTCCACGAACTGGCGGTTGTTGTCGGCAACTATGCCCCGGAGCAGCGTCTGGTACAGATAGACCTGGCCTTGATTGTCGGGCCAGTCACTCTGGAAGCGGAAGCTTTTGCCAAGGCTTGGTGTAAGCACGAATACGCCCTCATCATTGCGCAGCACAATTTGCGTAACATCCTTCTGGAGGTTCGACAGGCTGATCCGGTAGTAGGAAGGATTCTTGTACCATACCTCTACCCTATACTCCTGCGGCTGCTCGCCGGTGTACAGCGTCATTGTGCCCGAGCCCTGGTAAGCCCCCTGCTTGCTCTCCAGCTTGTCAGACACATTGTTCAAATCCTTGACCACGGAAGCGGCATCCTTCTTCCCGCACCCCGCGAGCACCAGGGTCACGCTCATAATGATTGCGAGTACCCATGTTATCCGGCGCATGACATCATCCCCTTAACCTGTTTTGAAAAGCATTGATTAGTACATGTCTATGAGGGACTTGCCTGCATTATGCAGACGGGCATGACAAGCATGAAGGATAATCAGTCTGCCAAGGCAGCAGCAAAAAGCCTGCGCAGGGCGCAGGCTTGCTGAACTGATTATCATTGAAACGGAATGAGCTGATAGTTATAGACGGTGAAAAACTTGCCCTGGGTGAAGAAAATATCATCAAAATAGATCTCAGGCTTTTCTCCAACTTTTAGCGGATATGCGAATGAATACAGCGTTTTGTAGCTTTTCCGGTCCAGCACGGTCAGCGCAGTTTTCGTTTCTATTCTGTAATCGGACGAAATAGAGATGTACTTATCATCCAGCCGTAATCTGTAGGCTATTCCTTTTACAGATATGGGAGCAAGCGGGGTATGATTCAGTTGTTCGCCGCTGCCATTCAGTGCATAGAACCCTTTATTATTGGCGAATAAAAGTTTGCCGTCCACGATATAGAGTATGTTTGTTGTCGGGTCAATTCCCTTTGTCCATTTCACTTTTCCGTCTGTTCCTATAGCAGCCAGCAGCGTTGTGCTCTCAGATTTCTTTATTTTGAGGATATATGTATCATTGTTAAGCTTGAGCGCTTGTTCTACTATACTGCTCGTGTTTAGCGGATAGCTTATTTTTTTCTTGAGATTCCAGTCCAGGACGTCAAAAGATGCTGCTATATGCTGCGAGTTATATTTGAGCGTCAATATTTCATTCAAGGCAACCCCGCTAAGATAATGGGAAGGCTGCATTCTTTCCCTTTCGAAACTTTTACTCCAGGCCACTGTACCGTTCAGATTCACTGCGTAGACCGAGGAGTTGTCATGTACAAACAATTTATTGTTGATCAGACTGTCAATCTCCAGCGGTCTGGGAAAGATAACCTCCCAATTCATTGTCCCCTTGGGACTAATGGAATAGAGAAACGTTTCATTAGAGAATTGCTTCAGCCCCGCGCCAACGAGACTATACAAATTACCTGCCATGTCAAAAAAAGCACGATCGCCGAACTTGAAGCCTCCATAAATCGGAAGCTCCCACTCCACCTTATTCGTCTTGGCATTGATGGTAACGACATACTCCTGAAGCATCTGCCCCTTGGCATTACGCGGATTCTTGCTCAAAAGCGGCTCCTTGAAGTACAAAAGTCCGTTCGCCGTTCCCAAATACTTATAGCCATAAGTAGAAACGGGGAAGTTGATCGGGTCCTGCTGCTTGAGTTGCTGCTCCGTCCCGGCAACGGGAGTTACTGCTTCTGCAGCAGCGGGCATAGGATTCATTGGAACAAGGGCAACCAACAGTACAATTAGAAAACTTAATAATTTTTTCATTACATCTCTCCTCATATCAACCGCGCAATCTTCTCAATCTCCACGGCGGAAGCGGCGAGTTGCTGCATGGAGGCGGTGATTTCCTCCGTCGCCGCAGCCTGGCGCTCGCTCTGCCCCAGGCAATCCAGCAGCGTTGCATCCATCCGGGAAATGTTCATCTTGATCCGCTCCAGGATGCCGGCGATTTCCTTGGCCGAGGCTGCGCTGGAGACGGACATTTTGCGGATCTCCTGCGCAACGATGCCGAAGCCGCGTCCATGCTCGGCAGCATGCGCAGCTTCGATGGCGGCATTAAGGCCCAGCAGGTTGGAGTTGTCCGCCACTTTGGTAATGAAATCCAGAATCTCATCCGTCTTATGCAGCTCTTCGACAACCTTTTGGCCAAGCACCTTAAGATCACTTACGGTATTCGCCAAATCGGTGGCAGTTCCTGCGATTTCTTCAGAGGTCATGCTGATCTCTTCAGAGGTGGTCGCCAGGGTATTAGCCGCATAGCTTAACGTTTCTTGATTGCTTAAGCTGATGCCAATCGTAAAAACACCGGTAATTGCCCCGCCCTCCCCATGAATGGGTATGGAGGATGATTTGAAGGGCCAGCCGTAGATTTCCTTCGGAATATTGGCACTGACCTCTTCCCCTGTCTCGAGTGCCTTCCGGATTCCTCCGCTTGGCGGGACCGGCGTGCCCTCTTGAATCCGGATATCCAGCTCCGTTCCCGGAAGGTAATAAATGAACTTTTCCTTATCCGCCAAGGCGAACATGACGTCAATCGGAAATAAGCGCTGTACTAGCGGCAGTGATAGTTTCAAAGATTCCAATAGCCGTTCAATATCTGTCTCATTTTGGCTTTTCATGGCTTAGCAGCTCCCATTACAGCAAATTTTTGTGATCATTATAGCATAGGAAAAAATTCGGATCAGGGACAAGAGTTACAGCAAAAAGGAGCCCGCACAAAGGCGGACTCTCAAAGCTGTTCCTGTTATACCAACTTATACTGAGAATTTTGCAATGCTCTCTTGCAGTTCTTGCGCCAGTTCGGACAACAATCTGGAAGCTGCTGCAATTTCTTCTACGCTGGCTAATTGTTCCTCTGCTGAAGCGGAGACGTCATGTGTCCCTTCGGATGATGCCACTGTAATCATATTAATCTGTTCAAAAGCAACAACCAATTCATGGGTTTCATGAGACATTCCTTGAGAAGAATCCGATACATTTCTGATCTGCTCATTGATGGCCTGAATGGACGCTTCAATTTCGGAGAAGGATTGCCCGGCCGTTTGCACCGCGTGAATCCCCCGCTCAACTTCCTTCTCTCCTTGTGTCACCATCGCAATCGTCTGGCTGGTTTCCAATTGAATCGAACGAATGACCTCGGATACCCGCTTCCCGGATTCGGTTGTCTGCTCGGCCAGCTTGCGCACCTCGTCCGCCACTACGGCGAATCCCCGGCCGTGCTCGCCCGCTCTCGCCGCTTCAATTGCCGCATTCAGGGAGAGCAGATTCGTCTGGCTGGCAATGTCCGTAATAATGGCTATGATATCGCCAATTTCTTTGGAGCTTTCCCCTAGGACACTTACCGCTTTGGAGACATCAGTAACATTCGCCGATACGGCCGACATTTGGTGAATCGCTGTTTCAACAGCCTGCATGCCTTCGGCGACCAAGCTTGAGGCTTGATCTACGGATTCTTTAACATGAATGGCCCGATCTGCTATCTGTGCAGCTTCCTCATCCATCTTCTGAACGAGCACAACGCTGGCTGCAATGCTGTTCACTTGTGTCTGAGCGCCTTCAGCCAATTTCTCGGTAATTGAAGCGACATGCTCAGTGGCTTGTCCGGTCTGCTCCGCACTGGCTGTCAGCTCCTCCGAAGAGGCTGCAACCTGTTCTGCATTCGTGCCTACCTCCTGAATCAGCACCCGCAAATGGTTAGCCATATTATTGAAGGACACCGCCAAGTGACCGATCTCATCTTTATTTTTGATCTCAACCGTCGTATTTCTTAAGTCACCATCGGCAATCTGAACAGCCATTTTCTGCAGCTTGAGGAGCGGATTCGATATCACCCTGCTTATTAGAATAGAAGCAACAGCTCCTATAATTAGTGCTGCGCCTGTCAATATAAGAACCAGCATTTTGATTTGCGAGACTTCATCGAAGGTGGCATCGGCCTCCGCTGTCAGATCCTTCTCTTGAAGGGTTACCAGCCGCTCTGCGGTGCTGCTGAATTTATCCAGTACAGGGCGCTGTGATTCAAGAATTTTCAAGTAGCCTTCAGTATCATTTTGCTTTTTGCTGTCTATGACCTTCATGGCCGTGATGCTATATCGGTCCTGCAGCAAATCCAGACCAGCGAGAATCTGCTTGTCGTCGCGGTGAGTAATTAACGCCTTTAGCTGCTCCAGAGCCGTACCAAACTTCGTGCGCGCATCCTTAAAGGCCTCCAGGCCTTGCTCGTCGCCGTTAACCAGATAGCCGTTGATGCTGGACTCCTCCGCTTCCACAGCGATTCTCAAATCCTTGATTAATTGAACAGACTCAGATTGATCCGTTAGCAAATGTGTATAAGAATTGCTCACCTTCGAGAGATAGGAATAGCTGCTGAAGGCTACAATGAGCAGGAGGATTAACACCAATCCAAAGCCGCTGTAGAGCTTCTTTCTTATTGTAAAGCTGCCAAGTAGTTTGCTCACTTCGTTCCCGCCCCCTTTTGACCCTGCAGCAGCTCAAGCGCCTGTGCCCGGTAATCCTTTGCCCCTTGCTCAGGGGTAGTGTTGCCCTTGAGAACGTGGTTCAGGATCAGATCAAAACTGTTTTTAATGACTACCGCACTGCCCGGCGGCGGCGGATCAATTGGTGATGAATGGGCCTTCACGTAGTCAAGCAGCTTATACTGCTGTTTGCCCGCTTCATCCAGCTTTGCAGATAGTCTTGCAGAGATCACATTCGATACAGGAATTCCGCGTTCTCCCAAGAGAATATCATTTGCCTCTGTACTGTTCACGAAGAAATCGAGAAATTTGACAGCTTCCTCGGGATATTTCGAATAGGAAGAAACCGCCAGGAATTGACCTGGTTTAATAAACCTTCCTTCTCCTTCCTTTGTTATTTTAGGATAAGGCAGCAATTTAATCGTATGGCCGGCGATTTTGCTAAGTGCCGTTGTTTGGTTGCTGAAGCTCATGTACAATGCAGACTTGCCGGTAATGAGGGGATGATTCTCATCAACAGATATAGTTTTTAATGAGTCACTGCTCACTAAGCCTTCATCCACCCACTTTTTATACAGCTTGAAATAATCGACCACAATCTGATCATCCTTGTACCCAAGCTCCGTTCCCTCAGCATTATACATCGAGACTCCCCGGGTTCTCAGGTAATGATTCACACTAATCATATTTGCTAAAGGATAAAAATCAGGCGTGGTTATCGTTTGCTTCAACTGCACAAGCGTCTTGTACAGATCATCAATCGTATAGTCTTCCGTCGGGACTGCAATGCCCGCTTTCTGAAAGAATTCAGGATCATACATCACAGCTTCGGAATTCATTCCGATATTCAAGGCGTACAGTTCCTTCCCCTTCATCCCTGGAGCCAGCGTTTCCGGTGAGATATCCGAGGTGGACAGTATCTTCTTCTCTACATAAGGATTGAGCGGTTCAATTAAATCACGGTTAATGTAATTAAAGATAAAATCATAATCCCCCTGAATAATATCAGCAGTCTGCTGATCGGCAGTTTCTATCGACAATTGAGTCGATACCTCGTCTGTCCCCGGGAAATCTTCCGTAGTAATTTTCACGTTGGGATGCTTTTTCATATACAGTTCAACAACCTTGAGCGTATCTTCCTTCCGCTTCTCTTTTCCCCACCAAATAAACTTCAAATTCACTTGCTGATCTGTAGTTTTTTCCTTTGCCTCATTCTCCGGGCCATTGCAGCCCGCCAGTACCGATAGTGCTAAAAGACTAATCAATCCCCATAAAAATGTCCTTGATGACTTCATCCCCAACGCCCCCGCCTCGTCTTGTTGAAATTCTTTGCAGTATTAACTTTTTCACAGTTTTGTGTCTAAAACTTATTTTCTATATCGGATAGTCTATACGCTTTTTGAATAACAACCTGACATGCAGAAAAAACGCAGAGAAATGTAAAATATTCACCATTAAAAATGTATATCAATCTGCCGATAATTTAACAGATCCGCTTTCAGGATGACATATATCACAGGGGAGACTTAACTACATGAGAACTACTAACGAATTATTGAACAAAATCAGGAACGTTTCTTTGAAGGTTAAGCTTCCGGCTTTATTGAGCTTGCTTGTTGCTGCCGTGCTCCTGGCGACATCAGTTACGGTGTATTTTTTCTCATCCGATTTATTGCTCAGAAAAAGCAAGGATGAAATTAACGCCAACAGCGACCGTATCAGTGAAGGGCTGTGGACAGCAATGCAGCTCCAGGAACAGACTTCTTATGTGATTTCTGTACATAATACCTTCAAGGAACTATTGAAGCTTAGAGCAGGAGGCACTCTGCCGGATCAGGAATTCTTTTCCGCGGAAAATCCATATTTCAGTAAAGCAAATACGGTCCTGAAGGATAGCATACAAGGAACACGGGGAAGCGACTCTATGATCGTTCTCGATACCAAAGGGACTATTGTTGCAGGAACAAATGCTGAATCCATCGGGCAGTCCAGATCAGACCGTGAATACTATACGAAAGCAATAAAAGGGGCTTCGTTCATCAGCGATGCGATTAAGTCTAAAATCAATGAGAAAATACTGATTGTTTTTGCCCAGCCCATCAAAGATTTGAACGGCAAGGTGCTTGGCGTGTTCGCCATGACCGTAGACAGCAGCTTTTTTGTCGATAAACTGGGTAACATTAAAATTAACGGCAGAGGTCAAATCGAGGTTCTTAGCCGGAGCGGAATACTCTTGTATCATTCAACCGACTCAGCCAAGGTGGGGCAAAGCGGCGTAGACAGTCCGCAAATGAAGGCATTGCTGGCGGTTCGCGCAACCGGTGGTCTTGCAACGCAGACGGTAGACACGACTGAGGATTATTTGCGAATCAGTAAAATTCCAAACGCGGATCTTACAATTTCTGTTACTGATTCCTATAGCGACATCAAACGTCCTGTAAACGAGATGCTGAATAAGGTGTTGCTGATTACGGTTCTGGCGCTGCTTGTAGCCGTTGGCTTTGGACTATTGTTATCCCGTTCAATTACGAATCCCATCGTCAAGTTAACTAAGCTGTTCAAGACTTTAGCCCAGGGTGATTTGACCGTAGAAGCCGACGGAAAATACCAAAGCGAGTTCAAGGATCTGGCTGACAGCTTCAATAGCATGGTCCGGCAAAATAAAGCGCTAATCACCAATATGAACAACTCCATTCATGTGCTTCATACAAGCACCAATGAGCTTGAGGAAACCTCCAAGCAGACTGCCCGCTCTATTAATGAGACCTCCGTAACCTCCATGGGCATCGCCCAGGCGATGGAGCTGCAGTCCAATGACACCGAACATATCGTTGATAAGTTCTATGGATTTGGTGAGAAATTTGCGGAGATGAACAGCAAAGCTCAATCCGTTAGGGAAAGAGCAGAGGAGATTATTGAGGTCTTCCATACGAGCAATCAGGTGGTCGAGAATTTGATTGAAATCAGTGACAAGAACGAACAGGAGGTTCAAAAAATCTCGGCCATCACCATCAAGCTCCAAGAAAGCTCCAACAGCATCAGCAATATTACCGGTGCAATCAGCCAGATTGCCAATCAGACCAATCTGCTTGCCCTTAATGCATCCATCGAAGCTTCGAGAGCCGGAGAGCATGGCCGGGGTTTTGCTGTAGTCGCCTCCGAGATTCGGAAGCTCGCTGAGCAAAGCTCGAAGCAATCGAATGAAATCTATTCCATTATTCAGCAGAATCTTGCATTTGTAGCTGAGAATAATGATAGCGTGATGGAAATCAATAACATTTCCGCTATACAGGATAAGCTTGTAGCGCAGACTCAGGAAGCATTCCAGACCATTCTGGAGAAAATCACGAACATTACGGATCAAATAAAATCAATGGCTGACGAGGTTGCCCATATGCAGAAGGACAAGGATGGCGTTCTGGAGTCGGCGCAAAGCCTTTCGGCTACAGGCGAAGAGGTCTCCGCTTCGGTGGAGGAAGTGACTGCTACAATGATGGAGCAATCCGCTACGGTCCGCCAGTTGGCTGAAATGGTTGAAACCATTGATCAGCTCACCAAGGATTTGGCAAACGCAGCCGCAACCTTCAAGGTGGAATAACATACAAGGGGGTTCCGGCAGCCGATTCAGGGTGTCGGAACCCCCCTCTTTGCATATACGAGCCTGCATCACTGCAGGCTATGTGCTTTTTCCTAATCGATGGGGAAATAAAGGTCCATGTAGACCGATTCACCGTTCTTGAATTCCTCCTCCAGCCAGAAGCGTTCCTGCTCACAGGAGGTTTTGTAGCCTCTGCTGTTCACCCAATCGGCGAGTTTCTTCCAGCCCAGCGGAATACGCTCGAAAGGATCGACCATCGGCTCAGTAATCCGCAGCATTGCATATTTGCAGCTCTCCACATGCTTGTACACAAGCCCGGTTTCCAGAACCGCAGGCTGCTCATCTACCGCTACCCAATATTCGTAACCCCGCAGCCCCTTCTCCTGATCCTCGCCCTCGACAGGGACATCAAAACCAAAACGTCTTGCCTCAGGCGGTATCCCTGCCTTTTCCGCCCATTCGGTTACAAAGCAGATTACTTCATCTTCCGGGTTATTGCTGATCCGAACCCCGCTCACTACATTCATTGCATCCAAGCTGCCAATCGTAACCTCACTTAAATAGTCCACCTGAAATCCTCCTTGGAATTGCTTAATTTGTTCCTTCAGCACCGGCTTGGGCGGCAAAGCGTACCTCGCGCTTCTGCACCTGCTGGGCAATTGGCCAAATTCCTGCTGAAAGGCTCTGCTGAACGTCCTCTCTGAGCTGTAGCCGTAGTCTAGCGCTATGTCCAGAATTCTTTTGCCGTGCACAACATCCAGCATCGCGTAGCCTAACCGCCTCTTGCGGACATATTCCATCAGAGTGACCTCAAGGTAAATGCCAAATATCCGGTGAAAATGAAATTTGGAGAACCCTGAGAGCTGCGCACACTCCTCAATGGAAATCGGTCCTTTCAGATTTTCTTCGATGTAATCAATGGTCTTCTGCAAATGTTCTATATACCCATAATCCAAGCGCTTCACTTCCTCGTTGCAACGATTACCTTTATTATATTAATCGCTTCCATCCCGCACAGGACATTTATTGCTAAATTCAAAACGAACATAACAAAAAAACAGATCAATCATGGTGGTATCTGACCATAATCGACCTGCTTAGTGTAACGGAATAGCGTTAATTAGGTTATATATTTCAAGCATTGTTATTCGTAAATCAGAAATCATACAGATATTCCGCTATTAGCGATCTTCACTTTTTCCTTTTTAAATACGCAAAATTATTATTCAGCCATTGTTTCTGAATGAGGACAATAGACATGACCATTGGGGTCGATAATATATTTGACGGTTGCTTCCTTATCTGAAATGACAATTGTGTATTCATTTTCTGCAAAAAAATCATTTGGTTCTACACTTACTGTAACCAACCAAACTGAACCATTGATGCCATCGAATTCACTATAAAATTTTATAGTTCGCTCCAAATTATCTGAAATATCACCTGATAACTCATATTTACTTTTATAATCTTGGGCAATGCTTAAAACCCTATCTAAAGTTAAATTAGTATCCATTATATTCGTAAACGTAAAATACTCCCCACCTTTCAAGAGCCTCAAGCTCATGAGAAAATGAAGGCATCCTAGATGAGGAGGTTGCCTCATGACAAATAGAGATCAACGTCAAGATGAGTGGGCGAAACGCATTGAAGCTTATAAGGCCAGCGGACTAACGATGGTGGCATGGTGCAGTGCCAATAAAGTCAATTTGGAACAATTGAAATATTGGACACGGAAACTCAAAAAAATCGCCTCGTCAGACATCGTTTCTTCGGCACGCTTTATTCCGGTTACCGTCACGGAGCTCGACGCTCCTCTTGCCACTTCTTTGCTTGTTATTCATGTCGGGCCTGCCTGCATCACCCTTCAAAAAGGATTTGACCGGCAGTTGCTTCGTGAAGTGGTAGAAGCCTTAACCTCATCATGCTGACGTTTTCAAACGCACACCCTGTCTATCTGGCTGTCGGGTCCACGGACTTGCGTAAATCAATCGATGGACTCGCTGCTCTCGTCCAAGAAGGTTATGGCCTGAATCCATTCTCTCCGAGCTTGTTCGTGTTTTGCAATCGCGAGCGTAACAAGCTCAAGCTCCTCTTTTGGGAGGTCAACGGCTTCTGGCTTTTTTACCGTCGTCTGGAACACGGCACGTTTCAGTGGCCGACCGGCAATGAACAAGTTGTGACGGTCACCTCTCGCGAGCTTCGCTGGCTGCTTGACGGGCTTTCCCTTAGCCAGCGGCAAGCCCATGCAAGAGTCATGGTGGAAACCGTGATTTAGATTCGCCATTTCGTCATATAAGCATGCAGGAATCATGCCAAGAACAAACGAAATGAAACGGTATGGAAAAACGTGCGGAAATCTCACCTACAATCGAAGAACTGAAACAAAAGACGGCAAGGCAGGAACAGCAAATTGCAGAATTGTCGGCTAAGCTGAAGTGGTACGAGGAGCAGTTCCGTCTGGCGCAGCATCGGCGTTTCGGCGCGTCAAGTGAACAAACCCATCCCGATCAACTCACACTTTTCAATGAAGCGGAGGCCGAAGCGAATCCAGCGGCCCCGGAGCCGACGATGGAGACGATCACTTACAAGCGCAAGAAAACGGTCGGCGGTCGAGAAGCGAAACTCGCATCGCTGCCAGTTGAGACGATTGAATACCGGCTGAGCGAAGATGAGCAGGTTTGTTCGTGTTGCGCGGGAAAACTGCACGAAATGAGTACGGAAGTGCAGCGGGAGTTAAAGCTCATCCCTCCTCAAGTGAATGTAGTGGAGCATATACGCTATGTGTACGGTTGCCGTCGTTGCGAACAAGAAGCGATTTCCACGCCAATCGTGACCTCACCGATGCCCACACCGGTGGTACCGGGCAGTCTGGTATCGCCATCGATGATGGCGTATGTTATGAGCCAGAAGTACGTGGACAGCCTGCCGCTATACCGGCAGGAGCAGCAGTTCCTGTGTTTGGGCGTTGAACTGTCACGCCAAACGCTAGCGAACTGGATGATCGCGGGCGCAGAACGCTGGCTGAAGCCGCTGTATGACTACATGCATAAGGAACTGTTGAGACGAGACATTGCGCATGCGGATGAAACAACCCTTCAAGTGCTCAAGGAGCCGGGGCGTGCAGCGCAAACGAAGTCGTACCTGTGGTTGTATCGCACCGGCCGGGTTGGTCCGGACATCATTCTGTACGACTACCAGACGGGACGAGGCAGCGAATATCCGGGCAAATTTCTCAAGGGATTTACCGGTTATCTGCAGACCGATGGATACAGCGGCTACAATCAAGTGGAAGGTGTCACGCAGTTGGGTTGTTGGGCTCATGCAAGGCGGAAATATCACGAGGCCCTTCAAGCGTTACCTGCAGGTCATCGTTCCAACACAGTGGCTGCGGAAGGACTGGCCCTGTGTAACGCTCTCTTTGAGGTGGAACGTAAGTGGAAAGATGCGACGCCCGAGCAGCGTTATGAAGCCCGACTTGCGGAGAGTCGACCGATCTTGGACGCGTTCTCTGCTTGGTTAGAAGCTCAGCGGTCGCGTGTACTGCCCAAAAGTTTGTTAGGTACGGCGATCACTTACTGTACGAACCAGTGGGAGAAGCTGAACGTATTCTTGCAGGACGGACGGCTGGAAATCGATAATAACCGCAGCGAACGCTCGATTAAGCCCGTGGTTATCGGTCGAAAAAATTTCCTGTTCAGCAATACGCCGCGCGGAGCCAAGGCCAGCGCGATCATTTACAGCATCGTTGAGACGGCTAAAGCTAACGGTCTCAAGCCACATCTGTACTTGCAGCATCTGTTTGAGCGGCTGCCACAGCTTCCCAATCCAGCAGATCCTGAAGCACTGAGCAAGCTTGTTCCCTGGTCAGCTTCATTGCCGCTTGTATGCCGCGTCTATTCCAAATAAGCATCGTTCAGCTCCGTTCCATCCAATACGGGGCTATTCAGTGTTCCTTCAATACTCGTGTTTCTTGATAATAAAATCGTTTAAATGGAACTCTTTTTTGGGATTGCCCTCGGCGGACATTGAACTATCGTATCCGTTGCGTAATGTTTTACTGCGATACGATTCACCGCGCTGTCTCTAACGGCAAGTTTAAGGAGCATCCCTCTACGGTGATATGCTCCCCATACGGTAGAAAGATGAAAGAAATAAACGGGGTGTCCCTCGGATCACTTTCGTGACCTTGGGACAGCCCCTTCTAATTTTGCTAATCGGCTTTGTCTATTGTCTGCTCCGATCCCCGTCCTCCAGCATATCGAGCAGCAGACCGGCGAGCGGAGCAGGGAATTGCACGTTTTGCGCCGCCGACAGGAAGAGGCCGACATCCTTCTGCGGAATTTTGCTTTGGGAGATGGTTGTTGACTTCTCTGCAATCATTTTGCCATAGCTTTGATAGATTGGGGCGGTAAACAGAGTGCTCGTAAGCATGTTGACCGCCGCTTTGGGATCGACCCCACCGCGCTCGGCCATTCCTAGTGCTTCCTCCAGCGAGCGTGCGGCGGAGACGATGAGGAAGTTACCGATCAGCTTGACTAGCACGGCGGTACCGGCTCCTTCGCCGAAGTCAAAGATCCCTTTGGCTCCCATAGCCTCCAGCACCGGCCACACCCGCTCTTTCGCTTCCTGCGGACCCGCAACGGGAATCCACAACTGCCTGGCAGTTGCTGCCTCAGGCCGCCCAAAGATGGGCGCCTCAACATATACGGAGCCGTGCCGCGCGTGCAAGTCCGCCAGCTTCCTGCCCTTATCCGGCGACACCGTACTCATCGACACATGAATACCGCCCGGTCCCAGTCTCTCCAGGAAACCCTCGCTCCTGACGACGTCTTCCAATGCTTCATCATCCCACACCAAGGTGACGACGATGCCCCCGGCCGTCACGGCGTCAGCGGGACTTCCCGCCTGCAACGCGCCCTGAGCAACGACCGGCTCCGCTTTGTCCGCGGTGCGGTTGTATACGGTCAGCGCATAACCAGCTTGGAGCAGATTGGCAGCGATGGGTAGCCCGAGCTGGCCGAGTCCGATAAAACCAATGTTTTCTCTCATGAATATAACCTCCTTCGAATTTTTAAACATTACGTTTACGTCATGATTTTAGCAAAAAAAATTAGTCACGATCATTGGCCTCGAGCCACCGCTCGAAGCGTTCGATATGAGACTGTAGTTCGGCGTGGAACTGCCCAAGCGCTTCGAGCTTCTCGTCTGTGTCGGCCATATGCCGGCGCAGCAGGCCGAGAACCTTCCGCTTCGGCTGCACTCCGCTTGGGTCCGTGAAGTAGAGCTCGATAACATCCCGAATCTCTTCGAGGCTTAAGCCCAGCTTTTTCAACTGATCGATCTTCCGCAGACGGGCGATCGTTTCTTCCGTGTAGTAGTTATGACCGTTGCCCTCGCGCTCGCCTGAAGGAAGCAGTCCGATGCTCTCGTAGTAGCGCACCGTGCGCTGGGTAACCCCGGCCCGTTCTGTCAACTCGCCGATGCGCATGCGGTTCATGATCAATCACTCCTTCCAAGATAGAATATAACGTTAACGTCATGTTTGCATCATAGCACTTTGATTGGGCTATGTAAAGGCACACGAAATTCTGCCCGTTAGTGGCCGCGGTCAAAAAATAACTCGCATCTACTTACGTGCGCGCGTAACTTTCAGCTACGCAAATGATCGCATGAATCCCGTCGCTTTACTAGGTGTGCGGGATTTGACGCTTACTTATATTCCCCTCTCATCATTCAAAACCTTTCCACTCAGGTGGAGGCCATTCACCAGTCCTTAATTTATATATATATACCTTTGTGAAAATAAAATCTCTTCAAAAGTGTATAAATCTTTATTCTTCATGATCAGAAAGCTTGGGCGCCTAGACAAAAATGACCCGCAAGCAGGCCGCTTTTTTCAAAGTTTCCTGCTTACGGGTCGTGTATTAAGGTTCTACACACTTTCTATTCGTTTATCAGCGGATAGACTCGGCAATTTTCAGCACTTCAGCCCGGTCCAGGCCGCGGGTATTGATGCCATACAGCACACCGTCCGATTCCCAATCAAGGCTTCTGCCGTTCATCATTACAGCATCGACGCCGTTCACTTGCACTTTTTCCAGCTTGCCGCTGGTTGACATTTCAAAAGCCGTTTCTTCATCGGAATAGCGCAGCTGCATCGAGATTTCCTGGCCTTCCTTCTTACTGGTGAAGTACAAATTAAGATACTTGCCGTTTACTGCTCCTTTCTCTGAGGTATAAAATTCCCCCCGGTCAAAAGCAAACCCTTCCGGCAAATATTTCGGCAGCTTAACCTTGAAGAGTGCGTATTTATCCAGCTCCGCCTGCTCCTTCGCAACGAACACATTCTCCGCCGCTTCCTTTTCGCGCTGTTCCTGTTCGCTCTTCGTAATCAGCTTATCTCCGTCAAAGTTAACAATCTGCTCACCATCGGCGTTATAGACCTTGTCAAGCTTCTCTGTATAAGAGGTTATCACATTGCCGTCCTTGTCATACAGCTTGCCCTTTAACGCCTCTGGAAACTTCGTAGCCTGCTCGGGCTCGTATTCGCTTACAATGATATTCCCCAAATTGATCGTCTGCAGTACTCTGCCCAGCATCTCCTGGGCAAAGGATGGTTTGACGAAGGTAACACTCACCACACCTGCCACCAGAATGGAAGCAAGGATCATAGCTGGGCGTTTGACACTGTGTCTAATTTTCATTTTTCTTTCCTCCTGTTCGTATTGGGTCCGGTTCCGCACCTTGGAGAGAACGGCCGCCCTTGGGGAAGTGCCGCTGAAATCCTTGCCGGACAGAGCCTTGCTCAGCTCCAGCAGCTCAAGATATTCCGGTGAACCGTTCCACTGGGCGGGTTCCTTATGATGAAGGCCTCCGTCGATATCCCTGGAGAATCTCTCTACCGTATCTTTGGTATTCACAGCCGCTCCACACTCCCTATTTCAGATTTTAACTTTCTCATGCTTCGGTAAAGAATGACGCCGACGTTGCTCTCGGAAATCCCTGTGAGGCTGGCAATTTCCTTATTCTTCAGATCAGCCCCGAATTTCAGCGCCACAATATTCCGCTCTTTCGCACTCAGGGTGTCCAGCGCACGGCTCAACCGGTCGCTTCGCTCTCCCTCAAGCATTTGCTCCTCCGGCACCTGTCTGCTCGAAACCAGTTCCCGGATCATCTCTAGGGGGAAGAAACGGGTCCGCTTCAAGCTTCTGTAATAGTCGTTCACTACATTTCTGGCTATGGCAAACAGCCATACCTCCAGCGGTGCTTTATCCGGGGAGTAGCTGTGCAGCTTGGACAATGTCTTTTCGAAGACCAGACTGGTCAGATCCTCGGCCGTATAACGGCAACTGACACGGTAGGCGGTATAGTTGAATATTCTTGTATAGTACGTTTCAAAAATCGTCGTAAAGAACCTGTCTGCCTCTGCTGCTGTATCTGTATCTGTCTCTTCCTTTATGCTCTTTTGCCTAAAAGATTGTAACAATGCGCGCTCTTGCATCCTTCAAGCTCTCCTTTCCTGCATAATTTCACTTGGCCAAGTAATTTTACTCCAGCTAATACGCAAGTATTTGCTGTTTCATTACATTAGTATCATGGATTGTTTCGCAAAAAAAGAAGTGCCCCGGCAGACTGACTCATGCAGCCTGCCGGGGCACTTCTTCAAACAATACAACCTTTACGCTGATGCCTTACGCTTGTTTACGCTCCGTTAAATAGTACAGGAATGCCACAATCGGCAGGGCCATTCCGAGCAGGGTGGTCAACCCCCAGCCGCCGTAAGCATATGCCCAGCCCCCCAGTGAGGAGCCAATGGCTCCGCCGATGAAGAAAATCGCCATAAACAGTCCGTTCAAGCGGCCTCTTGCTTCGCTGCCGAGTGAATAAATCGCCCGTTGGCCAAGCACCAAATTGCCCGAAACGCCCATATCCAGCAGAATAGCCGCCAGAACCAGCAGCCCGAGAGTGACTCTGGAATCATTCTGAAACAGATATGCGAGTAAAAAAGCCGCCGCCGCAAGTATAAACGCAAGCCCGGTCAGTGGTCTCGTCCAGCCCCGGTCAGCCCATCTCCCGGCGATTGGAGCGGCGACGGCCCCAGCCACACCGGCCAGAGCAAACAGCGCAATACCCTGCTGGGTCAGATGATACGTATCGGCCAGCCGCAAGGAAACGGTAGTCCAGAACAAGCTGAAGGTTCCGAACAGACTGGCTTGATAAATCGCCCGGCGGCGCAGCACAGGAGTGTTCTTCAGAAGAGTTCCCAGGGAACGAATCAGTCCGCCATAGTTCATAGTAGGCACAGGCTGGCGTTTAGGAAGAACGCGGGATAACAGAAGAATCAACAGTGCAATTACTACAGCGGATATAGCAAAGATCGCATGCCAGCCCCAGAGGCCGGAGACAAAGCTTGCCAGCGGACGGGCGAACATAATTCCGAGCAGCAGGCCGCTCATCACATTGCCCACTACGCGTCCGCGATGCTCTTCAGCAGCCAAATATGAGGCATATGGCACCAGAACCTGTGCGGCCACAGAGCCGAGACCGATGAACAGAGCGGCTGCCAGAAAGATCGGCGCATTAGGGGCCATTGTAGCCACAACCAGGGCAACAAACACGACAAGCAGCGAGGCCACCGTCAAACGGCGATTTTCAATGATATCGCTAAGCGGAACCACAAACAACAGACCAATTACATAGCCAATCTGCGTCAGCGTCACAATCAGACCTGCTGCACCGGAGGAGAGATGTGTAGCTTCGCTGATCGGTCCAACCAGCGTCTGGGCATAGTACAGATTAGCTACAATAAGTCCGCAGGATGCCGCCAGCAGAAAAGTGATCCAGCCGGGCATGGTTTTACTTTCCGCGCGCTCCTTTGCATGGTTCACACGGTTCACTTGATTTACCTGATTCATAAAAATTCCACCTTTCACTTTTAAATACTGAACGTTTGGTTTATTAATTATGGCTTTATAATATACTGAACGTACAGTTTTGTAAATAGGCAAATGAAAATAATTTATTTGGCAAACTTGATGCATTCTTTTGTATAATGTACGTATAGTTTCTTTATTAAGCCGGTTGGGAAAAGTATATTCGATCAGGAGGTATGACTAATGGATAAAAAAAGAGGACGTCCACGGAATAATGAAGCGGAGGCTTCCATTCTTGCGGCTTCGTATGATTTGCTGCTGGAGGCGGGATTTGGAGCGGTGACTGTAGAGAAAATTGCGGAACGGGCTAAAGTCAGCAAAGCGACCATCTATAAATGGTGGCCCAACAAAGCGGCCGTAGTAATGGACGGCTACTTGTCCGCCGCTTCCGCCAGACTTCCAGTGCCGGACACAGGTTCAGTGCAGGAGGATATTAGAATACATGCGACGAATCTGACCCATTTTTTGTGCAGCCGTGAAGGAAAGGTGATTACCGAGCTGATTGGCGAGGGACAATTCGATGCCGGCCTTGCCGAGGCTTACCGGACGAGATTTTTTGCACCGCGCCGTCAAGAGGCAAGACAATTGCTGGAGCGTGGCGTAGCCCGTGGGGAACTGAAAGAGGATCTGGATATTGCTTGCAGTATTGATCTTATGTATGGACCGATATTTTACCGGCTTCTGATTACAGGGGATACACTGGATGGAGAATTTGTAGACAAGCTGCTTGCGTTAGCGTTCGGAGGGACTGGAGTGTAGCGGCTCTTCTCTTGTATATTCATTGATCAGTTCGTCCAGCTTCATGGATTGCTTGATCACCTTCGGATGCAGCAGCCCATAGATTGCTTCCATCTCATTCAGCTTCCTGCGCTCCGCTTCGATGCGCTTCTGAATGATTTCCAAATTATTCATCTACAAAACCTCCTTTAGGTATTTTAGAAGGTTATGTAAAACTAGAAGATATCAACGGAGATGCAGTACAGAATAACAAAAACCACCGGAAAACAAGGGTATGCCTTCTCCGGTGGTTTTGCTTTGTCATGAATATCTGGAGTGCTTAAGAGCTTGGTTTGATCGAGATTCCCAGCTTGTTCAGATACGGATTAAGCTGTTCGATAAGCTGTTCCTGGTTTTTCTTATCTGCGTCTGACAGACGATCCATATGAATGCTGCCATCCGGGTCCGTAACTTTATCATTCATATTCTTCAACTCACCGATTAATTGCTCGACCTGTGCCAGTTCTTTCCCGCTGAAGGTTTGCTGCGCTTTGGCAAGCTGCTCATCCCAGAACGCACCTGCGTCCAACTGTTCCACCGGCGCTTTCGGTGCTTCGGCTTTAATCAACTTGGCAAAATAAGGCTCAAGCTCTGCAGTCAGCTTGTTATAGCTCTCCCGGTCAGCGGCGTTTAACTTCTCGGGATGAAGGTTGCCTGCCTTATCGGCCATTTTCAGATTGAAACCGCCAAGTTCATGCAGCAAGGAGGTCAATGCGCTGAAATCCTCCTTGCTCAGGCTCATCTGTGCCTGCTGCAGCTTGGCTTCAAGCTTCTCATACTGCTCCAGCGTGCCTACGTTTTGAATAAAGTTATCCTTTGAACCATACATGGAATCAGCCAAATAATTGTATCCGGCATAGACTCCAGTCGGGATGATAAGCGATGCCGCTATTATCGTAGCTATTAGCCATTTCTTCATATGTCTTCCCCCTTGTCCGGGTGTGGTCCGCTCCAGGATCTTCCCCTTCAGTTCCGGTGGGGCGCTCCAGCCTTCAGCTTCATCCATTAGCGCCCGCCGCAGGTTCTCCTCAAGACTCATGCAGATCCTCCACCTTCCCTATTCTAATAGTGTCAGCCTTGTGCTTCCGGCGCAGCTTCTGCAGCGCAGCATGAATCCGGGATTTGACAGTTCCGAGCGGGATATTAAGTATTGCGGCAATCTCTTCCTGGGAGTACTCCTCCAGGTAGTGCAGAATAATAACCTGCTTCAGCTTGTACGGCAACCGGTTTACCTTGTCGAGCAGAGCGCGGCTGGATAACCGGTCGATGACCTCGCCGGCGAAATCATTTTCTATGACCAGGCCAGTCTGCTCCGCTTTCTGCATAATCCTGAAATGCCTCCAGCCCTTTCGCCGGTAAGCATGAATCTGCCGCATAACCAGTCCCATCAGCCAAGGCCTGAAGTCCCGCATCCCGTCATACTGCCCCAGCGAGCGGTGCAGCTCAATATAGATTTCCTGTACCACATCGTCAGCATCGGAAGGCTCGGAAACGAGGAAACGCACGGTTCTGTAGACATCGCGAACAGTCGCTTCGTATAACTCACCATACGCTTCACGGCTGCCGGCTAGCGTGAGCGTAATGAGCTGCGAATATTCAGCTGTATTCTCCATCCGTCATTCCCCCTTCTGGCTTACACTATGTATTGGCAGGAAACGTTATTTTCGTTCGATTTATTTTTGGCGAGGGGCGCACCACAAAAAAACAAGACCTCCCTTTATGGAAAGTCTTCTAATGTTACTAAGTTATCCGATTCACTCCTTCAAGCCGGATTCTTCACAGCTTAATCTTCGCAAGCAACGCAACCAGCTGCTGCTTCTCCTCCGGTGCGAACTCCTCATAGACTGCTGCCAGCAGTGTTCTTGAGATCTCCTCAAATATCGGCTGAAGCTCCCGGCCCTTGGGAGTAAGCGACAAGCGGAAAATCCGTCCATCCATCTGGTCCTGCTCCCGTTTCACGTATTCGAGACGCACTAATTTATCTACCAATACCGTGATTGTGGACTTGTCCTTATCAATGGAACAGGAAAGCTGGTTCATCGTAATGTCTTCCCGGGCAAACAGCTGATACAGAATGTCTCCGTGTGAAGGCGCTATGCCATGAAGATTATGTTTCTTAAGTTCACGCTCAATAAACTTGTTCCCGCGCCGGTGAATATGACCGATAGTAGCCAAAATATTATTTTCATTCATTCCCCCATGTTAAATTTATACAAAATATGTGTCAACCCCTTTCCTTTTCAAATCCTAAAAATCAAAATCGGACGAGCAATGTACATTCTGTGAATTTTAACTAAAAAATTAGTTTTATATAAAAATTTCTTTGATTTTTGTGACTTTTATCACACCTGTTGTGAAATTTTTCACTTATCATGAAGGTGTCGAAGATGATCATCCGATAACACAAACAAAGAGAAACCTGGAGGAGTGGAGATAATGTTCAACAACTGGTTCCGCAACAATAAGGCAGCAATGGTGCTGCTCACTATAGTACGCATTTACGTAGGTTACCAATGGATTGAGGCCGGCTGGCATAAGCTGACCGGAGGATTTGATGCTTCAGGCTTCCTTAAAGGAGCCATTGCCAAGAGTGTCGGTGAAGATGCCTCTGTACAGGCCTGGTGGGCCAATTTTCTCCAGCATGCCGCACTGCCTAATGTGAGCTTCTTCAATGTTCTCATTCCTTACGGTGAGTTTCTTGTAGGACTTGGGCTGATCCTGGGTACATTCACTACCTTCGCCGCACTGATGGGACTTATCATGAACGCTTCCTACCTGCTCTCGGGTACGGTCAGCACCAACGTACAGCTTCTGCTGATGGAAGTTATCATCATTGTCTCCGCCGCCAATGCCGGCAAGATCGGCTTGGACTACTGGGTGCTGCCATACCTGCGCAAGCTCTTCGGCAAAAAAAATCAAAATGTCACTTTTAACTCTGCTGCTCCCGCTTCGGCAATGAAGCGTTCCGTATAAATGAAGCATAATCCTATAATGACCCGCAGGCAGGGACAGCACCAGCGTCCTTCTCTGCGGGTCATTGTCATGCTGTGACAACCCCAATCACGAAGCCATCGTACCCTTTGCTGCCTACTGTCTGCAGTGCAGTTGCCTCTATCCTCGGCTCGGCCGACAGCAGATCCATAAATTGACGAATGCCCTGCACCCGATCATCCGTACTGCCCGCTTGAATGACCTCACCTTCACGTACCACATTGTCGGCTACAATCACCGCTCCCGGACGGGCCAGCTTCAGTGCCCACTTCAGGTAATGCGGATTGTTCGGCTTATCGGCATCAATAAAGATGAAGTCAAAAGAATTAACCCCCCGGGCCTCAAGTGCCGCCAGAGTCTCAAGTGCCGGGCCTTCAATCACTTCAGCTTTACCTTCCAGCTTCGCTAATCTCAGATTGTCCTCAGCCACGACAACATGCTTATGTTCAGCTTCGAGCGAGACCAGTTTTCCCTCTTCCGGCAAGGCCCGGGCCAGCCAGATCGTGCTGTAGCCGCCCAGCGTGCCAATCTCCAGAATATTTGCCGCCCCTCTCATCTTAGCCAGCAGATACAGCAGCTTCCCTTGATTGGGCGCAACATCAATCGCCGGCAATCCGGCGCCTGCATTCGCATCCAGTACAGCAGCCAGTACCGGGTCGGTTGCCAGCAGCTTGTCATTGAAATACTCATCGACCTTGCTCCATGTGTTCAATTCTCCCATTTCGTTTCCCTCCTTATTGGATCTGCCTTTAATATAGTTTAAAATAATTCATAAAACTAATATATGTTTTTGCATAATACATAAATTTTGATTATATAAGGAGGAGAAACTCATCAATATTCATGCTCTGAGACTTTTTTATAATGTTGCCGAGACAGGAAGCGTCACTAAGGCGGCAGCCCGGCTCAACATCAGCCAGCCGGCAGTTACCAGCCAGATCAAAAAATTCGAGAAGGACTTGGGTCTGACCCTGTTTAATCCCCGCGGACGGGGAATTTCGCTTACTCCGTTTGGGGCAGAGCTCGTGAAGCAGGCAAGTAATTTCTTCACCTACGAGGAACAAATTGATGCATTTGTGGAGGATTACCGCCAGGGCAGAAAAGGAAAGCTCCGCATTGCCGCCACCTACCTTCCGGCGAACTTCCTGATTCCCGGCTGGGCTGCAAGGTTCAAGGCCGGACATCCCGAGATTGAAATGGTGATTACAACAACCAATTCCCAGCAGGCTTTTGAACAATTGAAGCGGCATGAAGCCGACGTTGCCTTCTATGGAGGGGGAGCCCGGGACAAGCCGGAGGATATCGACTGGTTGGAGCTTTTTGAGGATGAGCTGTGGTTCGTGGTCTCTCCATCCCATCCCTATGCAAACCGTACGGTGTCACTGACGGAAATGATGCTGGAGCCTTTCATTATGCGTGAGGAAGGCAGCTCGACAAGGGCACGTCTTGTCTCGTTATGCACGACCTATGGGCTGAAGCCGCCGCAGGTCACTTTGCAATTCAGCGGTCTAGGCGAAGCTATTCGTTCGGTGATGGCCGGATACGGGGCAAACTTCATCTCCTCTCTGGCAGTGCGTGAATATGTGGAACGGGGGCAACTGTCCCGTGTGCGGGTAGAGGGCATTCAGCTAAGCAATCATATTGCCATCTGTACACGCAGCAATGAATCTCTGCCCGCAGCTCTGCAGCAATTTATTGAAATCTGCCGCAGCTTCCCGCCCGATCTGTAGCGAACGAGCCACCGTCTTCCTGAATAACACAAATGTAACAGACTTGTCTTCTTATCGTTAACAGATATTGGCCCCGGAGCGGATGTTTTACAGTATAATTGAACAGATTGGAACTTGTAGACTCTGGAGGTTATTCTGTGAAAAAAATTCTAGCCGCTTCCGCACTCGCCCTGCTCATTGCCGGATGTGCGGCAGCTCCCGATATAGATACGATTTCTGCCGCCGCACCGCTCACGCTGACAATAGACGGACAAACGGTCCTCCCTCAGCTTCATCCCTTCACTTCCGCAAAGCTCTTGTATGTTCCTGCAAGGGCGCTGCTGGAATATTATCCATTTGAACTGAAGTGGGATAATACACACAAAAGGCTCACCCTAACCAATAACAGTTCCCAAACGGTTCTTACACCCGGCAGCACAGCTATGCAAGTCAGCTATACGCAGACGGACGGCAGTTATGAGGATGTACAGGAGGGTCCTGTTCTTTTGAGGGGAGGGCATGTGTATATTCCTGCCAGAACAGTGGAGCAGCTCACCGGGGCCGAACCCAAGCTTACAGCTTCTGGAAATGGAGTATCCATTACGTCTGGGGATGTCAGCACAACCGTGCGGGTTCCCGCCGAACCCCTTGTGGTTGCAGCGGGCAACGCCAGTAAGGTCAAGCTATATACAGCACTGAAGGACGGCAACACCTATAAAGGATTCATACTTGAAGTAAATGGCAAGAAGCACAGCTTCAAATGGGAAGCGCCGCGACTTGTCAGTTATCCGCCGGAGCTGATCTATGCCGATGTGGATAACGACGGGAAGCCGGAAGCCACAGTGATATTCACCCTTGGCACAGGAACCGGGATCGTTCAGCAGGAGGTCCATGTCGTCAAGCCGGAGCAGTGGAAGGAGCTTGCGGTACCTACCGCAGAAAAAGCCGCCACTGATGCCGTATCCTCCACAATTTCGCTCGATCATGACGATGTGCTGGTCCGGCTTGAGCTTGCCGGCGCTTCCCCATCGAAGGTAACGCTAAGACTTCTCGGCCGCGCCGAAGATGGCGGACTGGATTATTTCGGCACCAAGGCAGGAATTGGAGCAGTTACCTATTATAAAGTGGAGAATGGGAAGCTGAAGGCGGAGACGAGCGTAAATGTTGGATTGACAGAGAGTATAGGTACTCTGAAGCTGATCTACAAGCCAGGCAGCACAGGAATGGTACTGGACACGATAAAATTTGAAGCCGACGATGACACCAAGCAGTACGTGGAAAAGTAAGACAACATAGAGCGGAACGTTAAGGAGTATGATCTCATGATTGATGCCCATATTCATCTTGATCAATATAAGGATGAAGAGTTGAAGGTTATGCTGCCGGAACTGCCGGAGCAAGAGATTGAAGCGCTGATTGCCGTCTCAATGAACCTGGACTCTTGTATCCGCACACAAGGCATCGCTGCGCAGGGACTAGGGCGGGTGAAGCCAGCCTACGGCTTCCATCCCGAGCAGCCGGCTCCAGCGGAAGCTGAGCTTACGGCGCTGCTGTCGTGGATTGAGCAGCATGCCGGAGAAATGGTTGCTGTAGGCGAAATCGGTCTGCCCTACTATTCACGGGCCGAGGCGCTCGCAAGAGGTGAAGCTTTTGCAATGGAGCCTTATCTCCGGATTCTTGATTCCCTGCTTGCGCTCGCCGCCCGTCTGGACAAGCCGGTGGTACTGCATGCCGTATACGAAGATGCGCTAACCGTCTGCGATATGCTGGAGAGGCACGGCATTACAAGGGCGCATTTCCATTGGTTCAAAGGGCCGGAGGAAGCGGTCACCCGGATGATTCAGCGCGGTTATTACATCTCCTTCACCCCTGACATTCTATATGAACCGGAGATTCAGGAGCTGGCGCAGCGTTATCCGCCGGAGCTGGTGATGGCCGAGACGGACGGGCCTTGGCCGTTCGAGGGACCTTTTACCGGGCACCCTACTTATCCGGCGATGGTTCATGACGTTGCCGCCGCATGGGGCAGGCTGCACGGATACTCTATCGCTGAGGCGGAGGCTCATCTGACTGCTAATACGGTGCGATTTTATCAGCTGTAGCTGGGTAACTTGATGGGTTGAACCCTTCACCATTACCTCGTAGATCGCCTATTGATCTCAATCCATGTTTGGCTTATCAATCGTTAAGCAGCAGTCTTTCTACCTGGATCAGCTCTTCACCCGTAAATTCCATCCGGTAAATATCGGGCTTGGAGGTCTGAAGCAGAAAATCCAGCCCATATTCCCCGGCAAAATGATTCATCATTAACGTCATCACCATGCCGTGGGTGCCGATGACTATTTTTTCGTCCTTATGCTGATGTAGAATCTCCTTCAGCGCTTGTACGGCCCGGGTCTTGCAGTCGTTATTGGACTCCCCTCCACCTGAGAGCACAAAGTCCGGCTCCGCGAACATTTGCTCCAGATAGGGATACAATTCATGATCCGGCAGCGTCCGGTCATCATCCGTCCAGCATCTTTCTTTCAGATCTTCGACGATGCGGATCTCTTGTCCAAGCTCCTCTGCCAATCCGGCAATCGTATCAATCGCTCGAATATAGGGGCTGCTGTACAGCGTATGTATGCCTTCGTTCCGCAACCGCTCCGTTACTCTCCGCGCATCCTTTTCCCCAAGAGCCGACAGCCCGCGCGATCTTTCATTGCCCGAAGTTTTGATGGATTCGCCATGCCGTACCATATAAATAACAGTTGCCATTAGAGCCTCCTTAATGTATGTCCATCTACAAAATACCATGTCATCTGCATGTCTTCCACCTTACACATCCGCCCGTTCCATCCAGATTCCTCTATAATAAAAGAAGAAAGCCCGATTGGGCCTTAGTAACAGCGCTTATTGGATCGCCTGAGAGCGGCAGAAATTACATGCCAGATATCTCCCCCCATACCAGATCCCCCCACGACTGCTAAATGTACTTCGTACAGCTATATCGCCTAAAATAGCGCCTATCAGAGCTTTAAATGTATTTCATACAATAAAATTCCGCGAAAACCGTATTTATCAAGCAAAATAGGATTTATAGCTGTACGAGGTGCAATTAAAAGTAATTTTCGGTTTTGTAAGGTCATTCTTATTGCACAAACTGCAATTATCTCTGAAAAAATAATCTAACCATGCTGCTCCAGTCCCGCCTCTGCTCGTTCGGAGGGCAGTGCTGCAATATCAGTCCGCTGCGTCATCACCACCGGCCACAGCACCCGCCCGAACACGATGCCAACCAGTCCAAGCAGCACCTGGACCATTCCGAAATTAACAAAAATACGGCCAGGTCCGGCAAGCTCGACGAAGAGCCCTCCCAGCAAAGGGGCTGCAATCATCACTACGCCAAGTACTGTGCTTTGGATGCCGAATACGCGTCCGGTCATGTGCGGAGGGGTTTCTTTTTGCAGGCAATAATTGAAGGTAACAAAGAACATCCCATTCCCGATACCCAGTATGAATCCGAACAGCAGCACCCAGAAGGCAGGCGCACCAGGCTGGAGCAGCCCAAGACCTGCAATCGGTCCGCCGATCAGCACATAACCCATTCCAAGCCTCCAGCCATATCCCGTTCCCGGGTTCAGTCTGTTCAATAGAATAATGATCAGTACGGCCCCCACCCCGGATGCGGCCACCATCCAGCCCAGCAAGGATTCATTGGCCGGCGAGAGCACACGGAACAGGCTGGTGAATTGAAAATCAATGATCTGGATGGCTAGCGCCCCGGCGAGTCCGAACAGCATGGTATGCAGCAGCAGACGGCTGCGCAGCATAAAGCTCCAGCCTTCCTTCCATACCATGCGAAGCGGCACCCGTTCTTCCTGCGGCTTCACCGCCTCGCTGTCTTCTTCTGTGCGAAGGCTCTTTACAGAGAGCAGCAGCAGATAGGAGCCGACCCGCAGCAGGGCATTTAGTAAAATACACCACTGCGGAGTAAGCAGCGTAAGCGCCACGCCACCCAGCAAGGGGCCGGCAATTTTGGAGCCCTGGTTCACGATCCCGTTCAGGGAAGCCGCCTGCAGCAGTTGATCCTCTCTGACAATGCTGCGGGTCAGCGACTGCTGCGCAGGCACATTCAGCGTGGAAATCGCGGAACGCACCGCCAGCAGGGGCAGTAGCCAGAGCATATTCGGGGCAAACAGCACCAGTACGGTCAGGAATGCCGTAAGCAAATCGCACATCCGCATCAGCTTCAGCTTGTTCAGCCGGTCGGCGGCAACCCCGGCGACGGAGCCGAGCAGAATGCCCGGCAGCGCCATAGATACCGGGATCAGCGCCAGCATCAGCGGACTGACCTGCCAGCGGTAGCCGACAAGCACCTGAATGGCCAGGGTGTCGAACCAATCGCCAAAGGTTGCTGTGGCAAAGGCGCTGTACACGCGCATGTATACTTTGTTGTGCAGCAGGCTGGCCGCCTGCTTGGTTGAAGCCTCCATTTTACATTCCTCCAGATGCAGTCAGAATCATATAGCTGTCTTCTTTCTGCACCAACTGTACCGGAGAATTGTCAGAGAAATATCAGAGGGCCTGCAGCAGCCGCTGCAATATGGCTTCCAGAGGCTCTCCTAACCGGTTAACCCCGGATTGCTCAAGCGCAGAGGCAAACAGGTTGTCATATTTGTGCTGCAAAGCCTTCTGGGGCGGGAACATGCGGCAGAAGTGAACAATTCTATACAGTGCGTAGAGCCTAAGCGGAACGAATCCGGACATTTCCAGCACCTGCAGCCCTTCATCCATCAGCTTCTCTGCCTCCCGCGATTGTCCGCGCTGTGAATGCCAGAGTCCCTTTACAACCTTGTAGCTCCCGATTTCCCGTAGAAAAGGCTTCTCATGCAGGATGGTTTCAATCTCTTCGTCCATCCGCTTAAGCTCCTCATCCCCGGTTCCCGCCACCAAATGCACAAAAAGCTCCGTAATCTTCGTCACTGGAATGAAATTTTCAAATTCAGGCGCAGCAATTACCTGATACGACCGTTTCAGACGCGCAAGCGCCCGCTCCGGCTCTCCTGCAAGGGTGAACAAATCCAGAATGGTCAGAATCTCCAGCTCAAGCTGGTAGGGAGGAAGAAGCAATTTACGGGAGATTACCTGCTCGCAATAATTTAGCTTCACCTTGGGATCACCGGAGAAAATATAAAATAGAATCAGATAAAAAAGCCTTTCCGCAAGCGGAACCTCCTCCGTATGCAGCAGCCAGTCCAAATCTCCCTGCACAAAATGAATAACCATAGCATAATGCGGATCAAGCTCGTAGCCGAGAATGTCCTGCTGCCGTGCCAGCGTCAGCATGGATCTGCCTTGCCCGTATACATGGAACCTGGAGAACACTTCGCGCATCGTCTCGCGCAGCTCCGGGTCATTTGCTGTCGGGTTCAGCGCAACCCCTGCGGGAGAGCCCGGCAGCGTCAGACTGTAGCCGAAGCCGCGGACGGTTCTGATGTCCAGACCGCCAAGCCCGCGAAGCTTTTTGCGCAGCCGGTAAATATGGTCGTCCACCGTCCGCTCTACCGGATACTCCAGCGGCCACACGTTATCCAGCAGCTGCTCCCGGCTGAACGTACGCCCTCTGTTACGGTATAAAAACTGAAGCAGCGCGAATTCCTTGGGCAGCAGCTCCAGCGCAATCCCGCCTGCGGTGACCTTATATTCGCTTTCGTTAAATTCGAGAAGCATAACCGAACCTCTTTTCCGGGGATAAGTCCATGAAAGTATTATAGCAGGCCCGGAATCGGCAAACGATAGCGGCTCTAAGCTTCAGGATAAAAAATGCCCCCTGGCTGCTATAGCAAAGCAGCCAGGGGGCATACATTAGACAAGGAGTATCTTGCTTAAATCAGATTGGACTTCTGCAGCAATCTTTGGATGATCGCGGCAACTTCGGCTCTTGTAATATACGCCTGAGGAGCCAGCGTAGTGGCGCTTCTGCCGGAAACAATTCCAGCCTCTATACTGTCCGCGGCACTGCTTGCCGCCCACTGCGAAACACTGCCAGCATCCGTAAATGGACTCAGCAGCTCATCTGCTGCTTTGCCAGGAAGCTTATCTTTTAGCGCAGTGATTTTCATGGCTTTGGCAATGATCGTCATCGCCTGTTCCCGGGTAATCTTGTCCGCCGGACGGAAGCTTCCATCTTCGAACCCGTTAATCAAGTTGGCTGCATATGCCGCCTGAACTGCACCGCTGTACCAATCCGAAGCCTTCACATCGGTGAATGGCGCTGCGCTGTTCTCCAGCTTCAGTCCAAGTCCGCGTACAATGATTGCGGCGAATTCAGCCCGCGTAATATCCGCATCCGGTGTAAACATGCCATTTCCTGTACCGTCAATAATCATACGCGATCCCATATTATTCACGATATCCTTGGCCCAGTGCCCGGCTACATCCTTGAATTCGAGCGGATGCCAGATTATGGAGTAGGTGCTGTTGGTCAGGCTGTTCACTTTTGCATAATATTTCTGGTCAATCGTAGTCACCTTGGTGGGCACATGTCTTACCGAGCCGTCCGGTTCTACCACAACCCCGGTTGTAATTCTATTAGGGTCCATGCCATCCGGAAGAGCAATCATCCGCTCCACATATGCATTGAATTTAGACAATTCGATTGTGCTATTGCCATACATAGCCCGTACCACAAAGTTAAGCGGAGGAGCTATAAGCGTGAATTCTCCCTTAACAGCCGAATTTTCCACGGTTCTTAATGTATCATCTGCTGGAGTGGCGATTTCAATCTGAATGGTTATATCCTTCAGCGCAACCGAGGCTCCCAGTTGTTTCGAAATCGCATCAATGCTGATTTGGCGGGCAGGCAGGGTGTAGGTTGTATTTCCTCTCTTCAGCTCCAGCACCGCCTGCTTTTCATCCATACTCTTGATCATTTGCCCATTTACTAAGCCTATGACAACATCTGCACTTGTATTTACCGGAATGGTAATCACCGCGCCCTGGCCTTCAGCAGCGAGCTTCTCTTCGAGCTTGGTCTGATCAACAGCTACGGTCATAACCGTCTGCCCGTTTACTACAGCGTTAGTTACTATTCCCGCATTTTCCAGCTTACCGTTCACAAGAATATTGAACCCATTGTCCGCTGGTGTTGGTGTTGGCGTTGGTACTGGTGTTGGTACCGGTGTTGGTGTTACCACAGGCCCGGTAGTTGGATTGCCTCCATCGCCACCGGAAGGAGCGCTTGGTGTTACAGCGTTTGACGAAGCGGAAGCGGCACTGCTGCCTGCGCTATTGATCGCTTTTACTGTAAACGTATAGGTCGTTCCATTGGCCAGCCCTGTGATGGTAATCGGACTGCCGGTTCCAACAACGACAACATTGCCAGGTGAGGATGTAACCTCATAACCCGTGATCGCACTGCCTCCGTTCATTTCAGGAGCTGTAAAAGATACCACCGCTTGCCCGTTCCCGGAACTGGCGGTTACACCGGTCGGAGCGCCCGGAGCCGTGTTTGGAATTGCGCTTCTTTCATTAGAGGCTGCGCTGTCTCCTTCCGGATTGGTTGCTTTGACCACAAAATAATATGGTGTTCCATTGTTTAGCCCAGTCGCTGTATAGCTGTAGACCGAACCCCCAACGGTGGCAATTTCACTGCCATAAGCGGCGGAAGCAAGTCTCTGGAATATTTTGTACCCCGTTGATCCGTCCACCGGAGTCCAGAACAAGCTAATCTCCCCGTTGCCTGCAAAAGCAGATTGCAAGAGTGGTGCCCCAGGAAGCGGCAAGGTTGTGTCAGTTACTGTGATATTCAGCGTTTGCGCGGCTCCCGCGCTGAAGTTGAAGGTTAGGCTAGTGGTCCCCTCCGCCAGGGTGGCCAAAAATTCCTTCTTGATCGTTACCGTGCTGCCAGACAAGGTGTAATCCGTTCCCAATGAAAGGTAAGCCACACCGTTCGAAATACTGGTAAGCGTGTTGCCATTAAGAGTCAGCGCTGTTGTTACATCAGCCTGGTTAGCCACGTTTTTATCAAAGCTGGCACTCACCGGATTAATAGTACTATTCTGTTGCACTGTTATTGTGTAGGCTTCGCTCAACACGGGGCTATCTACCATCCCCGCTTTCACGGCGATGGCCTTAATCGTCTTCGCGCTCGTCAACGGGATCGGCGCGCTATACACCGTGCTGCCGCTGGTCGGCGTGCTGCCATCTGTCGTGTAGTAGATCGTCGCTCCGCTCGTTGTTGTGCTCAGCGCCACGGTTGTGCCGGACGCCACCGCTCCTCCGGCTGGGTTCGCGGTTGGCGCATCGACTTGCGCCATAATCGTGTAGGCTTCGCTCAACACGTTGCTATCTGTCATCCCCGCTTTTACGGCGATGGCCTTAATCGTCTTCGCGCTCGTCAACGGGATCGGCGCGCTATACACTGTGCTGCCGCTGGTCGGCGTGCTGCCATCTGTCGTGTAGTAGATCGTCGCCCCGCTCGTTGTCGTGCTAAGCACCACGGTTGTGCCGGACGCTACCGCGCCTCCGGCTGGGTTCGCGGTTGGCGCATCGACTTGCGCCATAATCGTGTAGGCTTCGCTCAACACGAGGCTATCTACCATCCCCGCTTTCACGGCGATGGCCTTGATTGTCTTCGCGCTCGTCAATGGGATCGGCGCGCTATAAACCGCACTGCCGCTGGTCGGCGTGCTGCCATCCGTCGTGTAGTAGATCGTTGCTCCGCTCGTCGTTGTGCTCAGCGCCACGGTTGTGCCGGACGCTACCGCGCCTCCGGCTGGGTTCGCGGTTGGCGCGTCCACTTGCGCCATAGCTCCTGCAGTAGTCATTACCAACTGCGAGTTGCCGGAGATCAGCACTTCACCATTTACATCCAGCAGTGAATAGATCGCATTTGGATCAATGCCTGACATATCGACTCCGGCATCCTGCCAGGTTGAGCCGTGATCATTGGTGTAATAAATCACTGGAACATTGTTGTTATCCGTTACCAGCATATAGACGTTATTGCCCTTTTGCCCAAGTGTTGCTGTCGATGCATAAGAGCTAAAAGCATCTAATACCGTAGGTGCGCTCCACGAAGTTAGATCATCACTTGTACGGGTGAAGACTTTGTAGGTGGTTGAATCATAACCAGTCAGAATGTATTTGCTTCCGTCATACAGAATATTAATTAAGGTGTCTTGCTGGTTCGGGTACGCACCGGACCGATTGACCCAGGTTTCCCCATCTGTAGATGTCCAAATGCTGGCAGCATCCACATACCCTTGAGCGTCATAGCCGTATCCCAGCGCAATGAATTGATTATTGGTGTACGCTATGGAATACACTGCGTCTATAGATTGTGCGGGCAGAGCAGGCTCATGCCAGGTAATGCCGTCCGTGGACGTTTTTATTTTGGGAGCCGTACCCGAACCTGATCCGACCGCAACAAATTTCCCATTGCCAAAAGCGATATCCGTTATGGAGGTCGAATCATTTAAGGTATTTTGTATGGTCCAGGCTGATCCGTCATTCGAGGTGGCCAGCGCAGTTTGGGTTTGAGCCCCTTCGCCGATAGCCACATATTTGTTATTGCCGTAGGCTGCTGCCGTAAATCCCGCAAGCCTTGAAGGCAGCGTCACCTTGTTCCAGGCAGTCAGGTCGCTTGAAGTCCAGATTGCCCCGTCAGCGCCTTCTTTTCCTACAGCGACATACTGTGATCCACTGCCATGAATAATGTCAGTAAATGTCCCGCCCCATTTATAGCTCCAGTCAGAGCCATTCGAGGATACAAGCATCCCTTCATTCCCCAGGCGAAAATACTTTCCGTTCACAAACTTTGAGAACTGGGTGACGAAATTATTTTTGAACGGCTGCATGCTCCAGGTGGTTCCATTCGGCGATGTGTAGACCGCGCCATAGTATGGAGATTCATAGCCGAACAAGTAGTAATTCAAACCATCATAGAAACCATTGAACATCTGGTTATTGTATTGTGAGGAATTTTGCTTAAAAGGAGGTCCCACCAGCGTAAAGGTCGATAAATCTGTCGAGGTCCAAATATACGCCGACGGATCGGAAATAAAGTAGCGGTCGTTCATCCAGGTCAGCATATTCGTTCCGGAAGACGGCCCGCCAGCGGTTGAAGGCTGCGCATTGGTCCAGGTTGTACCATCGGTGGTAGAATAAATTTTTCCATTACTGCCCCCCACGGCTAATCTGGAACCGCTATTACCAGCAGTAACTTGGGTTAACCAAATCGTGGAGTCTACTCCCGCAGGAATGACAGAAGTCCAGGTTATTCCATCCGGCGAGGTCAGAAGCTTCCCTTGTGTTGTCGCATAAAAAGCACCGCTTCCTTTAAAAGTGAGATACTCCACTCTCGATATCCCGGTACTTACATTGGATGTGCGCTGTGTCCACGTGTTTCCGTCCGGCGAGGTCAAAATTACCCCTTCACTCCCGGACACTACAAATAGACCATTTCCATATGCTACGCCATTAAAAGTAAACGACCCGGGATTCGTTACCCCGGAATAATTGATGTCGGCCTTGGTTTTTACATTCTCCCAGGTTTCCGCATCAGCCGACTTGATGATCGCCCCGTAATATCCGACAGCGATATACGCATTGTTGCCGTAAGCCATCCCCGACATTGCGCTCGAGGGCAAATTTGTATAGCTTTTGGCCGTAAAGGTGTCAGGCGTGGAGCTTGCAGCATACAAATCCGCCGGGCGAACCAATAAAATCCCAATCATCCCCAGTAACAACATCCCCATAAGGATATGCGTGGAACCTTTCAAGCCTCTTGTCATGATCGCTGCCTCCAAATAATTGATTAAATTCTATGATGAGCGGCAAATAAACTACGAATAGTTCCATATTTCGACAAAAGGTTACACGATTCCTTCAAAATAATTATAATTAAATTTATTTTTTTGATTTTTAGTTTCATCCAATCTACCGCAAGAAAAGGGATAGAACCGGCAGTCACCCGCTGCCAAATTCCATCCCTTTTTAATGTAACGCTGATTCTATTGCTTCTTTAAGCTAAAAGTGAACTTCCACGTAGCCGTGTTCCCGGAATACCGCCCCCGATTTTCGACTACGGTCACTTTCAGGGCTTTGGTGGTAGTTTTGGTGATACTCGATACCTTGATCGAAGCTGCTTTACTTGCCGAATCCGGGATTTTATCCTGTTCTTCCGCGTATGCTGTAAGCTTCACGCTGTCCGTTGATTTCAGAGTCAGAACTACAGAGTCGCCTTCGGCGATCTCTTTACCGTTGGCATCGGCCACTGTGTACCATTCATTTCCTACATGATTGTTCTCCGTCAGCTCTGCACTGACCAAAGTAACTTTAATCTTTACATTTTTGGCGGCCGCCGAAGTCGACTGCACCGGAACCGCCAGACTGAACAGCAGCAGCAGCATTGCCATAATTCTGATTTCCTTCATCCGCATTTGAGAGTGCCTCCCTCATAGATTACGTGATTTCCACGTGTGGTTCAGCAAACAACCCGGCTAAGACAAACTTTGTCCGAACCGGGTTACAGGCTGTATTAATCTATTTATTTCGCCAAAATATTCTATTATCCTCCATTGATCTGTAACTTATTGTATATTTCTGCGTGGTAGTGGCATCTATCGCAGCTCGCGGATTTCTCGCTGCAGACTCACAATTTCCGCCATCAGCTCACGGTTCGCTGCTTCCGACTCGCTAGGCTCACTGTGCATAAGCTGGGCGAGCCGCAGCTCTAGTAACTGCAGCTCACCTTCGCGGGACTGCTCTTCTGGAGTCAGCACGCGGCTGCGTTCCTTGGCGGCGTACTCCTCATAGGTGCCCGGATAGAATTGCGGCTTCCGCCCGCGTTCCAGCAAAAGCAGCCTGCTGGCTACTTTAGTGTGCAGATAACGGTCATGCGAGACGATAACCAGTCCGCCGGGATAGGCGGCGAGGGCTTCCTCCACACGCTCGCGGGTGTCGATATCCAGATAATTGGTCGGCTCATCCAGCACCAGCAGATTTGCCCTGCCAAAGTACAGCCGCAGAAAGGCTACCCGGCATTTCTCACCAAGACTTAAATCCCCAATCCGCTTGAACACATCCTCCCGGGGAAACATGAAGCAGCCCAGAATCGTCCGCGCCTCGGTCTGTGTCATACCCGGCAGCTCCAGCAGACTGTCCAGAATCGTTGAAGCCAGGGGCAAATTATCCAGCTCCTGGGCAAAATACCCCACCTTCGTCCGGGGATGCAGACGCAACTCACCGCCAGCAGGTTCTATGATCCCTGCGATCAGCTTAAGCAGGGTGGACTTGCCGGCCCCGTTCGGACCCAGCACCGCTAGGCGGTCGCCGCGCCGCAAGGTAAGATTGAAGTTCTCCAGCAGCACAGGACCGCTGCCATAAGCACAGCGAATGCCGCTCATAGCTGCCAGCGTATCGCCCTGGAAGCCTTCGCTTTCCAGCTTCATGCTCAGCTTGGGCGCGGCTTGCGGAAGCTCCACACGGTTCTGCTGAAGCCGTTCCAGGCTGGCCTCCTTGGCATGGAGGCGGGAGACATTTTTCTTCGACTTCGCGCGCAGGAAGTCATTCTGTCCGGCAGCGCGATGTGCCTGCTGGAACCATTCGGCGTACCGTCTGATGCTCTCCAGCAGCTTTTCCTTCTCCTGCTCCTGTTTCTTGTACTGCACAGCCAGCGTACGCGCTTCCACTTCCTTCTGTTCGCGGTACTGCGTATAGGCTCCCGGATAGCGGCGGCAGCCGTGGGGACTCAGCTCCAGCACTGCCGTGGCTGTCCGGTCAATAAAGGCGCGGTCATGGGACACGTATAATACCGTGCCGGGATAATTCCGCACCCATTCCTCCAGCCATATCATTGTCCCCTCATCCAGATGATTCGTCGGCTCATCCAGCACCAGCAGCTTCGGCTGGCGGGCAAGCAGCGCGGCAAGCTGGACTCTCGTCTTTTGTCCGCCGCTAAGCTGTCGGTACGGCAGGCTCCACTCCGCCGGATTAAGCTTCAGTTGGTTAAGACACTTCTCCGCCTTGGCCTCCCAGCCATACCCGTCCAATTGCAGATAGTGTTCGTACACTTCTCCGTATTCGGCCACTGCAGCTTCATCTCCGCCGTCCGACTCTTGAAGCCTGCGGCTCAGTTCTCCCAGTCTGCGCTTAAGAGCCGCCACCTCTGCCGAGCCGGAAATTACATATTCCAGCGCGCTGACGTCAGAGCGGATATCCAGCTGCTGGTCCAGCACGCCCCATTCCTCTGGCGGAAGCCCGTAAGCAACTGTCCCCTCCTCGAAGGAGTACCGGCCGAGCAGACCCTGCAGCAGTGTCGTCTTGCCAATCCCGTTGCGCCCGAACAGCAGGACGCGTTCCCCCTCGGATATTTCAAAGGAGACATCCGCAAACAGCGGGATGCCGTTCCACTCTTTGCGTATATTTTTAACTTTAATCAAGGTCATATCCATTCCTCCGCTTCAATAAAGCAATACAAAAAAACCGCAGCGGGCGGCCTGCGGCATAACATGTATGAAGGAGGGAGATGCCGTGAAACAGCACTGCGGACCGCATTTCCCCGCTGCATGGCAGGGCAAGCCGTCAACATACAAGCTGCTTTCAAATGTAATAAGCATCGCAAGTTCCCCAATCGACACACGTATCCCCTGACCGTACACCCCAAACAGAAACTTTATAGCGCGCAGCAAATAAAGTTCTATATTTTAGGGCATCCCGTGGCTTGTGCATATGCACATCACAAGTAAAAAGGTCTTTTGACAAGGAATCGTGTTAGTTATTCATCGGCTTGGGTGAACCTCCGTATTTGTCCGAAATGCAATAATACCCAAAGTATAAAGAACCCTATCCCAAGAAACAAGGTCAAGAACAGTTATAACAAAAGTTGACCACTGGACAGAAGCACTAGCCTAGAATCGGTACAGCAAAAGGTGACAGAATCAACAGCAGCGAAAGAAACGTCAAGCTTGCAGTCAAGGACCTTCCCAGTTTCTGATTTTTATCCGATTGGAACCATCCTTTGAACTGCCAATAATTACGGTACAGCACAAAAAATACAATGAAATTCCCTACGCCGGCGCTTTCAGGATACAATGTCCTGTCGTACAGCAGCTTAAACAGCTCTTGCTCCAGACCACCCAAAACAATCATCGTCAGAGCCAGCAAGAATAATAGCCGGAGTATTTCCAGTACAAAGGTTGCCAACTTACCCACCCTGCTTCACCTCTCCCCTAGCGCAGAACGCGCGATCCAGCTCCACCGGAATCAGCATACCGGCTGACGTGCTGCAGAATTTCCTGATTGTTATTCACAATAATTAGCTTTTCCGCAAATGGCTCCGTCAGCTTCATAATTTCCGGTACTCCCTCCCGGTCAAAGCCGCGGTTCCATTCAAACAGCATCACGTACAGGTTTTTAAAAGTTTGCTTGTAATTCCCCCGCTCCAGGCCCAGCCTTGTCTTGACGAATCTGCCCACTACCCGCAAATCCCGAACTACTCTGCCTGGTCTGATCAGAAAAATCACATCCGCCTGCCGGAAGCTCTCGCTCCCCCATTTGTAGTGTGCCCCTTCGATGATCCACTCGCTGGAGGCTACGGCTTCCGCTAACTGAGCGTCCCTGACTTCCACTGAGTTCCTGCAATTTTCAATGCTTCTGTCCCATACAAAATTATCGGTTTCATAGCACGGTATCTCGTAACGTCTGGACAGCTCTTTGGCAATATAGGATTTGCCGCTTCCACAGCTTCCAATAATCCGGATTCTAATATCCATCTCTCCCATGAAATATTTTCAGTATAAAATCCTTGTCCGGCACCCCCAGTTCTGCATACGACCGGATAAAATCCGTATTGTCATACGGAATCTCCAACAACTGCACATTCAGCTTGTCAGTGTTGACATTCACTATTCCATATCTCGCAATAGAAGCTGGAGAGTGGGCACAGCCCAGCGCCCCCGGATTCACAAACGTTCTGCTATGCGATTCAAAGTGGTGGACTATATGATGATGTCCATAGGCGACCAATTTATAATCCAGCCCACTATACATCTGTTCCAGCGAATCTGTGCTCGGATCGTTATCTATCGGCTGAAACCACTGATTTGAATCAAGATGATAATGGGTAAAAAGCATAGGCACACCGCTAATGGTTGCATCCACTGCCTTCTGCCAGTTGCTCATTATCTTCATGTAAGCGGGATTCATTCTTTCCGCCACCCATTCATGATGCCTTCTCTCCGCATGATGCCCTGGCGGCGGCTCTTCTTTGCGGAACGCGGCCAGCACGGCCAAATCATGATTGCCACTGACAAAAGAAATCTGTTCCTGCCCCAGCAGCAGCTCAAATACACGATTAGAGTCAGGTCCAATGCCTACCACATCCCCCAGGCAAAAAATTTGCCGGATTCCCCTGTCCGAGATATCCTTCAGCACCGCTTCCAGCGCTGGAGCATTGCCATGAATGTCGGTCAGAATTGCAAATGCAGACAAGTCCATCACCTTCCTAAAAAAAGTCTCTATCATCCGGCCTCACCTTTTCTCGGCAATCCAGACCGTCCATCTGTCCTTTTCTTCGATGTGCTGCAGTTGGCCCAACTTTACTTCTATGAAGCCGAGCAGTTCGGCGAGTTCATCATCTGACAGCTCATGCAGGATCGACCGTCCCGTACGATTCAACAGATCAGCCTCCAGCCCGGAGAAATCTTCATAGATTGTCCGGGTTTCCCAGAACTTGAGCTCGGCAATGACCTGAAAGCCGGCAAGCTTCAGTTCATCCTGAACCCGCTTGCTGGTATGCCTTCTGCCGGTTTCCTGCTCAAGCAGACGCGGGAATTTTTCGAAAAAGTAGCCCCTCAGGTGCGTTCCGCTTCCCGGCAGCGCGCAGTCTTCGGGAGTCCGGTCCTGAATAATCAGCCTGCCTCCCGGCTTCAGTACTCTCCAGGCTTCACCGAAGCACTGGTCAAGCTGCTGAAGATGATGAATCAAGGCACGCTCCAGCAGCAGATCAAAGGTATCAGCCTCCAGCCTGGTATCCAGCGCACTGCCTTGGACAAATGATATATTTTCAAGCCCCGCACAGTTCCGCGCGGCCCCCTCCAGCATTTCTTGGGAGAAATCCATAGCCGTCACCCGCTCCGCTCCCGCCGCAGCCAGCGCCTTGGAATAGATGCCGCCGCCGCAGCCCAAATCAAGAACCCGCTTGCCGCGCAGCCGGGCATACTCCTCAATCATCTTGATCCACCGGTTCTCAGCCGTCCGTGAAGTATAGCTCCATTTGTTGCTGCTATCGTGAAAATCAATTGGCATAAGCTGTCTCCCCTTCTTCCTTTCCCCTGCTTTCTTTCTATAACTTCAATATCTACCCTGTAATTCCTTCCACTATAAAAAGACCGCAGCAGGCACTGCACCTGCTACGGTGAGAGGATAAAGTACAAATTAGTTCTAAAATGTTACAGTGGCTTTCTGCTTGCTCCACTTAAACTGTAGCCCAAACAGCTCTGTCAGACTGCCGAGCGGGAGATACAGACGGTTATTTACGTTTTTGGATGCGGTCATGGCTACGGTTGTGCCGTTTACTGTTGCTTGATTGGTCAGCGGCTTATGCATCGCCGTGCGGTTCCCTATGGTGATGATCATCGCGCCGGTTTTTGGATCTTGCTGCAGCGTGCCTCCCAGCAGGGCCACGGATTCTTTCAGCGGAACAAAAACACGCGAATTCTCCAGCACGAATTCATCCTTCAGCTTCACGGCTTTGCCGTCAATGACGAACGAACCGGCAAATGTTGTGGAGCCTAGCGAATATCCGCTTTTGACAGCAAGACTCTCCATGCTGAGCGTTGAAGAAGTGATTACCACAGTTGTATTCTTGGCGACTTTCGGATACAGCCAGTGGATGTCATCATTATGCATGCGGATACAGCCGGCACTGACATATTTGCCGATGGAGGATTCATTATTATTGCCGTGAATGGCATACGTTGTGCCTTTCGTACCGTTCACTTCCAGCCCCAGCCAGCGGTCGCCGAGCGGATTGGCCGGATCGCCTCCGGGGATGTGCTCCTTATAGTAAGGTCTGTTTTTGATCTTGATTACAATTTTGAAGCGGCCTTCAGGCGTTAGACTTTTGTTTTTGCCTGTGGCAACCGGAAAGGACCGGACCATCTTGCCGCCGCTGAAATAGCCCAGCGTGTTCGTTTTTTTATTTACAATAATGAGATCCGAGGATGCCGACGCCGATGCCGGAGCCGCTCCTGTGAAACAAACCGTAAGCAAAAATACAAATGCAAGTATCACCGCCAGGCTTCGCGCCACAAAGCCCTTCATTCTAAAAAATTGACCCAGCAGATTCATGCTGCCCCACCTCCAAGTAATGGGCGATTCTGGAAATCACCTTTTTATTAAACGAAATCAGGCAGCAAAAGTTTCAGTACGGCTTGCTCCTTTCTGTTTGGCTCGTCCTCCTGATTATGTGGTTACATGAATATTCAGCACCTTCCTCACAGATAATAAGGGCGCATTACAAAATCGAGCCTGTCTAGGAGGAACAATACTTTGAACTCAATGATTTCCAGCCAGATCAACCAATGCGAACAAATCATCCAGCAGCTTGTGAACCAGACCCAGCAGGGCACGCAGAATTACCAGCAGCTCCTTCAGCAAGAACAGCAGCATGCCGCCAAGCTTCAGGAGCTTAGCCAGCATAGCCAAAAAGCCATCCAGATGATTCAACAGTCGCTTCAGGGGCATCAGACTGCGATGCAGCAGCTCCAGCACATCTCCCAAATCACTAGACAAATGGAGCAAAGCTCCATGACAACCAGCTTTAATCCGGGCATGCCAGCTTACAGTACAGGGGGGCACAGCTACAACCCCGCCTTTAATCCCTCGTATGGACAGCAGCAGCCGATGCACACTTCCCCAATATCCGGCTCATCCTACGGCTCGCCAATGAATCAAGGACGCAACTTCCAGTAGCTAGTTGGCGGGGTAACGGCCCATCAAGGCGATGATGCGTAGCGCTCCGGGGCGGCTATTCTTGCAGATTATTCTGCGGGAGTAGCCGCTTTTTCGCTTTATTAAGGCGCGTTCATTACACCACCAGCCGTCCGCGCTTCTCAGCCAGGCTAATTGTCGCTTCGACGCCGGAGTTGAACTCGAGAAAGTCGCTCTCAACACCATCGCTAAAAATGACTCCGTCCTCCGGCATCTGAGAGGTAATCTTCAGTGGGGCATGATTGCTGATCTGTCCGAGGACCAGGCCGGCAGAGGTGGTCCGGCTGGGAAAGGGCTCCCGAACCGTAAAGATCAGGTGCGGACGATCCCAGGCCAGCGGCTGCTCCATGAATGTGCCGCCAGCCGGATTTGCAGGCAACCCCCCTGAAGGAGCACGCCCATCTCTTCCGGCAGCTTGCCCCGCGGCCTGCCCGAAATCGGCCGCAACTCCCGTCATCTGAAGCTGCGCCGCGCTGCGGGATATTCCCGCCGCTCCGGCGAGCACACTTTTGAGCCAGCCGGTAGAGCCCATGCCGGTGGAGACGATAATACCGCTGGAGGACTGCTGCTCGGCGATGCCGTTCAGCTCCATCTGATAGCGGGCGGACACATGGGTTTTGCGGCCAATGAATAAGTCATTGACGCCGTAGAGGCATTGCCCGTCATTAAGCTGCGCTTTGGCAAGCGTGACCTCGCGCACCTGGCGCTGCCCCCGGAACACCTCGGGCACAAGCGTCCGCAGATCCTTGACGGTGAACGGCAGCAGCACACCATCCCAGCGTCCGGGATCGGGATTTACCCCGATCAGGGGCTGCTCATGCAGGTATTTTAGCGTATTGGCTACAAGTCCGTCCTGTCCCAGCACAACCACCGTATCCTGATCCCCAAAGATGAAGTTCGGCACATGCTGCCGCTCCAGCAGCTGCACCCGGCCCACCGCGCTAAGCTCAATGACTGCAGTCTCCACAGCCTTCCGGTAATGAAAATCTTCGCTCATATAATCACTGAAATCCGCGCCCAGCCGTTCAATATAAAACTGCGCCTGCTGGATGGTATTGTAGCGGACGACCAGCTCTTCGAGACGAGTCTTGCGCTTAATCAGAATGATTTTATTCTCTGAAGCTCTGCTGCTCATCGTCCACCCGCTCCTTTATTCACCGCTGCACCGCTTCCTGCCGAACCCGGATTAGCCATAATGCCCTGCAGAAGATCAGGTGTAATGTTCAACTGGCCGATTTTGGCCGCATTTTCCGCCAGCTCCTGGAAGGCGATTGCAATCAGCTTATCAGGCTTCATGCCAACATTGGTCAGTGCTTGCAGCACACCTGGGGCCACACCCTGCAGTGAATTCATCACCGCCGACAGCTCATAGGCTTTGGCATCTGCTTCAGCCCGCTTGTTCGCTACGGTCAGCCCGATCAGCTCCTGCTTCTTCTCTTCAAGCGCGGTATCGAAGCTGAGTTGCTCCTCCTTCATCGCATTCTGCTTCTGCTTCACCGAACGCTCGGCGTCGAGCTGGGTTTCGCGGATCTGCTTTTTCTTCGCCTCCACGGCAATCTCCGTATTCAGCTCATTCTCCTTCACACGGCGCTCCTGTTCAATGGAAGCATTGCGGCGTTCATAGAGCGCATTGTCGGCGCTGCGGAGAATCTCTTCCCTGGCCTGTGCTTCTAAAGCACGCAAAGTTTCCTTATTCGGAACAATAGCCAGAATCGACAAACCCATCAGCTCAATGCCCAGCTTCTCAATCTCCGCGTTCCGTTCAATTTCCTGAGTGATGGTCTTCGCCAGACGTTCACTGGACTGAATCGCCTCCCGCAGCGGCAGCTGCTCTAGCTGCTTCTTGGTCAGCACCTTGGCGACATTAATCACGCGCTGGGCCAGCTTGCCGGGATCATCGGACAAGTACGTGTTTTTCCGCAAATTGTAGGTATAGTTCAGGATCTGCGTAGTCTTGCGGTAGTCAACAATCCGGTAAGTGAGCTGCCCCTGCACCGTCACCGTCTGATAATCATTCGTTATCTCTTCGAACATGAACGGAACATCAATCGAGGATACCGGAACCACAACAACCGAAGTCGTAGGCGCATAATAGTGAAAAGAAAGCCCCACTCCCTCGCGCACGACCTTGCCGTTCTTCACCTTGAGCACATAGTCACTGGGCTGGAATTTCACAAATCTGAATCCGAACATGGACAAAACCTCCTGTCTTCTTGTTATTAACAATTCGTTATTAACAGAATCATAGCACGATTTATTGATATTATCAAGTTGTTAATAACAAATTCCGTATTGGAACTGTACCCGCTGCAGCAATCCAGGTCCTGCTAACTCTTCTACTGTATTTTCTGCAATTGAATTAGGCGCAGCACCGTGGATTTTCAATTCTGTTGCACTTTATACACTCAAAAAGACCGATCCCGCCCATTTCCTGCATCTCAGCTAAAATCCGCTGTACCAAATACAACAGAACCCTTTTTTTGCCGAATAATGCTGCGATCTACTGTATAAAGTGCAATTGATTATTTCCAACAAAAAACACCGCACCCTCCAATTTTGGAGAATGCGGCGAGCACTTTTGTAATGAAAGAAAACCCAAGCGAACAACGCTGCTATTTCACAGTCACTTTAATTTTGACGGTCTTGCCGCCGTATTTCACCGAGATATAAGCTGAGCCTTTGCTGTTCGCCTTAACCAGCCCGTTCTTCCCGGTAGCTACCAGTTCTTTGGTCGATGCCCAAACCGCGCTTTTGGAGACATCCGACTCACTGCCGTCTTCAAAGGTGGCCGTTGCCGTTAGCTGCACGGATTGGCCCTCAGTCAGCGTCAGATTCATCTGGCTGACCTCCAGATATTTCAGCACATCTACTGTGACTGGAATTTTAACGGTTTTGCCGCCATATGTTGCGCTCACGTAGGATTTGCCGTAACCGACCGCTTGAAACGTGCCTTTGGTCGCCGTGACAATTTTGTAGCTGCCGCTTTTCCACTCTGCTTTGTCAGTAACATCTTTGGTTCTCCCGTCACTGAACGTAATGGTTACTGTGGCTTTAGCTGTTTCGCCGGATTTCATTGCCATGTTAGTCACGGAAGCTTCAATCTTCGATATTTGATCCACTTCCACGTTGATCATGATATTCTGGCCTCCGTAGGAAGCGGTGATCGTCGTCTTGCCTTTCAGAACACCGGTCACCAGGCCCTTCTTCACCGTTGCTGCCGTTGCCTTGGACGAGCTCCATTCTGCATCTGCAGTCACATTACTTTCTACCCCCGATGAATCAGTAGCTGTCAATGTGATCTGCTCTTTGTCTGCAGCCGACATCGTAATCAAGCTTACGCTTGCAGCCAGCTCATCGACCAGGCCCACATTGACCGTAATCGTAGCTTTTACCGTGCCTACTTTGGCCGTGATCACCGCTGTACCCACGCCGACGCCGGTAATCAGTCCATCTTCGACCGTGGCAATCTTCGCATCACTGGTGCTCCATTCCACCTCATCCGTCAAGGTTTTGTCCGTGCCGTCACTATACCCGCCGGTTGCTATAACCTGATAGGTCTCATCTTCCTGAAGCTCCACCGTCTTCGCCTGCAGCGTCAGCTTCTCCGGTGTTCCCGCCGTTACCTTGATGCTTGCAGTCTTCCCGCCATAAGAGGCGGTGATCACTGCGCTGCCTGTAGCATAAGCGGTAATCGTGCCGTCACTTGCATCTGCGATGTCGGAATGATCCGAGCTCCATACCGCATCGTCCGTCACATCCTGTGAGGTTCCATCCTTATAGCTGGCCATCACCGTCACAGATTTGCTCTGGTCAATGCCGAGGTTCAGCTTGCTGATGGTAACATTTAGCCGGGAGGCTGTTTCAACATTCACAGTAATCGTAACGGTCTTGCCGCCGTATGCTGCAGTCACTGTGGTAGTTCCCGACTTGTAGCCTGTAATCAAACCTTTGACTGCAGTAGCAACATTCTCATCTGCCGAGGTCCACACCGCTTCATTTGTCACCACACTGGAGACACCTCCCGCGTCCAGCGCGGTCAGCACTAACTGCTGCGTTTTGTTCAGCCTAAGGAATACACTGTCATCGTCCACGCTAAGCTTATTGCTTTTGCCTACAGTGGCAGTTACGGTTACATTCTTCGAGCCGTAGCTCGCAGTGATCGTTGTATTCCCTTCGCTGTACGTGGTAACACTGCCTTTGGACACATAAGCTACCGCCTCATCGCTGGAACTCCAGGTTGCCTTATTGGTCACATCCGCCGTGGTTCCATCGGCAGGTGTGAAAGTCTCATTCTACTTCAGATAACAACGATTTAATATCATTTTATTGCTTATGTATAATTGGATGTCCGGCCTTCTGGGCAGACCCTGCCCCTCCCGGGAAATTTGCAAGTTGAATGCATCATAGCAACCGAAACTGAATCTATTCTGAAAGTTGTCCAAGTCTTATTTTTCGCTAAAAAAATGCAGCTTGCACAAAAGCAAATCCGCTATTGAATTTTGTCCATTGAGTAACAGGTGACTTTATTTTATGATATTTCTTGTTTATCGAGAATGATTATCATTATTGGCATTTCAGGAGGTATAGATTTCATGAGAACAACAAGACAACCTTTCGCCGTATTATGCGTCATCTTCCTGATGGCCACGCTGCTGCTCGCATGCGGCACATCTGAGAAAACACCGGCCGCAGAGACGCGCACATATAAGGATTATGTGGGACATACTGTGGAAATCCCGGTTCATCCCAAACGGGTGATTTTCTCGGGAGAAACCTATGGTGATCTGCTCGCGCTGGGTGTACAGGCGATCGGATATCCGCTTTCAATGGGCGAAGATCAGGTTTTTGAGGATAAGCTGCAAGGTGTGGAGGATGTCGGATTCCCGATCAATCTGGAGAAGACTCTGGAACTGCAGCCTGACCTGATCTGGACCCGCAGTTGGCCCATTCCTTGAACCCCGACCTGATTATTGTCGCGAATGCGGATGAAAAGGTCTATAGGCGTATCTCCGGCATCGCCCCCACGCTCACCTTCGATTCATTCGCGCCCCTTGAGCGCCGCATGCGGATTCTGGGAAGCTGGCTGGGCAAGCAGCGTGAAGCCGAAGCCTGGCTTGAGTCCTATAGCGCCAAAAACGCCGCCATGTGGCAGCGTCTTTACAGCGGTATCCTCCAGCCTGGCGAGACCGCTTCCGCACTGTTCTACGACCATGGCAACCATCTATTCGCCATGGGAATGTCCGGATTATCCAGTGCCTTGTATGCCCCTGGCGGCTTGCAGCCGACAGCGGAAATCCAGGGCATTCTGGATCAGGAGCTGGGCTTCGCGGAGGTTGACCCGGTGAAGCTGCACACCTATGCGGGAGACCGCATCTTCATGCTCATTCCGCAGCGCGAAGACTCCCGGGCAGCTATGGAGCTGCCGCTGGCAAGTCCGCTCTGGAGCAGCCTGCCCGCCGTCCGCCGGGGCCATGCCTACCTGCTCGACGGAGCCAAGTGGAACTACGGGGACGCCATGACCCGGGAGAGGCTGCTGACTCTGCTGCCCCGGCTCCTTGGCGGACAATCCAGGCTGCAGCCCGGTTGAACGGACACTAGCATTCAGCGTTTAACTGCATTTTGTGCAGGTAAAACCCGTCTTCTCAGTACCATTATGGAAATAACTGCATTCCATACAATTATATTAGCGGGATTAGGCTAAAGAGGGCCTGATCCTGTTTTTTAATTGCACAGACTGCATTTATTCGTACAAAATCGTCGAAACGGCTCTGAATAATTGTAGTAAATACAGTTATCCCGCTTGCACTCCCGGTAAGATACCAAGATACTGGCTGCATCGCGCAGGCGTCTTATCTGGCCCTCCTGAACGGCGGCATGCTCAAATTTCAGCTCAAATCCCACTCCCTCACTCTGTCTGTCAGCTTAACGATTAATCTTGCGCCTCTCACGGCTACAGCCCAGCGCTTCTCCGCAGCCTTTGGCAGAAAAGGACTCATACCTAACATCTATATGCCGCATAAACATTCGCTTTAATTTGGAATTGTAAACTTTTATTACATGAGTATAATGGATTTTGTGCGGAATCATTCATATCGAAGCTGCTACAAACCTTGTGTACGAGAGGAATGAGACTTGATGGGCCATGAAATCACCATTGCATTGCTAGATGAATTACAGCCGGATATTGCCCGGCAATTGAACCGGTTGCTTATAGACGTGGTAGAAGACGGCGCCTCTGTCGGCTTCCTGCCTCCGCTGGCCGTAGAGGATGCCTCTGATTACTGGCAGGGGGTGCTTGGCCCCGGTGTGCTTCTCTGGGTAGCCTTTGAAGGTGAAACCATTGTAGGAACTGTGCAGCTCCATTATGTAACCAAGCCGAACGGTGCGCACCGGGCGGAAATTGCCAAGCTGATGGTGCATCCGAAGCACCGCCGCAAAGGCATTGCCGGGATGCTGATGGACACTGCAGAGCAGACAGCGGCTGCGAATGGCCGGACCCTGCTGGTGCTGGATACACGCGAAGGCGATCCCTCGAACCTCCTGTACCAGTCACGGGGCTTCGAGAAAGCGGGCACAATCCCGGAGTACGCCATCTCCCACGATGGTAACAAGACCGGCACAGTGTTTTATTACAAGCATCAATAGCCTATTAAAGCCCGGGCCGATGAACGATTGCCAGGGACGCTGGCACATCATATCAAGCTGTCCCTGCCACTCACTCGGCTTCACAAAAGATGTGATGATAGAGCCGAATCCGCTTCCCCGTCTGTCCTGCATGCTGTACATACGGGGCTGTGCTTTCGGCAAACCAAAAAGCAGCGGAATTTCTCCACCTAATTTCCCGTTCATCGCTCGAAATGAAGTTTTTACTGGAATTTCTCCACGTAATTTTGCTGTATTTAGCCTTCAAGGGATGTATAGCAACAATTAGTTGGAGTTAGTCAGACTGTTGAGAAACCCAATAATTCAATACGACATCGCATTCATTTGGTATAATATAGGTAACTTTGTAAGAAAGTGCGGTGTCTCATGTTAAACGAGAAGGATCAAGGGAATAGCGGGAAATATCAAATGGAGCTTGTCTGTTTGGATCAGTTGGTTC